>NZ_SCOK01000007.1:0-142310 GCF_005502555.1 Pseudomonas sp. D(2018)
GTTTGGGTCCAAGGCTGCGCGGGACGGGACCACTCGATCCAGGCGAGGGTCTGGCCATCCGGGCTGATACGCGGTGCGGCGTAGAAGTCGGCCCCTTCGACGAGTACCTGACGGTGCCCACCCTCCAGGGCAATGGACACCAGCCGGTGAACGCCCCGGTCTTCTTCCACTGCCAGTACGGCCCGCTCACCCGGCCAGAGATCGCCGTAGCGGCACCCAGGGGTCCCGGTCAGCGCGGCAGGTACGCCGGAGAGAACCTGGACATAGAGCTGCTGGTCTGCCTCGTTGACGAACGCCACGCCCTCGTCGAGCAAGCAGAAAGCGCCGCCACCGTATTCGTAGACCCGGCTGCGCACGGAAAAGGCGGCGGGTGTGAGGCAGCGTGCAACGCCTGCCTGCCAGCGCCAGAGCGTGGTACGGCCATCAGCGGGGTCGAACAGACTCCAGAACAGCCCCGCTGGTCCCCAGCGCAGCTCCGCGAAGTCACGGCTCGCCGCCACGGCACGTTCCGCGCTCCAGTCACTGTCCCAGAAACCAAAAGGACGGCTCTCAGGCGCGGCAGATGATCTTGGAGGTGCGCTCATTGCGATAGGTCAGTTGCTCCAGTCCCTTGGCAGCGTGTTCCGCTTCTTCCCGTGCCGCCAGTACCTTGCCGTGGTGCGCCGACTTCACGCAGACCGGATCGGCGTTGCTGGCATCACCAGTGAGCATGAAGGCCTGGCAACGGCATCCGCCGAAGTCCCGCTCCTTCTCGTCGCAGGAGCGGCAAGGTTCTGGCATCCAGTCATAGCCACGGAAGCGGTTGAAGCCGAAGGACTCGTACCAGATGTGGCGCAGGCTGTGCTCGCGCACATTGGGGAACTGCACCGGCAGCTGGCGCGCGCTGTGACAAGGCAGCGCCGTGCCGTCCGGGGTGATGTCGAGGAACAGGTTGCCCCAGCCGTTCATGCAGGCCTTGGGGCGCTCTTCGTAGTAATCCGGGGTGACGAAGATCAGTTTGCACGGATGCTTTTCGGCCGCCAGCTTCGCCCGGTAGTCATTGGTGATGCGCTCGGCGCGCTGCAGTTGCTCGCGGGTCGGCAGCAGGCCGGCGCGGTTCAGTTCGGCCCAGCCGTAGAACTGGCAGGTGGCGAGTTCGACGAAGTCCGCTTCCAGCTCCAGGCATAGCTCGATGATCCGCCCGATGCTGTCGATGTTGTGCCGGTGGGTGACGAAGTTCAGCACCATCGGGTAGCCCTGGGCCTTCACCGCGCGGGCCATGGCCAGCTTCTGGGCGAAGGCCTTGCGCGAGCCGGCCAAGAGGTTGTTCACCTCTTCGTCGGCGGCCTGGAAGCTGATCTGGATATGGTCCAGTCCGGCGTCCTTGAAGGTTTTGACGCGCGCCTCGGTGAGACCGATGCCGGAGGTGATCAGGTTGGTGTAGTAGCCCATCTCCCGCGCGGCGTGGATCAGTTCCTCGAGGTCCTGGCGCACCAACGGCTCGCCGCCGGAAAAGCCGAGTTGTGCCGCGCCCAGCTCACGGGCCTGGCGGAACACCTCGATCCACTGGGCGGTCGTCAGTTCCTCGCCCTGTTTCGCGAAGTCCAGGGGGTTCGAGCAGTACGGGCACTGCAGCGGGCAGCGATACGTCAGCTCGGCCAGCAGCCAGAACGGCGGCCCCGGCTGGGTTTCAGGCTTCGAGTTGCAACCAGAACTGGGCATGGGCCACCTCGATGAACGCCAGTATGTCTTCGTCCAGGCCGGGTACGTCGGGAAAGCGTCGACGCAGGTCGAAGACGATCTGCGCCACCGAACGCTGGCCATCCACCAGGCGCAGGATCTCCCCCGCACTCTCGTTCAGCCGCACCATGCCTTCCGGATACAGCAGCACGTGGCAGCCCTGGGCCGGTTCCCATTGCAGGCGGAAGCCCCGCCGCAGGTTGGGTACCTGATGCATGTCGAAGTCGCTCATAGTGCAATTCCCCGGTGCCAGACCCGTTCACGGGTCACCGTGTGGAACGGCGGACGTTCCAGCTCGAAGGCCATGCTCATGGCGTCGAGCATGCTCCAGAGCACGTCCAGCTTGAATTGCAGGATCTCCAGCATGCGCTGCTGGGCGTCCCACGTGCGGTAGTGGTCGAGGGTGATGCGCAGGCCGTGCTCGACATCGCGGCGCGCCTCTTTCAGGCGCTTCCTGAAGTAGTCGTAGCCAGTCGGGTCGATCCAGGGATAGTGCTGCGGCCAGCTGTCCAGCCGCGACTGATGGATCTGCGGCGCGAACAGCTCGGTCAGCGAACTGCTGGCAGCCTCCTGCCAGCTCGCGCGACGGGCGAAATTCACATAGGCATCCACCGCGAAACGCACGCCGGGCAGCACCAGTTCCTGGGACAGCACCTGCTCGCGGTCCAGCCCGACGGCCTCGGCCAGGCGCAGCCAGGCCTCGATGCCGCCTTCCTCGCCGGGGGCGCCATCGTGATCGAGGATGCGCTGAATCCATTCGCGGCGGGTATCGCGGTCCGGACAGTTGGCCAGGATGGCGGCGTCCTTCAGCGGGATGTTCACCTGGTAGTAGAAGCGGTTGGCCACCCAGCCCTGGATCTGCTCGCGGGTCGCATGGCCTTCGTACATGGCTCGGTGATAGGGATGATGGATGTGGTAGCAGGCGCCCTTGGCGCGCAGGGCCTGCTCGAACTCGGCGGGGCTCATGGCTGGCTGGTTCATCTCGGGCTCCCTTACAACTCGATGCTCATGCCGTCCCAGGCCACTTCGATTCCGTGGCGGCCCAGTTCGGCGCGCTCGCAGGAATCGACGTCGAGGATCGGGTTGGTGTTGTTGATGTGAATGAGCACCTTGCGCGGGCCCGAAATGCCATCGAGCACCTCGATCATCCCGCCCGGACCGCTCTGCGGCAGATGGCCCATCTCGCTGCCGAGCTTGTCGCCGACTTCGCAATGGCGCATTTCGTCGTCACGCCACAGGGTGCCGTCCACCAGCAGGCAGTCGGCGCGGCGCATCCAGCCGCGCACGGTTTCGTCTACCTGACCAAGGCCGGGGGCGTAGAACAGATTGCCGCCGGTATTCAGGTCTTCCACCAGCAGCCCGATGTTGTCGCCGGGGTGCGGGTTGCCCCGGTGCGGCGAATACGGCGGCGCACTGCTCAGCAAGGGAATCGCGGTGAAGCGCAGGCCCGCGCAGGCGGGAATCTCGAAGCCCGGACTGGCCAGGTCGATGGGGTTCCATGCAAGCCCGCCATTCCAATGACTGAGCATGGTGAAGAGCGGGAAGCCGGTGCTGAGGTCCTGGTGGACCATCTCAGTACACCAGACCGGGTGCGGGCAGCCTTCGCGCAAGCTGAGCAGGCCGGTGACGTGATCGATCTGGCTGTCCATCAGGATGATCGCGGCAATGCCCGTGTCGCGCACACGACGCGCCGGCTGCAGCGGCGGGAAGGCCTCCAGCTGGGCACGGATATCTGGCGAGGCGTTGCACAGTACCCAGTCGACACCGTTGGCGCTGATGGCGATGGAGGACTGCGTACGCGGCTGGGCGCGGACCTTGCCGCTGCGCACGCCACGGCAGTTGTGGCAGTTGCAGTTCCACTGGGGGAAACCCCCACCGGCGGCAGAGCCGAGAATCTGGATATGCATGGGATTAGCCCTGGGCGGGGGCCCCGGCAGGGCCGGGGCGATGCGAATCAGCGGTTGGCGAAGTACAAGGTCACTTCGAAACCAATGCGCAGATCGGTAAAGGCGGGTTTAGTCCACATGGAGCCATCCTCTTGTTATGGCGCCGGAGGATTCCGGCAAGTCCAGTTAATCACCAGGCCGGAGAGGCCCGAATGGTACTTTCGAAGGAGATGCGCTCGTGATTTGGTAGGGCTTTTGGGGGCCGGCAGGTCACGCGTCAGGCCGAGCTACCTGTGTAGGAGCGAGCTTGCTCGCGAAGGTCGTGGCACCGTTCGCCAGCAAGCTGGCTCCTACAGGGTCGCCAAGAAAAAACGCGGCCGAAGCCGCGTTGCGAGTAAACCCTGGCGGGCATGGGATTCGTGTGCGCAGTCCCGCTGGCAGGGCATCATCGGCAAAGGGAGTGTGGCGCCCGAACCTGCGCGCCACGGGATCAATCGTAGATCAGAAGAAGCCCAGCGGATTGATGTCGTAGCTGATCAGCAGGTTCTTGGTCTGCTGGTAGTGGTCGAGCATCATCTTGTGGGTTTCACGGCCGACGCCGGACTTCTTGTAGCCACCGAACGCGGCGTGGGCCGGGTACAGGTGGTAGCAGTTGGTCCACACGCGGCCGGCCTTGATGCCACGGCCCATGCGGTAGGCGCGGTTGATGTCGCGGGTCCAGACGCCAGCGCCCAGGCCGAACTCGGTGTCGTTGGCAATCGCCAGGGCTTCGGCTTCGTCCTTGAAGGTGGTGACGCCCACCACCGGGCCGAAGATTTCCTCCTGGAACACGCGCATCTTGTTGTGCCCCTTCAGCAACGTCGGCTGGATGTAGTAGCCGCTGGCGAGGCCGCCCTCCAGTTTTTCGGCCGCACCGCCGGCGAGCAGCTCGGCGCCTTCCTGCTGGGCGATTTCCAGGTAGGAGAGGATCTTCTCGAACTGCTGCTGCGAGGCCTGGGCGCCAACCATGGTGTCGGTGTCCAGCGGGTTGCCACGCTTGATCTTCTGCACCTTCTTCATCACCTCGGCCATGAACGCCGGGTAGATGGATTCCTGCACCAGCGCGCGCGACGGGCAGGTGCAGACTTCGCCCTGGTTGAAGAAGGCCAGCACCAGGCCTTCGGCCGCCTTCTCGATGAACTCGGGCTCGGCCTGCATGATGTCTTCGAAGTAGATGTTCGGGCTCTTGCCGCCCAGCTCCACGGTGGACGGAATGATGTTCTCCGCCGCGCAGTGGAGGATGTGAGAGCCCACCGGGGTGGAGCCGGTGAAGGCGATCTTGGCGATGCGTTTGCTGGTGGCGAGCGCCTGGCCGGCTTCCTTGCCGAAGCCCTGCACGATGTTCAGCACGCCAGGCGGCAACAGGTCACCGATGATCTCTGCCAGCACCATGATCGACAGCGGGGTCTGCTCGGCGGGCTTGAGCACCACGCAGTTGCCGGCAGCCAGCGCGGGGGCCAGTTTCCAGGCGGCCATCAGCAGCGGGAAGTTCCAGGGGATGATCTGCCCGACCACGCCCAGCGGCTCGTGGAAATGATAGGCAGCGGTGTGCTCGTTGATCTCGGCAGCGCTGCCTTCCTGGGCGCGAATGCAGCCGGCGAAGTAACGGAAGTGGTCAGCGGCCAGCGGTACGTCGGCGTTCAGGGTCTCGCGCACAGCCTTGCCGTTGTCCCAGGTTTCGGTGACGGCCAGCACGTCGAGGTTCTGCTCGATACGGTCGGCGATCTTCAGCAGGATCAGCGCGCGGTCCTGCACGGAAGTCTTGCCCCAGGCATCAGCCACGGCGTGGGCGGCATCCAGCGCCTTCTCGATATCCTCGGCGCCGGAACGGGGGAACTCGGCAATCACCTCGCCATTCACGGGGGAAGTGTTGGTGAAGTACTGGCCACCCACCGGCGGTACGAACTCGCCACCGATGAAGTTGCCGTAGCGCGGCTTGAAGCTGACGACGGCGCCCGGAGTGCCTGGTTGTGCGTAGATCATGGCGTTGCTCTCTCTGGTCGGTGCCCACCCGGTTGGGCAGGTTGTAGACCGATCTTAGTCAGCGCCCCGCGCTCCCCGGTATGCGCCCATGGCACAGACACCCTCCTCATTTGGTAGTAGTTGGCCCGTCCTCAGGCGCTTGCCAGAGCGTCCTTGCGCGGGGCCGGTGTCGCAGCGGCCTGCTCGGGCCGGTAGCCCAGGCGCAATCCACCCCAATGGCGCCCGTGGAGGATGATCGGCACCGAGAGGTCGTGCATCAGCTCACCGGTGTCACGGGTATAGGTCTGCAGCAGCAGCGGCTGCTGGTGGCTGCCACAGCGGATGCCGGTGCGGTCGCTGAACATCCGCTTGCTGCGGCTGCGAGCCATGTCCTGCTCGCGGTCCCCGCTGGGCGCCTGACTGAAGGCCAGGTTGTGGGTGGGCACATACCCCTCCTGGGTGCAGGCGATGGCGAACACCAGGCCCTCATGTTGTTCGAGCAGCGGCTCCTGGATGTCCGGCAGGACCTGGTCGGTGTAGCGGTCGAAGCGCGAGCTGTACTTCTGCGGGTAGGTGCCGGGCACCACCTGGAAGCGACGGTCGAACAGGTCATCGAGGCTGATGTGGCCGTCCCGCACATCCCGCTCGAAGCGTTCGGCGATGGACGTCGCGCCCTGCCGGGCCAGGTCATAGACCCGCTGGTGGTAGTCATCCAGGCCTACTTCGGCCAGGCGTTCGCTGATGGTTTCGGCTTGCGCTTCCAGTTGGCTGGCGGCCTCAGCCAGGCGGCGGGTCTGTTCATCACTGACACCCAGGTCGCTGCGCATCTGCCCCACGGCCTCGAACAAGCCCGCCAACTGGTCACGGTTGGTCCGGGCGCCTCGGGCGATTTCGTCCACCTGCCCTTCCACTGCGGCAGCCAGGCCCGCGATCTTCTCCAGCTGGCGGCCGGTCAACTCCACCTGGCCTACGCCCGCGTCCAGATCGATGGAAAGCTGTTGGATCTGTTCCACCACCAGCGTCGTCTGCCGCTGGATATCGGCCACCATCTGCCCGACTTCGCCGGTGGCGCTGGCGGTTCGCCCGGCCAGGCCACGCACCTCGTCCGCCACCACGGCAAATCCCCGGCCGTGTTCGCCGGCGCGCGCGGCCTCGATGGCGGCGTTCAGCGCCAGCAGATTGGTCTGGCTGGCGATGGACTGGATGACCTGGGCCACCTGCTGGATTTCCTCGCTGCGCTGGCTGAGGGCCGCAATCAGCTCACGACTGGCGCTGGCCCGGGCGCTGAGCTGGTGCATGAGCGCTATCGCCTGCCGCAACACCTCGCGACCTTCATCACTGCTCTGACGCGCGCCATGGGCGGCGGCGAAGGCCTGCTGGCTGAGTTCGGACGTGGCGGCCTCGGTCGCGATCATCACCTCGGCACTGCCGACAATGCGCTCGGCGGCCTGCAACTGGGATTTGAGACGTTCGGCCAGGCGATCCACCGACCAGGCGACACCGGCGGCGGACAGGGCATTGTGGCTGGTGCTGCGGGACAGGTCGCGGGTCAGTCGTGCGATGTCGGCACCCTCCCCCGCATCGGCCAGCGCGGCCATCGTCTTCGGTCGGAATAGCCAGGGCACGGGCAGCAGCAGGAGGACACCCAGCCAGGGCGGCAGGCCGGCAAAGGCCATTGCACCGGCGATGACGATAATCAGGAGGCTATGGATCAGGCAGTAGCGCATCGCTTGTCCCTTTGTTGTCATTGTTTTCGGGTATTAAGCGGCGAATCGGCTGTACGGAATATGGTTCCTTGGTCGTAGAGCGAACGGTGCGAATGCCGGTTCCTCGCCCAGGAGTGGCGATACCGCGTCGCCCCTGCATACTTCAGCTGCTGATTGTGCGGCGGCGCCTCCCACTGGCAGACTGCCGCCCCTGCTTCGCTTTCCAAGGCCCCCAGGACCTATGCAACTCTTCACTGATCGTCAATTGCTCCTGGCCAGCTGGGTCATCGCACTCATCGGCCTGCTGCTGGTGCTGCCCTTCCACCTGTTGCCGTCCCTGCTGTCCGGCCTGTTGGTCTACGAACTGGTGGTCACCCTGGCACCCCGCCTGCAACCGGTCATTCCCGGTGGCCGCCGCGCCCACTGGCTGGCGGTGGCCTTGCTGGGCATCCTGGTGGTGAGCCTGCTGACAGTCTTCTTTGTGTGGATCGCCGGCGTGGTGACTCAGGAAGTCCACAACCCCGGCCAGTTGCTGGAGAAGTTCATCGTCCTGACCGAGCAGGCGCGAGCGCAGTTGCCGGCGTCCATCGAGAATTACCTGCCGGCCAACGCCGATGACCTGCGCCGCGAGCTGATGGAATGGCTGCGTGCCCACGTCGGCCAATTGCAACTGCTGGGCAAGGGCGCGGCACACACCTTCGTGACCATGCTGATCGGCATGATCCTCGGCGCCATCATCGCCCTGCAGCCCATCCCCAATTTCGAGACCCTGCGTCCGCTCAGCCGCCTGCTGCTGGAGCGCATGGCGCTGCTGGTCACCGCCTTCCGCAATATCGTTTTCGCGCAGATCAAGATTTCCCTGGTCAATACCACCCTCACCGGCATCTTCCTTGCCGTGGTGCTGCCACTGATGGACATCCACCTGCCGCTGACCAAGGTGCTGATCCTGCTGACCTTCATCCTTGGCCTGCTGCCGGTGATCGGCAACCTGATGTCCAACACGCTCATCTTCATCGCCGGATTCTCGGTATCCCTCTGGGTCGCGCTGGGTGCCCTGGGCTACCTGATCGCCATCCACAAGCTGGAATACTTCCTCAACGCGCGGATCGTCGGCGGCCAGATCAGCGCCAGGGCCTGGGAGTTGCTGCTGGCGATGCTCGCGTTCGAGTCGATCTTCGGCCTGCAGGGGCTAGTGGCGGCACCGATCTACTACGCCTACCTGAAGAGCGAGCTGAAGCACGCGGAGCTGGTGTAGCCTCGCTCGCCAGCCAGACGCCCCCCGCGCAGGGTTCGATCACTCCTCCACGTGCACGCTTTCCAGGTAGGTGCGGATGGCCCACAGGGCTTCCTGGCTGAGGAACTCGGCCATCTTCGGCATGTACACCGCGCCGTCGCGCACCGCGCCGTTGATCACCCGCTCCTTGTACCACTCGTCACCGCTGGCATCGGTTTCCAGGTAGCGCAGGTCAGGGGCGATACCGCCGGATTTGGCTTCCAGGCCATGGCAGCGGGCACAGTTCTGGTTGTAGGCCGAAGAGCCGATCTCGACGGCAAGGTCATGCTGGGGATAGGGCGCGCGATAGGGGTTCTCGGCGCGCCACTCCTTGCCCAGTGCCTCCAGGCCTTCGGTGTTCACGGCCTGGGGCACCACGTCGCCATGGGCCAGGGCCATTCCGCTGAGAGTCAGGCCGGCCAGGAATGCGAGGCCGCGCAGTGCGCTGTTGTTGTTCATCACGTACATCCTCATTGAGCTACTGGGCAAGGCGGCGCCCCGTGGGGAGCGCTGTGGAGACATGGTAGGAAGCCCCCGGTCAGGCCCCCATCCTGCTTTGGTGGCTTGCCCTTCCTCCCTTGGTAGTAGTGCGGGTGGATGCGTGCGGACGAACGCCCTGGCGCCATCAGGCGTGCAGGCGCGAGCCTGCTGACGAACGACGCGACGTCATTCACCAGCAAGACGGGTGTTATGGAGGCGGGAGAAACGGGGCAATCAGTCGGCTACGGGCGTGGACGCCGGGAGGGAGAAACGTTGATCTGGCAGGTCGATGGCAGGGCGGACCAGGTCGCCGGAGGCCCTGGCCAGTTCGAACTCGAGCAGGCAGCAGATCAGCAGCAGCGGTAACAGAAGGTGCTTGATGATGATCATGACGGAATCCTCTTGCGGGTTTCCCTATCTGTCAGGCTAAGGCCGGGGAGCTCATCTGGCTGTAGCGCCTTGGTATCGAACGGCCGATACCTTGGTAGCGGTCGCTGCAACCTTCGTTCGTCGTAGCTCCTCGGAAGGTATCGACAAGGGCTTTGGCAGCAATGCCAAGTCATGCCCGGGCTGGGAAGTTTTCCCGACATGCGCGGGAGATTTTCCGTATCAAGGCGACAGCGCGAATTCCACCATTCGAAACGCCGGGCCAGCAGATGGCCCCGTATCCATCGACTATGGGAATCGCAAAGATGACAACAAGATCGCTACCCTCCCCTGCCAGCCCGCTTTCCACCGCCATCCGTTGCCTGCTTCTCGTCGGAGGCCTGACCGCTGCCGCCGGCGCCTTCGCCCAGAACGTGACCTGGGACGACATTGCCAACGACCACAAAACGACCGGTGACGTGCTGCAGTACGGCCTGGGCACCAATGCCCAGCGCTGGAGCCCGCTGGACAAGGTCAACGCCGACAACGTGTTCAAGCTGTCGCCGGCCTGGTCGTTCTCCTTCGGCGACGAGAAGCAACGCGGCCAGGAGTCCCAGGCGATCATCAGCGACGGGGTGATCTACGTCACCGCTTCCTATTCCCGCGTCTTCGCCCTCGACGCCAAGACCGGCCAGCGCCTGTGGACCTACAACCACCGCCTGCCGGACGACATCCGCCCCTGCTGCGACGTGGTCAACCGTGGTGCGGCCATCTATGGCGACAAGATTTTCTTCGGCACCCTCGATGCCCGCGTGGTCGCCCTGAACAAGAAGACCGGCAAGGTGGTCTGGAACAAGAAGTTCGGCGAACACGGTGCCGGCTACACCATGACTGGCGCGCCGACCATCGTGAAAGACCAGAAGAGTGGCAAGGTCCTGCTGGTGCACGGCAGCTCGGGTGACGAATTCGGCGTGGTGGGCCAGCTCTTCGCCCGCGATCCGGACACCGGCGAAGAGGTGTGGATGCGCCCCTTCGTCGAGGGCCACATGGGTCGCCTGAACGGCAAGGACAGCACGCCCACCGGCGACATCAAGGCGCCGTCCTGGCCGGACGACAAGAATTCCCCCACCGGCAAGAAAGAGGCCTGGAGCCACGGTGGCGGCGCGCCCTGGCAGAGCGCCAGCTTCGATCCTGAAACCAACACCATCGTTGTGGGTGCCGGCAACCCGGCGCCCTGGAACGGTTGGGCACGTACCGCCGATGGTGGCGATCCCAAGGACTTCGACAGCCTCTACACCTCCGGCCAGGTCGGCGTAGACCCGAGCACCGGCGAGGTGAAGTGGTTCTACCAGCACACGCCAAACGACGCCTGGGACTTCTCCGGCAACAACGAACTGGTGCTCTTCGACTACAAGGACAAGAACGGCAAGACCGTAAAAGCCACCGCCCACGCCGACCGCAATGGCTTCTTCTATGTGGTGGATCGCAACAACGGCAAGCTGCAGAACGCCTTCCCCTTCGTCGACAACATCACCTGGGCCAGCCATATCGACTTGAAGACTGGCCGTCCGGTTGAAAATCCGGGCCAGCGCCCGCCGCTGCCGGAGCCGGGCCAGAAGCACGGCAAGACGGTTGAAGTCTCCCCGCCCTTCCTCGGCGGCAAGAACTGGAACCCCATGGCCTACAGCCAGGACACCGGCCTCTTCTACGTACCGGCCAACCACTGGAAAGAGGACTACTGGACCGAAGAAGTGGCCTACAAGAAGGGCTCGGCCTACCTCGGCCAGGGATTCCGTATCAAGCGCATGTATGACGACCACGTCGGCATCCTGCGGGCGATGAACCCCACCACCGGCAAAGTGGCCTGGGAACACAAGGAGCGTCTGCCGCTCTGGGCAGGCGTGCTGGCCACCAAGGGCAACCTGGTGTTCACCGGCACCGGCGACGGTTTCCTCAAGGCCTTCGACGCCACGAACGGCAAGGAACTGTGGAAGTTCCAGACCGGCAGCGGCATCGTCTCCCCGCCCATCACCTGGGAGCAGGACGGCGAGCAGTACATCGGTGTGACCGTGGGCTACGGCGGCGCAGTACCCCTCTGGGGCGGCGACATGGCCGAGCTGACCAAGCCGGTGGCCCAGGGTGGTTCCTTCTGGGTATTCAAGCTGCCGAGCTGGGACAAGACCGCGCAGCGTTGAGTGACGGACCGGGGCCCAGCGCCCCGGTTTCCTTTCAAGCCTCCCTTCGGAAACCTGCCATGAACAACCTGCACCTCTATCTGCCGCTCGCCCTGCTGGTAGCCGGCAGCCTGGCCCTGGCCGACGACGGCGACCTGATGATCAACGGCTGCCGCATCGCCCCGGAAAGCCGCTGCCCCGGCGCCGACCTGCGTGGCGCCCAACTGGCCAACCAGGATCTGGGCAAGATGGACCTCTCCGGTGCCAACCTCGAAGGCGCCGACCTGCGTCATGCCCGCCTCGATCTGGCCAACCTGGAAAAGGCCCGTCTGGTCGGCGCCAACCTGACCCGGGCAAGCCTGCAACAGGCCAACCTGCGCCTGGCGGACCTCAGCAACAGCCGCATGGTGGCCGTGCAAGGTTGGGGAATGTTCGCCCAGGCCGCGCAGTTCCAGGGCGCGGACCTCTCCGCGGCCTACCTGGAATTCGCCCGCCTTTCCGGCGCGAAAATGCACCGGGTGAAGCTCCAGGCCGCCGACCTGGAAATGGCCTGGCTGAGCAAGGTCGACCTCAAGGATGCCGACCTGCGCGACGCCAACCTGCAGGAAGCCAAGATCGGTCAGGCAAACCTGGAAAACGCCGACCTCACCGGCACCCGCAAGCACTATGCGACCTTTCAGGAGACCAATATGGAAGGCTGCACGGGTTGCCCGAGCGGGTGGGATTGAGCGCCCCAGCGCGGCACTGAAGGTGTGTAGTTTTTCTGTGGGGGCGATTTCAATCGCTGTGTCTGCGTTAGCTGTTGCACGAGATTTACCATCGGTCCAAGAGCCTTGTAGGAGCTGGCTTGCCAGCGAAACGGGGCTATTCGCTGGCAAGCCAGCTCCCACGGGCAATACGGCTTCTTGCAACACGTAATGCAGACATCGCCAATTCATTCGCCAAGGGCCGCGAAGCGGCCCCTCTCCTACGGCCCCACCCGCAAAACACCGGTATCGATCGCCAGGTGCACCAGTTCTGCATGGGATTCCACCTGCAGCTTGCTCTTCAGCAAAGTCAGGTAGTTCGACACGGTCTTGCCGCTGATGCACAGGCGCTCGGCGATTTCGCGAGAAGGCAGGCCACGGGCGAGCATCACGAATATCTCGAACTCACGTTGGGTAATGCCGCGCAAGCGCGGGTCATCGGTCTGATGGCACGCCAGCTGGGTCGCCAACTGCTGTTCGATGTAGGGATGGCCGGCAAGGATGCGCCGTACCGCTTCCAGCAGCACTTCCGGCGGCGAGCTCTTGGTGATGTAACCCGCAGCGCCGGCGTCCAGGGCCTGGCGCACCAGGGGCAGTTCGTCGTGCATGCTGAAGAACAGCACGCGCAACTGCGGCAGGCGCTGGCGCAACCGGCGAGTGACCTCCAGGCCGCTGATGCCGGGCAGACCCACGTCCATGATGACCAGGTTGGGAATCTCCTCCTGCACCTTCTGCAGGGCGTCCTCGCCGCTGCCGGCCTCGCTGACCTGCACCTCCGGCAGCAACGCGCAAAGCAAGGCCGCATAGCCCTGGCGCACCACGGCATGGTCGTCCACCAGCAGGATTTTCATGATCCAAGCCCCTCCACGGGCACGCTGAGGCTAAGCACCAGGCCAGCGCCGGGACGCGTCAGCAATCTGAGCTCACCTCCCAGGCAGCGGGCGCGTTCGCGCATGGAGCGCAGGCCGATGCCACCGCCATCGAGACGCTCGGCGCCGCGTCCGTCATCCCGCACCACCAGGCGCAACCTTCGCCCTCCGGCGCGCAGGCGCACCCGCACCTCGCTCGCCTCGGCATGGCGCACCACATTCGTAAGCGCTTCCTGCAGCAGTCGATAGAAATGGGCCTTGGCTTCGCCGGAAATCGGCGGCAGGTCCTCAGCCAACTGCATGCGACAGGTGATGCCATGGGTCTGCTGCCACTGCTGGCCGAGCAGGCGAATGGCTTCGACCAGTTCCAGGCGTTCCAGCATCACCGGGTAAAGATCGCGGACCAACGCGCGGAAGCCGTCCTGCAGGTGCTGGCAATTGCTCTCCAGCGCCTGGGCGGTGTGGTTCACCACAGGCAGTTGGCCGGTCACGCTGCGCAGCAGGAAGAGCTGGGCACGAATCCCGGCGAGGTATTGACCGAGGTCGTCGTGCAGCGCCTGCGCCAGCTGGCGTCGCTCGCGCTCCTGCAACGCCAGTAGCGCCTGGGTAAGCGTGGCGTTCTCCGCCTTGACCTGTTCCAGGGAGGACGCCATCTGATTGAAGTGACTGGCCAGACGGCGTGATTCGGCCGTGGAATAGGCTGGCAGGCGCACCTGCAGCTCACCACGGGACACCTGCTGCAAAGCGCCGAGCAGGTCATCCAGCACCCGCATACCACGCCTCACCGCCCAGCGCATTGCCCACAGGCCGAGGCCAAGGGCGATGCCGAACAGCGCCAGCATGAAGATCAGGGTCACCAGCAGGTCGACGTGCCATAGCGTGTGCATGGCAGGCCTCACTCATCCATCCAGAGAATGCGCTCCACACGCCCCCCGGTCGGGTGGCGGTCGTCCACCGGCCTGGCTCGATCGAAGCCGAGCAGACTGAGGATCAGCAACGCAGGCAACAGCAAATGCTTGAGGATGCGCACGGCGCGAACTCCCTCTGATTATTGTGTTGCCATGCTAGGACCGAACGGCAGAGAGGCTTCTACTACCTTGGTACCGCCCGACCGGTACTTTCTGCGTACGTTCGCACCCTGACCCCTTCCTGTGGGCTGGCCCTGGGACGGCAGGGTGCCCAAGCCGGGAACCGTTCTGGCATGGGCCATCTACTACTTTGGTACTGCTTCCCCCCTCTCAACGTCGAATTCCAAAAGCAGCGGCACTGGCCTGTAATAGCTGCCTATAAAAAGTACAGAGCGTCCGCGATGAAGTCCGCCCGTCCCGTGCCCTTCCCCTGACCGGGCACACCCGGGCCTGCCGCACCATAATGAAAACAATGAGGTGAAAGGCCGTGTACAAGATTCTGATTGCCGATGACCACCCGCTCTTCCGCGAAGCCATCCACAACGTCATCAGCGATGGGTTTCCGGAAAGCGAAGTGATGGAGACCGCCGACCTGGACAGCGCCCTGGCCCTGACCCAGGAGCACGACGACCTGGACCTGATCCTCCTCGACCTGAACATGCCCGGCATGCATGGGCTGAACGGGCTGATCAACCTGCGCAACGAGGCCCCCACCGTGCCGGTGGTCATCGTCTCCGCCGAGCAGGACAAGCAGGTGGTGTTGCAGGCCATCACCTACGGCGCGGTGGGTTTCATCACCAAATCCTCGCCCCGCGCGCAAATGACCGACGCCATCGAGCAGATTCTCAACGGCAACGTCTATCTGCCGTCCGACATCATCCGTACCCAGAAGACCTCGCCCCGCCGCCACCATGAAGACGCCGGCATCCCGCCGGAACTGCTGCAGGCGCTGACCCGCAAGCAACTCCTGGTGCTGGAACGCATGACCAAGGGCGAGTCGAACAAGCAGATCGCCTACAACCTGGACATCGCCGAAACCACGGTGAAGGCCCACGTCTCGGCCATCCTGCGCAAGCTCAACGTACACAACCGTGTACAGGCCATCCTCTCGGCCAGCGATATCGACTTCACCGCCTATCTGCGCCGTTGAACCAACGGGTATCCCCCTAAGGACAGCCATGCCCGCCGCCCGTACGCTGTTGCTCACCGCACTGGCCATGCTGGCCTTTGCCGGCAACTCCCTGCTCTGCCGACTTGCCCTGAAGGAAACCGCCATCGACGCGGCGAGCTTCACGGCCATCCGCATCGCCTCCGGCGCACTGATGCTCTGGCTGTTACTGCGACTGCGTCACACGCCCCTGGCCAGCACCGGCAACTGGCGTGCCGCGCTGGCGCTGTTCGTCTACGCCGCAGCGTTCTCCTATGCCTACCTGCAGCTGGACGCCGGGGCCGGCGCGCTGTTGCTGTTCGGCGCGGTGCAGCTCTGCATGGTGGTTTTCGGCCTGTTGCGTGGCGAGCGCCTGAACCCTCAACAGACCCTGGGTTTCGCCCTGGCCACGGGCGGCCTGGTGGTGCTGCTGCTACCCGGCGCCACTGCGCCGCCCCTGGTCGGCGGGCTGCTGATGCTGCTCGCGGGCCTGGCCTGGGGCGTCTATACCCTGCTGGGCCGCCAGGCCGGCCTGCCGCTGGCGGCCACCGCCGGCAACTTCATCCGCGCCCTGCCCTTCGCCGCCCTGCTCCTGCTGCCCTTCATCGACCAACTGACCCTGGACCTGCCAGGCCTCATCTACGCCCTGCTCTCCGGCGCATTGACCTCGGGCATCGGCTACGCCATCTGGTACAGCGCCCTGCCCGGCCTCGGCGCCCTGCAGGCCGCCAGCGTGCAACTCAGCGTCCCCGTCCTCGCGGCCCTTGGCGGCGCGCTGCTGCTGGGCGAAACCATCAGCCTGCGCCTGGTGCTGGTTTCGCTGGCGGTGCTGGGCGGCATTGCGCTGGTGCTGCGCGCGAAGTTGCAGGGGGTGGTGCCGCAGAAGGCGTAAGGCTTACTCGATTTCCCACGTTCGTAGGACGTGGGCTTGCCTATGGCCCCGATAAGGGGGGTATCTCGGATTTCATCCGGGCTACCGACAATCCGGCTTAAGGCCGAGCCCATCGGGCCCGGCCTTTTCTGTCCGCCAGCACGATCAGCGCAGCGGCTGCCCCTTCATCTCCGGCATACGGATGTAGACCACCAGGCTCACCAGGCACACCGCGGCGACGTAGACCCAGAACAGATGGCCATAACCCGCGCCCGCTGCCGCCGTCATGATGTAGGGCGAAGTCCCGCCGAACAGGGTGACCGACAGCGCATAGGGCAAGGCGATGCCCGTGACCCGCACCTCGGCCGGGAACTGCTCGGCCATGGTTACGGCCGAGGCGGCGCCGAAGCCGGTGAGGATGACCATGGAGACAGTTTGTAGCAGCACCACCTCAACCAGGCTGATGCCCTGGTAAAGCAGCCCGAAGCTTGGCCAGGCCCAGAGGATGGACGCAGCGGCAAAGGCAATCAGCACCGGGCGGCGGCCAATGCGATCAGCCAGCATGCCGACCAGCGGCATCAGCAGCAGCGACACGCTCACGGCGATGGCCCCGGCGAGCAAGGTCTCGCGGATCGACATCCCGGTCACCAGGTGAACCTGGGACGGGTAGCTCACCATCCACACATAGTTCAGCAGGTTGCCCGCCATGGCGACGCCGATGACCCGCAGCACGTCCTTGCGGTGTTTGGTGAACATGTCGCGGATCGGGCGTTTCTCGACGGCCTTCTTGGCCACGCGGGACTTGAACACCTCGGTTTCCTTCACCGACAGCCGGATCCACAGGGTGAGCACGCCCATCAGCGCGGCGATGATGAACGCCACGCGCCAGCCCCAGTCTTCCAGGGCCGTGTCGCTACCCACCGAGGCCAGCACGAAGCCGAGCAGGAAGGACACCAGCGTGCCGGCGTTGATCGCGAACCACTGCCAGGAGCCGGCGAAGGCACGCCGGTTGGACGGTGCCGATTCGATCAGGAAGGCCGAGGCGGAACCGAATTCCCCACCGGCGGAGAAGCCCTGGGTGAGGCGTGCCAGCACCAGGATGATGGGGGCGGCGATGCCGATGCTCTCGTAATTGGGGCAGATGCCGATCACCAGCGAGGCCAGCGACATCAGCAGGATCGACAGGGTCAGGCCCTTCTTGCGGCCATAGCGGTCGGCGAACACACCGAGCACCGCACCGCCGATGGGGCGCATGAGGAAGCCCACGGCGAACACCGCCAGTACCGAGAGCAGCGCGGTAAGGCTGTTGCCTGCCGGGAAGAACTGCTTGGCGAGGATGGACGAGAAGGTGGCGTAGATCACCCAGTCGGTGTACTCGACTATGGTGCCCAGGGTCGCGGCCACGATGGCCTTTTTCTCGGTCCGGTTCAGCTTGCGGCCAATATCGGCCTGGCCCGTGGCGGACATGGAATCAGGCATGAGGCCGCCAATCGCACTATTGTCGTTAGTCATTGCATCGCTCCCGTGAGCACACTTTTTGTTGTTGATCGCCCGAAGGCGTTCTCTTCTGGTTAGCGAGCAAGATGCAGTGTCACGCAGGGGCGGTGAAGCGAGATTTCCGCCCAGTACACTTGACTTTAAATCAAGCGACAGCCCAGGCGAGGCGTGCGTTCCGGGCAATCTGACGCTTGAGGTTTTCTCAAGCCTTGATGGCTGAAAATTCCTTTGAAGGCACGCAGCCGAAGGCCGAACCTGCCCCTGCGCCCGGGTCGACGAACAAGAATGGCACCCGATCATGATCCGGGCCTTGAATTGAGGAGTCTCGAAGCATGTTCTTGAAAGTTGAGAGCTACATCGGCGGGCGCAGCCTGGCGCCTGTCGAAGGTCGCTACGTCGACAAGTTCGACCCGCGCACCGGCGAAAAGCTCGGCGAGGTCGCCAACAGCGGCCCGCAGGAAGTGGAGCTCGCCATCCAGTCCGCCCAGGACGCCCTGCCGGCCTGGCGTGACATGCGGCCTTCCGAGCGTGGCCGCATCCTGGTGGAGCTGGCGCGTATCGTGCGCCGCAGCGAAGACCGCCTGGGCAAGCTGGAAAGCGCCGAGACCGGCAAGCCCGGCCGCGAGATGGCCACGCTGATGGACCTCACCGCCCAGTACTTCGAGTTCTACGCCGGCCTGGTCAACGTGATGGACGGCGAAGTGATCAACCAGGGCCCCAACTACCACGTCTACACCCGCCGCGATCCCTTCGGCGTGATCGGTGCCATCCTGCCCTGGAATGCCCCGTTGCATCAGGCCGCCCGCGCCATCGCACCGGCCCTGGCCACCGGCAACACGGTCGTTGCCAAACCTTCCGAGCACACCTCCGCCTCGCTGGTGGAACTGGCCCGCATCGCCGTTGAAGAAGCCGGCCTGCCTGCCGGTGTGTTCAACGTGATCGTCGGCAAGGGCAGCGTCATCGGCCCGGTGATGGCGCGCCATCCGCTGATGCGCAAGATTTCCTTCACCGGTGGCATTACCGCGGGTCAGGAACTGGGCCGCATCGCTGCCGAGCGCATCCTACCGCTGACCCTGGAGCTGGGCGGCAAGTCGGCGAATATCGTCTTCGATGATGCCGACCTCGACGCCGCCGCCAAGGGCGCCACCACGGCCTTCACCTGGAACAGCGGCCAGTGGTGCTGCGCCGGCACCCGTCTGCTGGTGCAGGAGAGCGTCCACGACCGCTTCGTCGAGAAGCTGGTGGCCGAGGTCGCGGCCTTGCGCGTCGGCCCAGACTTCGACTGCACCTCCGGCCCCATCACCACCCAGGCACAGTTCGAGAAGATCCAGAGTTACTTCGCAATCGCCGAGCGCGAAGGCCTCAAACCGGCCATCGGCGGCAAGGTGGCCAGCGGCGAGCATCTCGGCAATGGCTGGTACATCGAACCCACGGTCTACACCGGCGTGACCAACGACATGACCCTGGCCCGGGAAGAAATCTTCGGCCCCATCCTCTGCGTCATTCCCTTCAAGGACGAAGCCGATGCCCTGCGCATCGCCAACGACAGCGAGTTCGGCCTGGGGGCCGGCATCTGGAGCCGCGATATCGGCCGCGTGCACCGCGTGGCCGCCGGCCTGGAAGCGGGGCGCATCGTAGTCAACGAGTACAGCGGCGGCTTCGTCCAGACGCCGTGCGGTGGCTTCAAGCAGAGCGGCTACGGCCGCGAGCAAGGCATCGACGCCCTCTCCCACTACACCCAGCTGAAGTCGGTGATCATCCGCCTCTGATCCTGCGCCAGGGATTGCCCATGCAGGATGTGGCGGGCGGCGTTCCGCTGGGGCGCAGCGATACCCATCACCTCGTATCGATGGGTATCGCAAGCTCCACCCATCCTACGGCCTCGAATTGAGCGAGACGCTGTACCCCCTACAAGAACGCAAAAACCGGCCCCTTCTGGGGCCGGTTGCTTTGCGCTGATACGGATTACCAGAGCGGCAGGGTGTAGGTGACGATCAAGCGGTTCTCATCGATATCGGGACCGAAGTTGCTGCGCACGCTCGCATTGCGCCATTTGATGCCGAGATTCTTCAGCGGCCCGTTCGGCACCACGTACGCGATGTCGGTATCCCGCTCCCACTCCTTGCCCTCCTCCGTCCGGCCCGTGACTTGCACGTTATCGCCCGACAGGTAGCGCGTCATGAAGGTCAGGCCGGGAATGCCCAGCGCGGCGAAATCGAAGTCGTAGCGCGCCTGCCAGGAGCGTTCGTCCGCATTGCCGAAGTCGTTGATCTGCACCAGATTCACCAGGTAACCATCCGCCCCGCTGACATAGGCGAAGCCGGTATCGCCGGCCATGTGCTGGTAGCCCATCCCGAGGGCGTGGGGGCCGCGCTTGTAAGTGAACATCGCCCCCAGGGCGCGGTTATCGACATTGCTGCCGCCATCGTCGAGGCTCCGCGCCCAACGCAGGTCGGACTTGATGGAGCCGGCATCGCCCAGGTCCAGGCTGTGGCCGAGGGTGAGGTAGTGCTGGCGGTAGATGCCGTCCAGTCCGCCGTAGTGGTACGCGGTGGTCAGGGCCGGTGTCCACTTGTAGCTGGCACCGGCGAAGTCCAGCGCATCGCTGGTCTTGTTGCGGCCCAGCACGATGTTGCGCGCCCCGCCGTTGAACACCTGCATCGCCTCGTTATCCGAAGAGTTGCGCAGGTTCACCCGGTCGAAGCGTCCCAGGTCCAGGGTCAGGTCCTTCACCTCGGTACTACTGAGCCAGGCACCGCGAAAGGTCTGCGGCAGCAGCCGACTGTCGTTGGACAGGGCAACCGGCAGCTTGGGCTGCAGAGTGCCGATCTTCAGCAGGCTGCTGGAGGCCCTCAGCTTGGCAGTGAGCCCCAGTTCGCCGTACTCGTCCTGGGCACGATTGGGCCTTTCCCGGTCGGATTGCAGCAGGCCCGTTCCGGTGCGATCCGGGCTGGAATCCAGCTTCACCCCGAGCAGGCCAAGGGCATCGACGCCGACGCCGACCGGCCCCTCGGTGAAACCCGACTCGTAGCGCAGCAGAAAACCCTGGGCCCACTCCTCGGCCTTGCTCTGTGCAGCGCCGTCCTGGCGGAAATCGCGGTTGAAGTAGAAGTTGCGCAATTCCAGGCTGGCCCTGGAGCCATCGATGAAATCGGCACTGGCGGTGCCGCTGGCACCGCAGGTCAGGCCGAAGAGCGCAAACAGGGTGTGCGGACCGAAGCAACGGGCCCGGTTGGGAGTGGTCATGGAGCGGCTCTCTCTTGTTGTTGTGATACGTCCGGAGCCGATCCTAGGAACCCGCCAGAGGCCGCGACAAACGATTAAAACAGGGTTTTCGCTTGAGATTTACTCAACCAGAACTAGAGTAAGATTCCGCGCCATTCCACGCGTCCAAGAAGAAGAACCGATGATGGACAGACTGCCGCCGCTCAACGCCGTAAGGGCTTTCGAAGCCGTTGCCCGGCACCTCAGCATCACCCTCGCCGCCGATGAACTGAACGTCACGCCAGGGGCTGTTTCCCGGCAGATCCGCGCCCTGGAGGATTACATGGAACAGCCACTGTTCCTTCGCGGGCACCGGCAGATCACCCTCACCCCGGCCGGCGAGCAGTACTTCAAGGCAGTGGCACGCATCATCGAAGAACTACGCAGCGCCACCCGCAAGCTCAAGCGCCCCGCCAAGCGCCGGCAGATCAAGGTACGCGCCTACACCACCTTCGCCATGCAATGGCTGATTCCGCGCCTGGCCAGCTTCCACCAGGAGAACCCCAAGATCGAGGTGCTGCTGACCGCCTCGCTGGACCCGGTGGACTTTCAGAAGGATGACCTGGATGCAGCGATCCGCCTCGGCTCGGGAGACTGGCCCAACTGCAACTGCTACGTGCTCAGCGACAACGTACTGGCCCCCGTGTGCAGCCCCAGCCTGCTCGACATCGGACCGGGCCTGCACGAGCCGGCGGACGTGGCCGAGTACACCATGCTGCACTCCATCGCCCGGCCGGACGACTGGAGCCATTGGCTGCAGGCCGCAGGCGTGGGCAGCGCCGTGGACGCCCGCGCCGGCATGACCTACCAGAGTTCGTCCATGGCCTATGCAGCGGCTTCCGGCGGCCAGGGCATCGCCATCGCCCAGTTGTTCCTGGTGGAAAAAGAGCTGCGCGAAGGCACCCTGGTGCGACCGTTCCCGCAGACCGTGGACATGGGCGCCTACACCTATTACCTGCTCACCCCCAGGCACCGGGCGGAGAGCGAGGACATGAGCATCTTCCGCCAATGGCTGCTGGAACAGGCGCGCCAGACGCGGCACGGCCCTTCATAGGTTGGCGCTGAGCGCAGCCGGGTGGATCACGCTCCACCGATCCACCATCGACGCTCACCCTGGCGCCGAATGGTGGAAATGCAGCGCGATTTCCACCCTACGCGTTGACCACCGCTCCGGCCTCGAGCATCTGTGCTACTTCCAGCTCGCTGAAGCCCATCTCGGCCAGCAGCTCGCGGGAGTGCTCGCCCTTGTCCGGCGCTGGCCTGTAGGGCTGCTTGGCGGCCTCGGCGCTGTTCACCGGGAAACCGGGTACCCGCAGCACGCCATGCCGCGGATGCTCGATCTCGGCGAGCATGCCGTTCTGTTCAAGCTGAGGATGGTTCAGCAGGTCGCTGTAGTCGGCCACCTTGGCGCAGAGGATGTCCGCCGCACGCAGGCGCTCCAGCCAATGGCCGGTGCCCCGGGTGCGGAACACGCTATTGAGGGCTTCCTGCATCTCGGTCCGGTGCACCACGCGTTGGGCGGAGGTGAGGAAGCGTGGATCGGTGGCCCATCCCGGGTGACCGAGCACCGTGCACAGGCGCTCCCAGCGGTTGCCGTTGTAGGCAGCCACCATCATCCAGCCGTCCGCGGTCTGGAAGGCTTCGTTGGGTGCCGAGTAAGGCGCGGCGCTGCCGATCGGGGTGGGTAGCTCGCCGTCACGCAGGTAGCTGCTGATGGAGGACTGCTGCAACGCCAGGGCGGAGTTCATCAGGCTCACATCCAGGTGCCCGCCCTGCCCGTCCTGGTGCCGCGCCTGCAGCTTGGCGAGGATGGCCATGCAGGCCATGTAGCCGGTGACCACATCCACCACGGGCGCCTGCACCTTGCAGGGCGGCGCACCGGGGATGCCGATCAGGCTCATGAGTCCAGAGTCCGCCTGGAGGATGCCATCCACGCCCGCGCGGTCCGCGTAAGGACCCTGCTGGCCATAAGCGGAAATGGAGCAGTAGATCAATGCGGGATCCTGCGCCGACAGCGCTTCGAATCCCAACCCGAGCCGCGCCATCACGCCGGGGCGCATGCTTTCGATCACCACGTCCGCTTCAGCCACCAGGCGCTTGGCGACGGCCAATCCCTGGGGATTCTTCAGGTCGAGGCAAAGGCCTTGCTTGCCCCGGTTGAAGCCGTGGTAGAGGGCACTGGAATCCCCCACCCAGGCCGGCCCCAACGTGCGGCCGAGGTCACCTTCCGGCGGTTCGATCTTGATCACCCGCGCGCCCATGTCGGCGAGCAGCATGGTGCAGGTGGGGCCGGCGGCGATCTGGGTGAAGTCCAGCACCGTCAGCCCTTGCAAGGCATTACGCAGCATGACGGCGGTCTCCCTGCTTGAAGGTGCCCTGGGCCGTGGCGAGCACCTCGCCCTCTTCGTCCACCAGGGATGCCTCGGCGAAGTAGAGGCTGCGGCCACTGCGGCTGACCCTGCCCCGGGCGATCACGCGTCCGGAGCGGGCCGCTTTCAGGTAGGCGATGTTCAGCATCACCGTGACGCCGTGGACTTCTTCCTCGCCCTCGGCCGAGTGCAGGCCCGCGTAGCCACAGGCGGCATCCAGCAAGGTGGCGATCAGCCCCCCGTGCAACATGCTCTGGCGGTTCAGGTGACGCGCCTCGATGGGCATGTGGAACTCGGCCTCGCCAACGGCCCAGTGGACCAATTCGACACCCAGGCTCTGCAAGAACGGATTGCTCAGATGCATGACGGCTCTCCCCGGAACTAACGGCCCTTGTACTGAGGTGCGCGCTTCTCGGCGAAAGCCGTGCGCCCTTCCAGGCGGTCCTCGGTGTCCCGCAGCACGCCCCAGTACAGCTCGGTGAGACGCTGGGCGTCGGCATCGGACAGGTGCGCCGTCTGCCGTGCCAGGGATTGCAGCGCCTGGACCGCCAGCGGTGCCTGGGCGGCGATGCGCTCGGCCAGTGCGAAGGCCCGTTCCAGCAGTGCTGCCGGACTGGCCGAAACCTCTGACACCAGACCGATGGCCAACGCCTGGGCGGCATCGATGCGCTGGCCGGTCAGCGCCATCTGCATGGCATGGGCCGGCGGCACGGCCTTGAGCAGACGATGCAGGCCGGACACTGCTGGAATCGACCCCACCACCGCTTCCGGCAGGCCGAAACCGGCGTTGGCGGAGGCAATGCGCAGGTCGCACTGCAGCGCCAGTTCCAGGCCTCCGCCCAGGCAGTGCCCATTGATGGCCGCGATCAGCGGCTTGCGCAGGTCGAGGTCGGCCAGGTCCATCAGGCGGATGTACAAGCCGGCATCGGCCGCCAGCTCCTTGTCGAGAAACAGCGCCTCGGCATAGGACGCGTTGGACGCCCGCGTGCTCTTCAGGTCGGCGCCGACGCAGAAGGCGCGTTCACCGGAGCCGGCGAGAATCGCCGCACGAATTTCGCGGCGGTCACGGACCTCCTCCAGGCGCGCACGCAGGGTGCGCAGGGATTCGATATCCAGGGCGTTGAGGGCATCCGGGCGGTCGAGGCTGATCAACGCCACCGCGCCCCGGATCTGCAGATGTACAGGCATGGTGGCCTCCTCAGACGCTGGCTGACGACAGGCTGCGCCCGCCGCAGACATAGAGGGTCTGTCCGGTGATGTAGGCACTCGCCGGGTCGAGGAAGAACTCCACGGCGTTGGCGATATCCTCCGGCGTGCCGATCCGTTTGACCGGCACCGTGTCCTTCAGGCGCGCCTGCACCTCGGGCTCGAAGGCCTGGAACAGCGGTGTGTCGACGATGCCGGGAGCAATGGTATTGACCGTGATGCCCTTGGCCGCGAACTCGATGGCCAGGCTGCGGCTCAGGCTCACCACCCCGCCCTTGGCGGCGGAGTAGTTGGCCTGGCCGAAGCCGCCCAGCCAGGCGCGCGACGACAGGTTGACGATGCGTCCGAAGCTGCGCTCCAGCATCAGCGGCAGCGCCGCCTTGCAGCAAAGGAACTGCGCCCGCAGGTTGGTATCCACCACCAGGTCCCAGTCGTCCTCGGTCATCTTCAGGAAGCGCTTGTCGCGGACCACGCCGGCATTGTTCACGAGGAAGTCCAGGCCGGCGCCGGCTTCGGCGATACGGCCGAAAGCGCGCTCCACCGCAGCACCCTCGGTGAGGTCCAGGGCCAGGCCATGGACGTTCATCCCCTCGCTGCGAAGCTGGGCGACCGCTTCGGTCAGCACAGCCTCGTCGCGGTCCAGCAGGTAGACGGTCACGCCCTGGCGCGCCAGGCGCGTGGCAATGCCGAGGCCGATGCCGCGGGCGGCACCGGTAACGGCCGCCACCTGCCCTTCATGGAAGCGTTGTGCGCTCATCTCACACCCCCAGTACGTGAACGGAAGACGCGGCATGGTCGACGCCGGCGATGCCGCCACCGGTGCACTGGGCAACGCCGATGGTGGGCTTGTTGTCCGCCTGACGGCCTGTTGCGCGGCCCTGCAGCTGCCACATCAGCTCGACCATCTGTGCCACGCCGGTAGCGCCCAGCGGGTGCCCCTTGGCGAGCAGGCCGCCGCTGGGGTTCACCGGCACCCGGCCGCCCAGGCGGGTGGCACCGGAATGCAGCAATGCGACGGCTTCGCCATGCGGTGCCAGGCCCAGGGCCTCGTAATAAAGGAGCTCAGCGATGGTGAAGGCGTCGTGCAGCTCGACCACGCCCACCTCACGCGGGTCCACGCCCGCCTGCTCATAGGCCAGGCGCGCGGCGCGGGCGGTGATCTCGGCATCGAGGATGTCGTCGCGGGCACCTTCACGCAGGCCGGAAACCACGATCGAACCCAGTACGCGGACGTCCTTCGCATGGGGGCCGGGCTTGGTACCCAGCACCAGGGCGGCGGCGCCATCCACCTGGGACGGGCAGCACTGCAGCAGGGTCAGCGGGTCGGCGATCATGCGCGAACCCAGCACCTCTTCCAGGGTCACTTCGGTGCGCTGCTGGGCGTACTCGTTCAAGGAACCGTGGTAGCGGTTCTTCACCGCGATACCGGCCAGGTCAGCCGGGCTGGCACCGCGCTCGTGAATGAAACGGGTCGCGCGCATGGCATAGACCGCTGGCAGCACCATGCCGGCCTTGGCGAACAGGTCGGTCTTCTCGTCGTTGCGTTGCATCGGAATGGTGCCGCCACCCAGTTGGGTCAGCTGCTCGATACCGAACACCAGCACCCGCTCGTACTGCCCGGCGAGCAGCGCGTGGCGCGCCAGGTGCACCGCAGTGGCGCCGCTGGCGCAGGCGTTCTCGATGTTGTAGACGGGAATCCCGTCCAGGCCGAGGTCACGCAGGATCACCTGGCCGAGGATCATGCCGCCGAGGACGTTGGCGCAGTAGATCGCCTGGATGTCCTTCAGCGCGAGTCCCGAGTCGGCCACCGCTTTGAGGATCGCCTGCTGCGCCAGTTCCGGCGCCATCACACCCTGGTGGCGGCCAAAGCGGGTCATGGCACCGCCCATTACATGCATCTGGCTCACGGGCGGGCCTCCACGGATTCGAACACATAGCCATAGGTTTCATCGGGCAGGACGCGATAGCTGCCACCGATCACCGGGCGCTCGTTGCCGGTGATCCGGCCGAACAGGCGCACCGGACCCTCCAGGTCCAGGTAACCCAGGGCGAAAGGTTCCAGGCCGCTCTTCGGGCTCGGGTTGATGATGGTGAAGCTGTACAGGCTGCCCTCACCGGACAGCAGCTCGACCTGGTAGTGATCGGCCAGTGGCGAGTGGCTGGGCAGCATCGGGAACACCAGTTCACCGGTGGCGATATGGCGGGAGCCAAGCAGGCGCGAGGGGCTATCGGCCCCCCAGAGGGATGGCAGCGGGTTCATGTCGACCTCCTGTTGTTTTCAGCCGCGCAAACGGCTCTGGACAGGCGCTATGGTCGACATCGGGCGCAGGCCCGACAAACGATATAAAGACCACCTTTGATTGAGGTTTTATCAAACGAAACAGCGTAGGCCGCCACGGATTCGCCGTGGCGCCACGTACGAAGAAACCTGCATTGCAGGCGCTAGGAGCTCAGTCGCGTGACGAACTCCGAGCATCTCATTGGGTCAGCCCCAACTCCTTGGCGCGAATCACGGCCTGCGTGCGCCGCTCCACCCCGAGCTTGTGGTTGATGCGCTGTGCGTGGGTCTTGACCGTGTGCAAGGAAATGAACAGGGATTCGGCGATCTGCTGGTTGGAATGGCCCTGCGCGATCAGCTTGAGCACATCCAGTTCGCGCCGGCTCAACAAGGCGACTGGCTCGCATTCGACCACGCTGCCGGCGCCCTTGCCGGCCCAGCGCATCATCGCCGGATTGCGCTGACTGAATGCCCGTTCGAGGCTGGCAAGCCCCAGTTGCCGGGCCATGGCCAGGGCATCCAGCAGCACCTGTCGGGCCTGGGCCGGCCTGTTGCAGCGGTGCAACGCCTCCGCCAGGCTGAACCCGGCTTCGCAAGCCAGCGGACGTCGTCCTTGGGCAAGTGCCGAGCTGTGGATGGCCGCGAGACTGTCCACTGCCTCCTCTGCCGCTTCGCTGGCCAGCAAGGCGCGCGCCAGCAGCAGGCGCAGACGTACATTCAGCTCTGGCGCGCCGAATGGCGGCAGTTGAGTGGCTACGGCCAATTGATTGCGCAACGCTTTTTCGGCCTGAACGTGATTGCCCTGGTGCAGCCAGAGCCGCGCCTTGGTCAGCACGATCAGGCCCTGGTAGAGCTGCACGCTGATGCGGCCGTACTGCATCAAGCGCTCGGCTTCGGCGATGCGCGCGAAGGCGCCCGAAATGTCGCTGTGCAATGCATCCAGTTCGGCCAACCCCAGGTAACCCCAGGTGGCGGCCGGATCGGCGCAGGCCTGGCACTCGCGCACGCCGGATTCGAAAGCGGCTTCAGCCTCCGCATAGCAGCCACGCTGCAACAACAGGCTGGCGCGCAGCAATTGCACGCGCCCCTTGATGGGGCTGTCCTCGGCCCCCCAGGCGCTGCTCAACTCCTGGTGCAGGCGGGTCAGCAGGGTTTCCGCACGCAGCAGCTCGCCACGGACTTCCAATAGCTTCACGTACTCCAGGGCGAGCACGCTTTCGATGGCCAGGCTGCCGTGCTCACGGGCCTGTTTGATGGCCTGCCGGTTGAGCGCCTGGGCCCGCGGAAAATCACCTTCGATCAGCGCCTGCTCGACTTGCAGCACCGCGCACAGAAGGCGCTGGCACCAGGCTTGCTCCGGCAGTTCGGCAATCGCCTCAGTCACCAATGGCCGCGCCTGCTCGGCATCCCCGCGGTGAAACGCCAACTTGCCCGTCAAGGCCTTCCATTGGGCAATCAGCTCGAACTGCCGACGTGCATCCGGTTGCGGCAGGAAGCGACCGAGCGCGTCAATGAAGTACTGCGACTCTTCGAGCCGTCCGCTGAGCAGCAGCAGCCAGGCATTGATCAGGGTCAGTCGGGGGGTGCTGGTCAGCATCGACAGCGGCAACTCACGGCGCCACTCCAGCAGCAAGGCGAAGTCGCTCCCCTGCAGCATGCGGTCCTGGGTATAGCGCTCCATCAGGCTGGCAGCCACTTCCGGTTGTTCCGCCTTGAACGCGTATTCCAGCGCCGGGCCTATCTGCTCCAGGCCGATGTACCACTGGCAGGCCTTGCGGAACAGCGACTTGGCCAGGTTGCCGGGCAACTGCTCGGCCAGCAGCGGCGCGAACGTCCGCTGCACCCGCAGCAGTTTTCCCTCCTGGTCGACGGGCTCGATGAACAGGCCACATTCGAGTAGACGGTCGAGCAATTCTGCGCCCTCGCCCATGCCCAGCAGTTGCTCGCACAGGCCCCGGTCGAACTGCGGAAACTGCGCCAGGCTGCACAACGCCTGCAGCCAGTCAGCGGGGAGTTCATCAAGCACTTCGCGCCTGAGGTATTCCAGCACCAGGGCATTACCGCCATCCAGCGCGGCCTGCTGGCCGGGCTTGAGCCCGAGCAGGCGCAGGCAGATCCCGGCACACCAGCCCTGGGATTGCTCCATCAGTCCCAGGACCGCCGGGCGTGGCCAGTGATGGCCGATCCGTTGCAGCAACTCGGCCAGTTCGCCTTCGCAGAACGCCAACTCATGGCCGCCCAGCTCGAACAGTTCGCCATCCAGCAGTAGACGGGCCAGTTGCAGTAGCGGGCGGCGACGACCGGCAACCCACCAGCGCGTGCGATTCGACGAACCGAGGATGAGTTCGTTGAGCGCCCGATCCAGCTCGCTGGCGGTCAGGCGCGGATAGTCGTCCAGCACCAGCCAGCAAGGCTGCTCCTCCGCATGCAGGTGCTGCATGATCGCGTCGAGGTCGGCCGTCGCCAGGCCCAGCGCGTCCGCCAGGCGCTGCAGAAATGCCTTCGCATCCAGGCGCTGGCCACGCAGGTCGAGGTAAACCAGTCGGGTATCGGTTGGGCACTGCCGCATGCACTCGCCAAGGAGGACGCTCTTGCCGCTGCCGGCCGTGGCGCACAGCAGGCGCAACCGGCAATCGGCCTCCAGCAGGGCATCGCGCAGGCGTGGACGGGGAATGTGGAGCGGCGGTAGCCGAGGCAGGTCGGCATTGAGCGGCGGTTGTGCCATGGACACATACGCTTCCTGATCGATGATTGAACCATCCTTGCAGAGCGTGAGGAGATTGCGCAATGGCCGCTTTTACCAACGAAAAAGCGGCCCCGGAGGGCCGCAAAACACACGGGTGTAGCGTTCAGTTGCGAATCAGCGGATACCGGCCTGGCGCAGGGCTGCCGGCGTGTAGGCCGACGCGGACGCCGTGGCGCCGAACTCGTAGCTCTGTTTCTCCTCGTTCTTCAGGCCCAGTACCGAGTAGCGGCCGGAGATCAGGTCATACAGGGTTTCGGCGGTATAGCCCGGCACCTGCTTGTGGTAGTACTGCTGGACATGGCCTTCACCGACGCGCCACAGCTGGCCGCGACCGTCGTAGTGATCGACCAGCGCCAGCTGCCAGCTGTCTTCGTCGAAGTACATGTGGCGGGTGGCATAGATGTGGCGCTCGCCCGTCTTGAGCTTGGCCACCACTTCCCACACGCGATGCAGCTCGTAGCGGGTCAGGTCCTGGTTGATGTGGCCCGGACGGATGATGTCCTTGTACTTGAGGCTCGGCGAATCAAGCTTGTAGGCGTTGTAGGGGATGTACATCTCCTTCTTCCCGACCAGCTCCCAGGTGTAACGGTCCGGCGCGCCGTTGAACATGTCGTAGTTGTCCGAGGTGGCCAGACCGTCGGCGGCGGTCGCCGGGCCGTCGTAGGCCACCTGCGGCGCACGGCGCACGCGGCGCTGACCGGCGTTGTAGAGCCACGCCAGGCGCGGTTCCTTGACCTGGTCGATGGTCTCGTGGACCAGCAGCACGTTGCCGGCCAGGCGCGCCGGAGCGGTCACGTTCTGGATGAAGAAGAACAGGACGTTCTCGGCCTTGTTCTTGTCCATGTCCGGCAGGTTCGCGGGGTACGACACCTCGTCGGTGAACTGGACCATGCTGAAGGCGCCGTTGGACTGCGGCTGCACACGGGTCATGTAACGCTTGATGTTACCGCCGCGGTAACGGGTGCTGTGGTTCCACACCACCTCGACACCGCTCTTGGGAATCGGGAACGCATAGTAACGACTGTCACTGAAGCCCTTCAGGCCGTTACCACCATCCACGCCTTCGGTATTCAACGCGCTGGTCCTGGCCGCGGCGTAGATGTTGTCCGGGAGCGCCGCACTGCGGTGGGTCTTGTACACCGGGATCTTGTAGGTGTCCGGATAGCGCTTGAACATCGCCATCTGACCGGCCGATAGCTTGTCCTTGTACTGCTCGGCGTTGCTCGCGGTGATGGTGAACAGCGGCTTCTCATCGGCGAAAGGGTCGGAGAGGAAGCCCTTGGCATCGACGCTGCCGGCAGTCTGCGGCAAGCCGCCGGTCCACTCGGGAATGCTGCCATCGGCGTTAGCGGTCTTCTCTGCGCCAATCGGGGTCAGGCTGGTACCGAGCTTCGCGGCCTCATCCGGGGAGACCTTGGCCATGACGCTGGTCGCCAGCAGGCTCAGTGCCAAGGCACCGGATTGCATCAGTCTTTTCTTGTTCATTGGTCTTTGTCCTCTACTTCTGGTGCAGCGCTTAGAAGCTCATCCCGACGCTGAGCGCGAGAAAATCGCGGTCGATCGAGGTGTTGTATGTGCCACCGAAGAAATCGGTGTAGGAAAGGCTGGCGCTGTAGGTGTTCTGGTAGTCGGCATCCAGGCCCAGGCTGACGGCCTTGTTGCCCTCGTTGAAGGCGCCGTTGGCGCCGTAGCCGTCGACATCGTGGGACCAGGCCACGCTGGGCTTGAGGTTCACGCCGGCGAACACGTCGTTGTAGTCCCACACCGCACGCATGCGATAACCCCAGGCCGTACTGGTGACGAAGCCATCGTCCTCGCAGTACTTGCTGACGTTCTCGGCGGTGGCACTGCCCAGCGTGCTGGCGTTCAAGGCCAGGCAGGTGTTGACCGGGCCAGTTGCTGGCAGCGGACCTGGACCATAGACCGGGTCACGCCCGTAGCGCGCCTTGCGGGTGCTTTCCAGGCCGCCGACGTGGGAAACGCCGATTTCGCCCACCAGGGTCAGGCGCTCGGCGCCCATGACCTGATCGAAGAACTGCACAAAGGTGGTCTGGAACTGGGTGATTTCCTTGCGGCGATAACCATGCAGGTCCTGGCCTGGCGTGCCATCCAGCACCGAGGCATTGCCGAAGGCGGCGAATGCCGGGCTGAGCGCGGCCAGCGGCCCAACGCCGGAAAACAGGATGTCGGTGGAGTTCAACTGGACCGGCACATTGGGGCGGTAGCTGAGCTCACCGCTCCAGGCGGTGCCGGTGGGCAGCGTGGTGGAGAAGCTCAGGCCGTAGAGGCGGATATCCTCGGGATACTCCATGAAGTAGTTGGAGCGACCGGCCACGGCCAGGGGCGCCAGGGCTCCCAGCCCCGCCGAATCGATGAATACGGCTTGTGACGGCGCAGCGCCGCTGAAGATCGGCGTCCGGCTGTGGTAGTTGATGAAGTAGGCGCCGAATTCAGTGTCCAGCGGTTCGAAGAAGTAGCGCAGCGCGGTACCCCATTGGCCGCTGTCGTCGGCATCGCGGTCGGCACCACGGCGAACCAGTACGCCCTCCTGGTTGACATCGATTCCTCGGGCCGTCAGGAGCCCGAGCGCCGGCCCGAGAGACGAGGCCGACCGCAGTACGCGAAGGTTGTCGTCGCAACCGTCAGCCACGATATCCGGCTGGGCGAAGAAGGTGCCGCAGTTGTCGACGACGGTCTGGTCCCATTCCAGTTGATAGAAGGCCTCGGCGGACAGGTTGTCGGTCAGGCTCTGGGACACGTAGAACATGTTGACCGGAATCAGGCCTTCCTTGATCTCGGCGCCCGGACGACGGAACGCGGAGACGTCGATCGGGTTGATCGCGTTGATGCCGTTCTGGATGAAGGTGCTCTCGCCCCAGCTCACCACCTGCTTGCCCAGGCGCACGCTGCCCGGCAGGTCGGCGATGGTGTAGTTGTGGTAGATGAAGGCGTCCAGCAACTGGGCACCGGAGGACTTGGCGCCTTCCTTGCGGCCGCTGTCGTCGATGTCCTTGAACAGGCGGTCTTCATCCTTCAGTTCGAAGTCGTACCAGTACTTGCCGCGCAGGAAAACGCCGGTATCGCCGTACTTCAGTTCGAGGTCGTGAATGCCCTTGAAGATCTTCGAGAAGGTCTCGCCCTTCTTGAAGTTGAGGTGGGAGTCGTCGGAGGTTTGCGACAGGCCGTCCCCACCATTGTTCGATCCGATCAGGTCGGGATCGGCCCCGCGCATGGACCAGCTGGCCCCCACGGACAGGGAAGAGTCGAACTGGCCTTCGATTTCACCGACGTTGAAGCTCACCGCTCCCGCCGGAAGCGCGATGCTCGCTGCGACGGCGGCAGCCAGCGCGTGGGGATAGAAGGATGTGCAGGTCTTTCTTGTTGTTTTCATTGGCCTCTACCAGATGGGCATTGCGAGGAGGCCAACGCTATTCAATCACCCCACCCCTCCGTAACCGGAGAAGTAGTGATTCTGAAAGTCATACCAAAGAGTGAACGAATTACTGCGCCAGGACAGGGGCCTGGCGCGTGTAACCCTGCAGCCGGCAGGACGGATGGGATGCTACTGCTCCACCATGCCGATGAAGTTGGCCAGCTCCGGCGTCTGCGGGGCGCTGAACAGGGTTCGCGGATCACCCACCTCGTGCACTTTGCCGTGGTGCATGAACACCAGCTTGTCGCCGACTTCACGAGCGAAGCGCATCTCGTGGGTCACCATGATCAGGGTCATGCCTTCGCTGGCCAATTGGCGGACCACGCCGAGCACTTCGTTGACCAGTTCCGGGTCCAGGGCTGAGGTGATCTCGTCGCAAAGCAGCACCTTGGGCGACATCGCCAGCGCACGCGCAATCGCCACCCGCTGCTGCTGCCCACCAGACAGACGATCCGGGTAGGCGTCGACCTTTTCCGCCAGGCCGACCCGGGCCAGCATCTCTTCGGCGAGGGCCCGCGCCTCCGCCTTGCCGAGTTTCTTCACCACCTGGGGCGCGAGCATCACGTTCTCGCCCACCGTCAGGTGGGGAAAGAGATTGAACTGCTGGAACACCATGCCGACCTTCTGGCGCAGCGAGCGCAGGTCCGCCCTGCCGGCGTCCAGGTATTCGCCGTCCACCTCGATCACACCGTCGTTGATGGATTCCAGGCCATTGAGCGTGCGCAGCAGCGTGCTCTTGCCGGAACCGCTGCGGCCAATGATGGCGACCACCTCGCCCTCTTCAATGCTGAGGTCGATACCCTTCAGCACATGGTTGTCGCCGTAGTACTTGTGCAGTGCGGAAACTCTAAGCAGGGACATGCAGCCTCCTCTCCAGGTGACGTGCGCTCAGCGAGAGCGGATAGCAAAGGATGAAATAACCCAGGGAGACCAGGCCGTAGATCAGGAAGGGTTCGAAGGTGGCATTGGCGAGCATGCCGCCGGTCTTGGTCAGTTCGGTAAAGCCGATGACGGAGGTCACCGCCGTGCCTTTCACCACCTGTACCGAGAAACCCACGGTCGGTGCGATGGCAATGCGCAGCGCCTGGGGCAGCACCACATGGCGCAATTGCTCCAGCCGGCTCATGGCCAGGCTTGCGGATGCCTCCCACTGGCCGCGCGGAATGGACTCGACGCAACCACGCCAGATTTCGGCGAGGAAGGCGCTGGTGAACAGCGTCAGTGCCACCGCGGCCGCCGCCCAGGCGGAGACGTCGATGCCGAACAAGGCAATTCCGAAGAACACCATGAACAGCTGCATCAGCAGCGGCGTGCCCTGGAACAACTCGATGTAGCCACGCGCCAGGGTGCGCAGCGTGAAGTTCCCGGAAATGCGCGCCAGCAGCACCAGCAGGCCAGCGATACCGCCGCAGACGAAGGCCACCAGCGACAACAGCAGGGTCCACTGCAGCCCGGTGACCAGGTTGCGGACGATGTCCCAAAGGGTGAAATCCATCAGCGCCTCCCCATGATCAGGCGGTTGCCGGCCCAGGCCAGTACCTGGCGCAACAGGATGGCCATGACCAGGTACAGGGCCGTGGTCAGCAGGTAGGTTTCGAACGCGCGGAAGTTGCGCGACTGGATGAAGTTGGCGGCGAAGGACAGTTCCTCCGTGGCGATCTGCGAGCACACCGCCGAACCCAGCATCACGATCACGATCTGACTGGACAGCGCTGGCCAGACCTTGCCCAGCGCGGGCTGGATGACCACGTAGCGAAATGCCTCGAACCGGCTCATGGCCAGGGCCGCCGCGGCCTCCAGCTGCCCCTTGGGGATCGCCTGGATGCCGGCGCGAATGATCTCCGTCGAATAGGCACCGAGGTTGATCACCATCGCCAGCACGGCCGCCTGCCATTCGCTGAGACGAATGCCCAGCGAAGGCAGGCCGAAGAAGATGAAGAACAACTGCACGATGAAAGGCGTGTTGCGGATCAGCTCCACATAGGCACCGAACACCCAGTCGAACGGTCGCAGGCGCCAGGCCCGCACCGCGGCGCCGACCACACCGATGGCGACGCCGAGCAATGTCCCGATGACGGTCAGCTCCAGGGTGAAGATCGCGCCCTTGAGCAGCAGGTCACCCTGCTGCAGCACCGGCAGGAAATCGAATTGATACGCCATGGATGGACCTCCGGCAGCAGTGGCTCAGAGGTCGGCAGGCAGCGGCTGCTTCAGCCACTTCTCGGCGTTGCGATTGAGGCTGCCATCGGCCTTGGCCTCAGTGATGATCGCGTTGACCTTCTGCAGCAGCGCCGGCTCGTTCTTGGCCAGGCCGATGTAAACCGGAGAGTCCTTCAGCTTGACCTTCAGCGCCGGCACCTTGGCCGGGTTCTTCGCGGCGATGGCCGCCATCACCACACTGCCGCTGGCGATCAGATCAACCTGCCCGGCCAGGTAGGCGGCAATCGTGGAGTTGTTGTCCTCGAAGCGCTTGATGGTGGCGTCCTTGGGTGCCACGGCGCTCAACTCCATATCCTCGATCGAGCCCCGGGTAACGCTGATGGTCTTGCCCGAAAGTGCTTCGAGCGCGGTGATGGCGACGTCCTCGGGACCGAACACCGCCAGGTAGAAAGGCGCGTAAGGCGTGGAGAAATCGATCACCGCTTCGCGCTCGGCGTTCTTGCCCAGGCTGGAGATCACCAGATCCACCTTGCCGGTGGTGAGGAACGGAATGCGGTTGGTGCTGTTGACGGGCGTCAGCGCCAGCTTCACTCCCAGTTTGTCGGCCAGCAGTTGCGCGGTGTCGATATCCAGGCCGCGTGGCTTGAGGTCAGGCCCGACGGAACCGAAGGGCGGGAAGTCCTGGGGCACCGCCACCTTCAGTACGCCGCGCTCGCTGATATCACTCAGCGCATCCGCCTGGGCGATGGGCTGGGCCAGCGTGCCGCCGCAAAGAAGAGTCGCCAGCAGAAGGTTCCGGAATTTACGCATGGGGGCTTACCTCGGGGTAGATGGCAGGACGATTTTCCTGTCAGGCCCCAGTGCACAGCCCATGCCAGCACGCGGTCGGGAAACCGGGCTGAATCGTTAAAGCCAGCAGGCACAAGGTCTTACTGGTCTGAACAGTTGAAGTTGCTGACCACTTGGTCAATCGACCCCGTGTTCCCCTTTTGTGCAGCGGCTTCCAGCCGTGCGCCAGGCCGGTGCAACGCTTGCAAAGTGCACCTTTCCGGCCTTAAAAGATGTCCATTCGACGAACCAACTGGTCTGAACAGCATGCTCGACACCATCCCTCGCGCAGTCCCCGAAATTGCCCTGCAGGCCATCCAGAAACTGATTCGCGATGGGGGTTATCAAGCGGGCGACGCCCTGCCCTCGCAACGCGACCTGGCCGAGCAGCTTGGCGTCAGCCGTGCGTCCCTGCGCGAAGCGCTGTCCTCACTCAGCGCCCTGGGCCTGATCAGCGTGCAGCCTGGCAAGGGCGTGTTCGTCCAGACGCCATCACCGACCGTGCGCACCGCGCCCCAGGGTTTCTCCTGGCCTTATGCCGAGCAGGTTTCGGCCGCGGATACCTTCCAGCTGCGCTATGTGCTGGAAGGCTTCTCAGCCGGCCAGGCCGCCATTTCCCTGACCGCCGAAGACATCGACCAGTTGGAGGCCAATGTAGCGGCCATGCGCCAGGAACTCCGTGCCGCCGACTTCGAGGCGGCCGCACGCCTCGACTTCGAATTTCATAGGCGTTTGCTGGAAGCCAGCGGCAACCGCGCCATGCTGCAGATCATCACCGCCAGCCAGGACATTTTCCTGGAGAGCCAGAAGCTTCCCTTCATCCGCCCCGAGCGGGCCATGGAAACCTGGCAGGAGCACCGCAAGATCCTCCGCCACCTCGCCCGCCACGCCTGCGGTCCGGCACAGAAAGCGATGCAGGAACACATCCGCAACGCAGCATCGCGCACGGGCATTCTCTTCCCGGTTTGACGTCGGGCTCACCGATCCAGAGGCATCGGTGAGCCCTCCGCCTCAGGCCTGCTTCAACTGCGCCGGGTCGATCGGCAGGCTGCGCAGGCGCTTGCCGGTCGCGGCGTAAATGGCATTCACCACCGCCGGGGCGATGATCACGGTGGACACTTCGCCCAGGCCACCGGGGGACTCGCCGCTGTTGATGATGTGGGTCTCGATGGGTGGGACCTCGTTGATACGCAGCAGTCGGTAACTGTCGAAGTTGCCCTGCTCGACCCTGCCGTCCTTGAAGGTAATGTTGCCGAACAGCGCTGCCGTCAACCCGAAGACGGTGCCACTCTGCATTTGCGCCACCACCGAGTCCGGGTTGATGGGAATGCCGCAATCCACCACGCCGATCACCTTGTTCACCTTCACCGTACCGCTGGCATCCACGCTCACCTCCGCCACTTGCGCCGCGTAGGTGCCGAAGCAGTAGGTCAGCGCAACGCCACGGCCGTGCCCGGCTGGCAGGGGTGAATCCCAGCCGGATTTCTCGCGCAGGGTTTCCAGCACCTTCAGCGCCCTCGGGTGTTTCTCCAGCAACGGAGCACGGTAGGTGAATGGGTCGGCCTTGTTCATCACCGCCAGCTCATCCATGAAGCCTTCCACCATGAAGGCGTTCTGGGTGTGCCCCACGCCGCGCCAGAAAGCGGGGGTGATGCCCTTCGGCGGATCATGGCGCACGTAATGCACGGCGAGGTTGGGAAAGCCGTAGGGCCCGCAGGCATCGCGCACGGCATCGCCATCGACCCCGTTTTTGAATCGGTCCGGCGCCCAGCGCGCGATGATGGACCCGCCGGTGACCTTGTGGGTCCAGGCGATGGGTCGTCCCTGCTCGTCCAGGCCGGCCGACAGGTGGTTGTAGTGGAAAGGCCGCAAGGTACTGTGGCGGGTGTCTTCTTCCCGGGAGTAGATGACCTTCACCGGGTAATCCACCTGCTTGGCGATCTCCACCGCATGGCCGACGAAGTCGGTTTCCAGGCGCCGACCGAAACCTCCGCCCAGCAGCTGGTTATGCACCTGCACCGCCTCTTCGGGCAAACCGGTGAGCTGTGCCGCCAGGGTCTTGGCCCTGGTTGGCACCTGGATGCCAAGCCAGAGGTCGCAACCGTCCTTGCGCACATGGGCCGTGCAGTTGACCGGCTCCATGCAGGCGTGGGCGAGGAACGGCACCTGGTAGGTCACCTCGACCTTCTTCGCCGCCTTGCTCATGGCCTCCTGCACATTGCCCTCGGCACGGGCCTGCACCCCCTCTGCCTTGGACGCCTCCGCGATGTTCTTCAGCAGGTCGGCACTGGAAAGCTTGGCGTTTTCACCCTCGTTCCACTTGATCTGCAACGCTGCCAAGCCTTTGCGTGCCGCGCCGGTGTGATCGGCAATCACCGCCACCGCGTTGTTCGTCCGCACCACCTTGCGTACGCCCTTGACCGCCATGGCCGGCGCTTCGTCCACCTCGGCCAAGGTGCCGCCCAAGACCGGGCAGATGGTCAGCGCTGCGACCTTCACACCCTCGGGACGGGCGTCGATGCCGTACATGGCCTTGCCCCGGACCTTGTCGGGGCCATCGGTGCGCTTGGCCGGCGTGCCAATCAGCTTGAACTGGGCCGGCTCCTTCAGGGCAACCTCGCCCGGCATCGGCAGCTTCGCGGCGGCGTCCACCAGTTCGCCGTAGCCCAGCTTGCGCCCGCTTTCCGCGTGCACCACGACGCCGTTCTCAGCCTTGCAGCTCTCGACCGGCACCGACCACTGCTGCGCTGCCGCCATCACCAGCAGGGTGCGTGCAGTGGCGCCAGCCTGGCGCAAGGGGACCCAGTTCGCCGGTACCGATGTCGAGCCACCGGTAACCTGGAAGCCCAACATGGGGTTGGCGTAGCGCTTGTCGTCGGCCGGAGCGTGCTCGATCACCACCTGGTCGAGGGCTACTTCCAGCTCTTCGGCGATCAGCGCGGGCATCGAGGTGTACGTGGCCTGGCCCATTTCCACGGGCTGAATGATGAAGAACACCTTGCCGCTGCGATCGATGCGGATGTAGGCGTTCGGACTGAACTCACCCTCTGCGGCCCGTGCATCGCCCATCAGGCCCGGCACGGTGAAGCTGATCAGCAGGCCGCCACCCACCGCGGCGCTGGCCTTGAGAAAGCCCCGACGGCTGAGGCCGAGGTCGGTGATTGCGCTGACGTCGTTCATGCTGCGCCCTCCCCTTTCGCCGGTTGCGGCCCAGCCGCCACCTTGATGGCCTCGCGGATGCGCAGGTAAGTGCCACAACGGCAGATATTGCCGGACATGGCGCCGTCGATTTCCGCATCGCCGGGATTGGGGTTGCTGGCCAGCAATGCAGCGGCAGACATGATCTGCCCCGATTGGCAGTAGCCGCACTGCACCACCTCCTGGGCCAGCCAGGCGTCCTGGACACGCTTGCCTACTTCGGTGTCGCCGATACCCTCGATGGTGGTGATTTCCGCACCCACCATACTGCTCACGGGCATCAGGCAGGAGCGCACCGCCGCGCCGTTCATGTGCACGGTGCAGGCGCCGCACAGGGCCATGCCACAGCCGAACTTGGTGCCGGTCATGCCCAGCACGTCACGTAGCACCCACAGCAACGGCGTATCAGGATCGACGTCGACGCTGTGCTCGGCGCCATTGATTTTCAAGGTGAGGGCCATATCGCCTCCTGTTGGTTTTCATCAGGAGCCCGTCTGCACGGGCATTGCACGGTTCGCCAGGGCAATACGGCGGCCCCGGAAGCAAAGGCAGGGGAAGGGATTGATCAAGGAGCGCCTGAGTGGGCTTCGGGTGGCGTGCCTGGGTAGTCGACAAGCAGAACCTGAAGCATGGGGTGCCTCCGTAGGTAGGCCGTTCCATCAGGACTGGGTGGCTGGCGGCTCCGAGGCGCCAGCGCGGGGTATCCGAAGCATGCTAGAAGCGCAGGCGGAAACTGCCAAACGATTTAAACGCACTACTCGGGTGAGTTTTTTTCAAGCCTTTTCGGAGCCCCGATGCCACTCGCGGTATCCTGTAGCGCTCGCTCGCACAGGCCCGATGTTCCAATGTCCGCTGCCCTCTCCCAGGAACACCTCCCTCCCGTTCTCGCCGGCCCCATGCTGCGCCGGATCGAAGCCCGCCGCCTGGTGTTCTGGCTGGTCGGCTCGCGCAGGCTGGCGCCAACGCTGCGCCTCTCCCTGGAAGGGGGCGTCGAGTACCCGCTGGGCGCGGACTGCTGTCGGGTGATCCCCTTCGGGCGGCACGCCTACTTGCACTTGATCGACCTGCGGCTGGAGACCTCGCTGCCCCTGGACCAGCAGATCGACTACGACCTGTTGATCGACGGCGCCGGTATTGCCGAGTGGGCGCCTCATCTGATTTACGACGAGGCGAGCCAGCCCGGCTTCGTCCTACGCTCGCGCATCGACCAGCTGCTTCATGGCTCCTGCCGCAAGCCACACTACCCAGCGGATGACGGCCTGCTCTGCGCCGATCGCCTACTGGCAGCTGGGCCCGCACCTGAACAGCGACCCGCCCTGCTGATGCTGAGCGGCGACCAGGTTTACACCGACGACGTCGCCGGTCCCATGCTGCGGGCCATCCATCAGTTGATTGCACGACTCGGGCTGTTCGATGAACGCCTGGACGGCGCCGTGGTGAGCGACAGCAGGGCGCTGTATGCGCACCCTGCTGGCTACTACCACCGGGCCGACCTGCTGCCCGCGCTGGAAAGCAACGAAACGCTGCGCGAGCGTTTCTTTGGCGGCGCACGCAAACCCATCTTCACCAGCAGCAACGCCGAGAACCATCTGGTGACCCTGGCCGAAGTACTGGCCATGTACTTGTTGGTCTGGTCGCCCGTGCCCTGGACGCTGATCGAATCGCAGATTCCCGTCCTGGCGCCCAAGAAGGCCGAGCGCTACCGCCTGGAAGAGTCGCGCCTGGAGGGTTTCCGAGCGGGGCTTCCCGGTGCCGCGCGCGTGTTCGCCCACCTGCCGACGCTGATGATCTTCGACGACCACGACATCACCGACGACTGGAACCTTTCGGCCCAGTGGGAGCAGACCGCCTACGGCCATCCGTTCTCCAAACGCATCATCGGCAATGCGCTGCTGGCCTATATGCTCTGCCAGGGCTGGGGCAACGATCCGGCCGCCTTCGCCGAACTGCTGGACCGGACCGAGTCGCTGGCCGCCACGGCCGCTGATGACAACACCCTGAACAGCACGACCCTGGATGGACTGATCGACCGCCTGATCACCTTCAACCGCTGGCAATACGTGCTGCCTACTACGCCGGCGCTGGTGGTGCTGGACACCCGTACCCGCCGCTGGCGCAGCGAAATCAATCTCAAGCGCCCCTCTGGCCTGCTGGACTGGGAAGCATTGAGCGAGCTGCAGCAGGACCTGCTGGACCACCCTTCGGCCATCATCGTGTCACCGGCCCCGGTATTCGGGGTCAAGCTGATCGAGACGGTACAGCGGGTGTTCAGCTGGCTGGGCCACCCGCTGCTGGTGGACGCGGAGAACTGGATGGCCCACCGCGGCGCGGCCCAGGTGATCCTCAACATCTTCCGCCACTCGCGCACGCCGGGCTCCTACGTGATTCTCTCCGGCGACGTGCACTATTCCTTCGTCTACGAAGTGCTGATCCGCCATCGCCAGCAAGGCCCGAAGATCTGGCAGATCACCAGCAGCGGCATCAAGAACGAATTCCCGCGCCGCCTGCTGGATGTGTTCGACCGCCTCAACCGCTGGCTCTACTCGCCGCGCTCGCCGCTGAACTGGTTCACCAAGCGCCGCCCGATGAAGGTGATGCCGCGCACGCCGGAGCACAGCAAGGCCGGTGAGCGGCTGTGGAATTCCGCAGGCCTTGGCCAGGTGTTCTTCGATCTGGAGGGCCGGCCGACGCGCATCTTCCAGCTCAACGCCAACGGCACCGAGCCCACCGAATTCCTCGAAGAGCGCGCCGACGAGGCGGATGAACATCCCGTGGCCCGGCGAGTATGATGCCTCCTCGCTCTTCTGACGGCCCTTCCATGAATACGACTCCCCCCTTCGGCACCGGTGACGCCTCCTACCAGGCCGCCGGTGGCATCGACGGCCTGCGCCGGCTGGTCGACGACTTCTACCGCCTGATGGACGAGCTGCCCGAAGCGGCCGACCTGCGCCGCCTGCACCCGGAAAGCCTGGAACTGTCCCGCGACAAGCTGGCCTGCTTCCTCAGCGGCTGGCTGGGCGGGCCAAAGCTGTTCAGCGAGAAGTACGGTTCCATCTCCATTCCGTCCTTTCACGCCCAATGGCCAATCGACGAATCCCTCAGCGCTGCCTGGCTGGGCTGCATGGAACGCGCCATCGCCCTGCAGCCCTTCTCACCGGCGTTCGCCGACTACCTGCTGGCGCAGTTGCGAGTGCCAGCCCATCGGGCAGTGCAGGCTAGCCGCGCACGGCATTCGGGTACGTAATCCAACGACGTCGTTCTCGGGCTTTTGACGGCCTCACGAGCACGCCCCTATAGTCAGCACCGCTTATCATATGGAGACCTTCCAATGCCCCCTCGTGACGAGAACTTCGGCTTTCTCCTCGCCGATGTCTCCCGGCTGATGCGCAGGTCCTTCGAGCGGCGCCTCACCGGCAGCACGCTGACACTCAGCCAGGCCCGCGCCCTGGCCCATATTTCGCGCAACGAGGGCTGCCGCCAGGTGGAGCTGGCCGACCAGTTGGAGGTCAAACCCATCACCCTCGCCCGGCTGCTCGACCAGTTGGAACAGGCCGGACTCGTGGAGCGCCGGCCCGATCCCGTGGACCGCCGCGCCTACCGCCTCTACCTGAGGGAAAAGGCCGAGCAGGCCCTGCTGGATATCCGCGAGGTCGCCGCCGCCACGCATGCCGACGCACTGCGCAATCTCTCCGGGGCTGAAGCCGATGCACTCGCCAGTGCGCTGCGCAAGATGCGCGAGAACCTGTCCTCCCGTTGATTCCCAGCGCTACCCCAAGTCATCGCAAGCGTTCGCCAAGCCGGACACCCACGCAATTACTGAGTGAGTTAACCCGCAGGCTGGCGACGTAGCTGATTGCGCCGCCAGGCCGCGGGTGGCGCCCCGAACTCGCGGCGAAACGCACGACTGAAGGCCGTGTCGGTCTGGTAGCCGACATCTTCGGCGATGCGCGCCAAGGGGGCGTTGCTGCGGCGCAGCAGGTTGGCGGCCAGCAGCATCCGCCATTGGGTCAGGTACTGCATGGGCGAGCTGCCCACCATCTGCTGGAAGCGCTCTGCCAGGACCGAACGCGACGTGCCGGCGGTACGGGCCAGATCTTCCAGGGTCCAGGCCTGGGCCGGGCACCTGTGCAGGGCATTGAGCGCCGTGCCGACGATGCGGTCGCCCAGCCCCACCAGCCAACCGGTGCGCCCTTCAGCCTGTTCGTTCATGTACAGGCGTAGCACCTCGATGAACAACACCTCGGCCAGTTTGGCCAGCACCCCCTCGCCGCCCGGCCGCGGCGACTTGGCCTCGGACAGGGCATAGCGCACCGAAGCCTCCAGCCAAGGGCCGGCACTGGATTCCCGTACATTCACGCGCACCAGCGGGGGCAGCCCGGCCAGTAGCATGTCCGCCAGGCGCGCATCGCACGCCAGGTAGCCACACACCAGACGAGTGATCGCGCCACCCCCGCCATAGGCCAGTTGTCGCGGCCGGCGAGCCAGCACCTCGTCGAGGCGACCACCCGTGGCCGGCGGCAGTCCGGGCTGTGACGTCATGCGATGGGCGTGGCCCTGTGGAAAGAGCACCACATCGCCCGCCACCAGGTGCACGGGGGAGGCGTGGCCAAGCTCGACGAAGCATTCACCTGCGGTAATCAGATGGAAGATCACCACCCGCTCGGCGCCGGGCTCCAGCAAAGGCGCTACCGAGTCGGCACGCGGCGACTGGTAGCACCAGGGCGCACTGAACCTGGCGTTGATGAAGATGGCGCCGACCAGGCGGACGACGCGCAGGGTTTCCGATAGAGCGTCCATCAGCCCTCACCTCCGGCGGCATTCCTCAAATTCTGGGCGTCCACAGGCGTTTGCAGAGCCCGGCCGGATAAATGGCCATGCTCAGGCGGACGATCGGATAGTCCTTGCCGACGCTCGGGCAGGACGACGCAGCAACAGAGGCGGATAGTTCGCCTGCACGCCCCTTGCGGCCCCATCCACTAAAGGCGTGCATGGAATACCCGAGAAAGCCAAGAAACGAGGTCACCATGCCCAAGTTCCTCATCGAAAGAGAGATACCGGAAGCTGGAAAACTCACGGAACGAGACCTCAAGGCCATATCACAGAAGTCCTGCCGAGTACTCCGAGAACTCGGTCCAGAGGTGCAATGGGTCCAGAGCTACGTCACCGACGACAAGCTGTACTGCGTCTACATAGCCGCCAGCGAGGAGCTGGTGAGAGAGCACGCCCAGCAGGGCGGCTTTCCCGCCAATCGCATTTCCCGCATCAGCTCGATCATCGACCCGACCACCGCCGAATGAGTCCCGAAATGACCACCGCAACTGATCTCAATGCTCTGAAAAGCCGTCAGATGGCCTCCTGGGCCAGCGGCGACTACGCCGTGATCGGCACCACCCTGCAACTGGTCGGCGAGCTGCTGGCCGAAGCCTGCGACCTTCGCCATGGCGAATCGGTACTGGACGTCGCCGCCGGCAACGGCAACGCGACCCTGGCCGCCGCACGCCGTGGCGCACGGGTAACCTCAACCGACTACGTCCCGGCGCTGCTGGAGCGTGGCAGGGAGCGTGCCCAGGCGGATCATCTGGAAGTGAGTTTCCAGACAGCCGACGCCGAGAACCTTCCCTTCGCCGATGCCAGCTTCGACGTGGTGATGTCGACCTTCGGGGTGATGTTCACCCCCGACCAGGCCAAGGCTGCCGCCGAACTGGCACGCGTCTGCCGACCGGGCGGGCGGATAGGCCTGGCGAGCTGGACGCCGGAAGGCTTCATCGGCCAGATGTTCAAGACCCTCGGTCGTCATCTACCGCCCCCGCCGGATGTGCAGCCGCCATCGCGCTGGGGCGTTGAAAGCCACCTGCGTGAACTGTTCGACGACAGTGCACGGGAAATCTCGGTGGCGCGCCGCCTGTTCAACTTCCGCTACCAGTCCGCCGCACACTTCATCGAAGTCTTCCGAACCTGGTACGGCCCGGTGCACAAGGCCTTCGCCGCCCTCCCCGCCGATGGCGCAGTCGCGCTCGAGCGCGACCTGACCGAACTGCTGGAGCGCTATAACCGCGCGGGGCCGGAGTCGCTGATCGTGCCGAGCGAGTACCTGGAGGTGGTGATCACTCGCCGTTGACGGGTGAATCACTTGTAGCCCGGATGCAATCCGGGAAGTTCGTGCAGCAATCCCCGGATTTCATCCGGGCTACAGGCCACCCGTGAGACATCCTGAATTTCCACAAATCTGGTAGCCTCGGGGCTTTCCGCCGTACCGGCCCAGCCAGGGAAGCCCAGGACCCATGCCCACTTCGATTCTCGACCCACTGGACTATGAAATCGTTCGCGAACTGCAGGAGGACGGACGCCGTGCCTTCCGCGAAGTCGCGCGCAACCTGTCGGTCCCTGAAGCCACGGTACGTACGCGGGTGAAGCGGCTGCAGGACCAGGGCATCCTGCAGATCCTCGCCTTCACCAACCCCTCCAAGCTGGGCCAGGCCAAACTCGCACTGCTCTTCGTCTCAGTCGCCCCGCAGGATCACGATCGGGTGGTCGACACCCTCGGGCGCTGGAGTGAAGTCAGCTACCTCTCCACGACCCTTGGCACTGCCGACATCTGCGTTCAGGTCCTCTGCCGCGACGACGAGACCCTCTGGGGGCTGCAGCAGAAAGTGCGCAGCCTGCCCGGCGTACAGGACGTGCAGATGATGCAAGAGGTGAAGGTGCACAAGATCCGCTTCACCATTCCATCGGCGCAACCGGCCGAGGAATGAGCTGATTTCGGACTCGTAGGGTGCGCGCAGCGCACCCTACCGGGTGTTTTTCCTCGGCAACGCCCCATTCCCGTCGACCATTCGTCCGCGCCTTGCGCATTTCAATCCTCACTATTTTGCGCATTGCGCATTTTCCTTCGCGCTATTTTCGCGCATCGCTAACACTGATACTTCCTCCCGCCCGCCGCCACCCCCTTTAGCTCGGGCCTTCCCGGCCGAACTCCGCTTTGGGGCATCAGACGTGCCATTATGGCGCAATGCGTATTTCAATTACGCATACGTTGCGCAATGCGTATTTTTTATCGATTTAAACGTATACATGCGCAACCAAACGGCATAGCATCAAATCATCGCGCGACCTTCCTACAAAACACAGCACAAGATGAGGGCGATGCAATGCACCAGGCCAACACTGGCTCCGAGCCATCGGTAGCACTCGAAAAAACCATTCGCTGGTGGGACGGGGTGGCCATAACCCTGAGCCTGCCGGCAGCTCTATTCGTCGGCCTCGGCTACTCCATCGGCGCCATCGGTGCCTGGGCGGCACTGGCGCTCTGGGCCGCAATCGCCGCCGTGGCTGTCCTACATAACTGGGTCTATTCGGAAATGGGCGCCATGTTCGCCGAGAAATCCGGTGGCATCGCGCTCTACGCCAACGAAGCCTGGAGCCAACGCGTTCCCTGCCTCGGCCCGCTGGCCACTTACGCCTACTGGTTCGCCTGGGCTACAGCCCCCGCCATCTGGGGGTTGGCGGTAGCGCAGATCCTCACCGAACAGTTCTTTCCCAACGCCAGCAACAGCCTGGACCTGGGCGTGATGCAACTCGACCTGCCGCAACTGATCGCCCTGGGCGTGGCGCTGTTCTCCTGGGCGCTGAGCATGGTCAACCTGCGTTTCACGATGATCATCATCACCGCTGCCGGCGTCCTGCTGATGATCCCGGTGCTGCTCTTCAGCGGCAGCTTCCTGGCCAGCGACTGGAGCACCAGCAGCTTCACCTGGCGCATCAGCGCTGACCCCGAGGGCCTGCGCACCGTGCTAGCCTGGCTGTTTGTGATGGCCTGGTCGGCTTACGCGGTAGAAGCAGCTGCGTCCTTCATCCCGGAGTTTCGCGACACCGTGCGTGACACCCGCAAGGCCCTGCGCATTTCCGCGCTGATCCTGCTGCTGGTGTTCACTCTCACCCCGCTGGGCCTGGCGGGCCTGCTGGGCGAACAGGCGCTGGCGGACCATCCCTACGGTTTCCTCCAGATCGGCGCACAAACACTGTTGGGTGGCGGCGCCGCACTGATCACCCTCGTGTTGATCGCCGGCATCCTGGTGCTCTCGGTCATGGGCACCGCCGACGCCGGCCGCGCGCTCTACCAGAGCTCGCTCGATGGCCTGACCATCCGCCAGTTCGGCACCCTCAATCGCTCCGGTGTACCGGCCCGCGCCGTCACCGTGCAGCTGCTGATCAACATTGCCCTGGTGCTGTTCGTTGGTAACGCCCTGGCAGTGATCGTCGCCGGCAACGTCGGCTACGTACTGGCCCACCTCCTGGCGGTGGCCGGTTTCGTGGTGTTGCGCAAAGACCGTCCGGACGCTGCCCGCCCGATTCGCCTGGGCCGTGGCTGGGTCGCTATCGCCGTCGGCCTCGCTCTGTTCGATGGACTGATCCTCGTGATCGGCACCACCAGCGCCTCGATCACCGGCTACGGCGGCCTGAAGGAAGTCGGCATAGCCATCGCCGTGCTCGCCATCTCCCAGGTGCTCTTCCGCCTGCGCCGCCTGCAGGACCGCGCCCAGCCCGCCGCCGCGCCCTTTCACTGATCCTGATAACGCCAGAAGGAACCGCCCTGATGAGCATCGATAACAAGGCCCGACTCGCGTGGCCGAACAAGAGCCCTGTTGCCGTTTCACTGACCTTCGACGTCGACGCCGAAGCCGGATTGCTGGGTGAGAGCCCGAATTTCGCCCGGCGCCTGACCAGCCTTTCCGAGGGTCGTTTCGGCGTCACTCGCGGCGTGCCGCGTATCCTCGAACTGCTGCGCCGTCACAAGATTCCAGCGTCCTTCTTCGTTCCCGGCCATACCGCCGACTTGCACCCGGGGCTGATCGAGCAACTGCTCAAGGATGGCCATGAAGTCGGCCACCACGGTCACATGCACCTGCGCAGCGACCGCATTTCCACCACCGAGCAGGAAGACGAAATGGAGCGGGGGTTGGAAGCCCTGGCCCGAGCTGGCGCGCCGAAACCCGCCGGCTACCGCTCCTCGTCCTGGGAACTGACGCCGGAAACCTTCGAGCTGGTCCTGGCCAAGGGCTTCACCTATGACTCCAGCTGCATGGGCGACGACCGTCCCTACTACGAGACCTGGAACGGCGCCTCCATCCTCGAGCTGCCGGTGCACTGGTCCCTGGACGACTGGCCCATGTTCGGCTGGGGCATCGACAACGGCGGCAACTTCACCCATCCGCGCACCCTCGCCGAAACGTGGCTGGCCGAATACGAGTCGGCCCGCCGCGACGGCCGTCACACCAGTTTTACCATGCACCCGGAAGTCATCGGCCGCGCCGCCCGCTTCGAGCAACTGGAGCGTTTCGTCGAGCGCCTGGCAAGCGATGGCGATGTCTGGTTCGCCCGTCTGGATGCAGTGGCCAAACAGGTCGCTCCGCAACTGCAGCAGGTGGCCAGATGAGTATCCATTTCCGCTCCACCGCCATTGAGCCCGCCGAGCGCGGGCTGGAATTCGGCCGTGTGCATGCAGAGAAGATCCACGCGACGGTCGAGCGCTATCGCGCCCTGTTCCAGCGCGTGGCGACCCGTCCCTACGATCTGCTCGCCCTGGGCAGCCAGGCCCTGGTGCGCACCGCCGCCTTTGCCCCGCCGCTTTATGACGAAGTTCTCGCCATGGCCGAAGGTGCCGCGATCGAGCCCTCATACCTGGGTGCCATCAATGCGCGGACCGAGGTACTCGCTTTCCTCGGTGCCCAGCTGCGCGGTGAGTGCTCCACCGTGGTCCGCCTCGAACCCTTTGGCGGCAACCCCGCAACGGCGCAGACCTGGGACTGGTACGCGGAGTTCGCCGAGCATTGGCTGACCTGGGAAATCCCCCATGCCGACGGCAGCCTGACCACCACCGTCACCGAGTTCGGCATCGTCGGCAAGGCCGGGGTCAACACCCGAGGCCTGGGCGTGCACTTCAACATCCTCCACCACGCCCGCGACGGCCAGGGTATCGGCGTGCCAGTGCACGTGGCCTCGCGCTGGATGCTGGACAGCTGCAACGACATCAACCAGGCCCTGCAACTACTGAGCTCGGCCAAGGTGTCAGCTTCCAGCTCCCTGACCCTGATCGCCGCGAAGGACCGATCCAGCGCTGCCGTCTCGGTGGAACTCCACCCCGGCGGGCCGGGCTTGGTATTTCCCGATGCCGCTGGCCTGCTGGTGCACACCAACCATTTCCTTTCCAGCCCGGCGCGGGAATTCGACACCGAGCCTGCCGCCTGCCCGGACACCCTGGTGCGCCATGACCTGCTGGTGCGGCGCCTGTCCGGCCGCCAAGGCCTGACCCCGCAGAAACTGCTGACCGCACTGAACAGCCATCTGGGCGGCGGTGCCGCACTGTGTTGCCACCCGGACCCTGCGCAACCGGCAGCAGGCCAGTACGCCACCCTGGCGAGCATCGTCATCGACGTCGCCAACGGCACCCTCACCGCCCTTCCCGGTGGCCCTTGTGGCCACCCGGACTGGCTCGACAACCACTGAATCAGGCAATTCGACAACAACAAAGGAGCCATCCCATGCTCAAGCTCAAACGCCTCGACAACATGGACATCCTCACCAACGACGTTCAGCGCCTGGTGGACTTCTACCACGGCACTCTGGGTCTCGGTTTCTTTCTGCCCTACGTGGCCGAAGAGAAGTGGGCCGCCATCGAGATGGGCAACGTCACCCTGTACATCTTCCACACCACCGACACCACGCCGGTGGAGCGCCGCACCGCTGTGAACCTGGAAGACAAGCCGGGCTTAGACTCCTTCGCCTTCGAGGTGGAGAGCCTCGACGCCGCCCTCGACTACCTCGACGGCAAGGTGGAATGGGTGACCGCCGAGCCCATCGAATGGCAGCACCCCAACGGCACCCATTACCGCTACCGCCCGATGTTCGACCCGGACGGCAACATGCTCTACGTCACCGAGCCACACAAGACCGTCTGACCGCCCCCACCGGAGAAACCCCATGACTGCTGCAACCCAAGGGGCCCTGGCTACCCAGGCGCCCGAGGCGGTGCTCGCCCTGTCACCAGCCGCCCAACGCCTGGAAGGCCGTATCGCCCTCGTCACCGGAGCCGGCCGAGGCGCTGGTCGTGCCCACGCCCGCCTGCTGGCCTCCCGTGGCGCGGCGGTGGCCATCGTCGATATCGATGAAGACGTGGCGCATGCCACCGCAGCCGAAATCGAAGCCACCGGTGGCCGCGCTATCGCCCTGGTGGCCGACATCACCGACCGAAACCTGGCCGAGCGCCTGGTGGCGGAAGTGGCGGAAACCCTCGGTGGGATCGACATCCTCGTGCACAACGCCGGGATGATGTACTCGCTCAAAGGGCTGGCCGATACCGACGACGCCAACTTCGACCGCCTGCTGGCGATCAACGTCCACGCACCGCTCTACCTCACCCGCGCCGCCCTGCCACACCTGCGCAAGAGCCGCGCCCCGCGCGTGATCTTCATCAACTCGCAGTGGGGCCAGGTACCCGACGGCCACTCCTACGGCTACATGGTCGGCAAGGCCGCCCAGCTGGGCCTGATGAAGACCATGGCCAAGGAGTTCGTCAGCGAGGGAATCCTGGTCAACGCCATCACCCCCGGCGCCATCCTCACCCGCATGGTTCCGGAGGAGTACGTGAGAGGCGAGAAGGCCAACATCCCGCTGGGCCGCCTGGTCCACCCCGAGGAAATCGCCGCCGCCGTGGCCTTCCTCGCATCCGACGAAGCCGCGTTCATTGCTGGCCAGGCCCTGCCGGTGAACGGCGGTGCCCTGGTCGTCGGCATCTGAATCCGAGAACAAGAAATACGCCGTGAGGACCTACCCATGAACACACCCCTTCCGCAACGCCAGCGCGCCGAACAGGCCATGCGCCGCCAATGGTTCCCGGTCGCCCGTTCAGCTGACCTGGCCACCCCGCAATCCGCCACCCTGCTGAGTCAGCGCCTTGTGGTATACCGCACTGAATCCGGCAAGGCCGTGGTGCAGGACGCGCGCTGCCCGCACCGCGGCGCCGACTTCGCCCTGGGCAAGGTGCATGGCGAGAACATTGCCTGCCCCTATCACGGCTGGCAGTTCAGCGCCGAGAACGGCAAGTGCAGCCACATCCCATCGCTGGAAGACCAGTGCAAGATCCCGCCACAGGCCGCCATTCGCACCTATCCCGCCATCGAGCGCTTCGCCCATGTCTGGACCGTGCTGGAAGAGCCCGCCATGGAACTCTATGACCCGGCCCAGTGGCAGGGCCTGGAGCTGGACTGGCTGGCCGCCACGCCGCTGGAGTCGCCCACTGGCGTCGCCGTGGCCATCGAGAACTTCCGCGATGTCGCTCACTTCCCCTTCGTCCACGAAGTCTCCATGGGCCCGAGCAAGCACGTGGTCGAGCCGCTGAACGTCAAGCGCGAAGGCATGGACATCTGGATGCAGCGGCCACTGGATGCCGGTGACGGCGACTGGGCCAACGATGGCGACTGCATGATGTTCTATCACTGCGTAGCGCCCGGCCTGGCGAGCATCACCTACGACTACGAGCGCCTGGGCAAGCGCATCGTCGCTGGCTTCCCCAGCCCGGTGGCCTACGACGAGGTGAAGATCTTCTGGGGCGTTGCCAACGAGCGCGACTACAAGGGCCTGGACCTCGAGGAATGCCTGCGCATCGAGGAGATGGTCTATCTGGAGGACATGCCCATCGCCGCCGGCATCTGGCCGCGCGAAATCGATTGGGACGGTGTCTTCGTCGAGCACTCGGTACCCGCCGACCTCTTCACGCTCAACTACCGCCGCGCCTTCCGCGAGTTCATTGAGCGCGCGAACCAGCCAGCGGCACCGCAGGTGACGCCGTGAGCGCCCTGGCTGCGCAGCTCGAGGTACAGATCACTGGCATGCGGCTGGAAGCCGAAGGCGTGATCGCGCTCGAACTGCAGGCGGCCGACCGCGCCCCGCTGCCGGAATGGAGCCCGGGGGCGCACATCGACCTGCTGCTGCCGTCGGGGCTGGTGCGCCAGTACTCGCTGTACGGCGATCCGCAGGACCGTACGCGACTGCGCATCGGCGTACTGCTGGAGGCCAAGGGGCGAGGCGGCTCGCGGGAAGTGCACGAAAGCCTGCGGGTCGGCCAGCGCATCGCCATGCGTGGCCCGCGCAATGCCTTCCCGCTCGCCACCGGCCAGCGCTACTTGTTCGTCGCAGGGGGGATCGGCATCACGCCGATCCTCGCCATGGCCCGCGAGGCTCAGCGCGCCGGCGCCGACTGGCAACTGGTCTACGGTGGCCGTTCGCGCAGTTCCATGGCCTTCATCGATGAGCTGTTGGCCCTGGGCGGAGAACGAGTATCCATCCAGCCCGCCGATGAGACGGGCCTGCTGGACCTGGAAGAGATCGCCGCCCGCGCAGCCGATGGCCGCCACGTATACAGCTGTGGCCCGGCCCCGTTGCTGGACGCACTGACCGAGCGCTTCAAGGTGGACGGCCTGAGCGATCGGCTGCATCTGGAGCGTTTCGCCCCTGCGGCGCCAGCGCCCTACGCCGGCAACGGCCAGGGACTGACAGTGATCCTCGCCCGCAGCGGCCGCGAGGTGGCCGTAGCGGACGACCTTTCGATCATGCAGGCCCTGCGCGAAGCCGGCTGCAACGTGTCGTCCTCCTGCGAACAGGGCGTGTGCGGCATGTGCGAGACCCGCGTGCTGGCTGGCGAAATCGATCACCGCGACATGCTGCTGACCGATGCCGAGCGCGCTCGCAACAACGTCATGATGGTCTGCGTCTCCCGCGCGCGGACGCCGACCCTCACCCTGGACCTTTGAAGGAGGCAACTCGGGATGGCCGGGACCGAACAGCGCATCCTCAAGGTATCGATCCTGGCCACCGCCCTGGTGGCCTGTGGCGGCATCGTCTTCGGCCTCTGGGCCGAGTCGCAATCCATCGTCTTCGACGGGCTGTTCAACGCCATCGATTCCTGCATGGCACTGCTTTCGCTGATGGTCTCGCGGCTTCTGGTGAAGCAGCCGGGCCGGCGTTTCCAGCAGGGCTACTGGCATTTCGAGCCGCTGGTGCTGGCGCTCAATGGCAGCGTGCTCGTGCTGCTCTGCGTCTATGCACTGATCAACTCGGTCAGCGGCCTATTGCGCGGTGGACACGCCCTGGCGTTCGACACGGCGCTGATCTACGCACTGGTCACGTTGGCCTGTTCGGCGATGATGCTCGGCTACCAGCGACGTCGCAACCGTAGCCTGAAGTCCGAACTGATCCAGCTCGACATTCAGAGCTGGCTGATCTCCACCCTGATCACCGCGGCCCTGCTGCTGGCCTTCGTTGCCGGAATCCTGTTGCAAGGCACGCCCTGGCAATGGCTCGCCCCCTACATCGACCCGGCCGTCCTCGCGCTGCTTTCGCTGCTGCTGATACCTGGCCCACTGCGAACGGTGGTCAAGGCGCTGAAGCAGGTCCTGCGCATCACCCCTGAAGCGCTGGACCACGAGATCAGCGGGCTGATGACGGACATGACCCGACGCTATGGCTTCGAGTGCAGTTCCCACTCGGTCGCCCAGATCGGCCGGGGACTGTTCGTGGAAATCCAGATCGTGCTGCCCGACGCGATGGACCGCTGGAGGGTGTCCGAACTGGATGCCGTACGCGCAGAGATCGCCGCCGCCATAGGCCGCGAAGGCCCCAACCGCTGGCTGGCGATCGCCTTCACTCGTGATCGCCGCTGGATCTGATCCACCCACCGCTAAAAGAAGAAAAAGGAGAAAGTCCCTTGAACCACGCCCTGAAAATGGCCGTGGCCGGCACCCTGCTGGCCAACTGCAACCTCAGCCAGGCGATTACCCTCAACGATGATTTCAGTGTGACCCTGGAGGCTAGCTTGTTCAGTGACTACCGCATGCGCGGCCTGTCCCAGACCCTCGGTGACCCGGCGATCCAAGGCTCGGCCACCCTGCTCCACAGTAGCGGCCTCTATGTCGGGGCCTGGAGCTCGAACGTCGACTTCGGAGGAAACAGCAAGACCCACCAGGAACTGGACGGCTACGCCGGCTACTACTGGCAGGCCACCGACGACGTGAGCCTGGATGTCGCCTGGTACAAGTACGTCTATCCCAAGGAAGGCCGCCTGAATTACAGCGAGTACTTCGCCGAGCTGAAGGCCTACGGCGCCAAGGTCGGCGGCTACTACTCCGACGACCTCTACGGCGACCAGAGCATGCTCTACAGCTACCTCGGCTACGGGTTCAGCCTGCCCGGTGAGGTCAGCCTGGAAGCCCGCTACGGCTGGGTGGACTACAAGGACCCGGTGTGGATTTCCGCCAGCGGCAGCGCCCGTGACAGCTACAACGAGTGGGAAGTGAAGCTCGGCAAGAGCCTGTTCGGTCTCGACTGGTCCCTGAGCTACATCGATACCGACCTTTCCCAGGCCGAGTGCAGCAACTACCTCGGCTTCGACGACCTCTGCTCCGCCACGCTGGTGGCCGGAGTCAGCAAGACCTTCTGAGTGGTGGCGTGCGTCGTGCGCGGCGTACGCCCGGAGTCTCCATCATGTGGTTCAACAACGAGTCCGCGCGGCTGGTGCCGCAACTGTCCGAATGGATCGCCCGCCTGCTTAACGGCCAGCCCATCGAGCCCAGCGGGCAACTGGCCGTCCATCCCGCCCTCCGCCAGTCGCTGGAGCGACTGCAGCTGGCCTGGCGACAACAGCGCGCCGCGCTCGAGAGCCGCGAGCCACCGCCCTGCACCGAGGAAGAGTTCACTTCTCTGCAACGCCAGCTCGACGACAGCATCGGCCAGGAGGCGCTGCTCCACGCCCAGCTCGACGCCGCGCGCCAACTGCTAGGGGAACAACAGCTGCGCCTTGCGCACTGGGACCAGGAACAGCGCGCCTGGGAACTGACGCGCCAGACGCTCACCGAAGGTAGCTGGGACCTGCTGGTGTCCAATGGCGACGCGGACCATCCGCAAAGCCGCATCCGCTGGTCCGAGCAGTTCTGCGCCCTGATCGGCTACAGCCGCACCGAACTGCCCGATGGCTGGGACAGCTACAACCAGGTCACCCACCCCGACGACCTCAAGCAAGTGATGCGGTGCTTCGGCGAGCTGATCCGCGATCCATCACCAGATGCGTCCTACGTGGCCGAGTACCGCATGCGCCACAAGACCCGTGGCGAGATCTGGTTCCGCGAGCGCGCACGCTGTCTACGGGACGAGTGCGGCGTGCTGTTGCGGGTAACCGGGGCGGTGCGCGACATCAGCGATGAGAAGCAGGCCGAGGCCGCGCGCCAGCGGGAACAGGCAGCGATGCAGGCCACCTACGGCCAGATCGCCCAGGTGGTGGGTGTGATCAAGGCCATCGCCGACCAGACCAACCTCCTGGCGCTCAACGCCGCGATCGAAGCGGCCCGCGCCGGGGAAGTCGGTCGGGGATTCTCGGTGGTGGCGGACGAAGTAAAGAACCTCGCTCGCCGTACCCGGGTGGCCACCCAGGAAATCCAGGACATGCTGGAGCGGCGCTGACGCCGGGGATGCTATGCATCCCTTCGCGATTGAAATAGCTCCTACAGGGTGACGCACTTCATTTGGGAACGAGTTCGTTCGCGAAGGGTGCTCTCACCTGTCCAGCGCCTCGGCAGCCAGCCGCGCCACGCGCATATCTGATTCCGCGGATTCTGCGTCGCCATCCTCGAGGAACCACGCCGCCGACAACCCCGCGTAGGCCAGCACCCAGCGCAGGAGACGCTCGCGCCCCAGGCCGGAAGCCTCGGCAATCACTTCAACCTGGCGAGCGAAGCGCGCCGGCTGGGTCACGGTGGGGAGCTCGGGATTGCAGATCAGGTTGGCGTAGTCGTAGCCGCGATCGCCAATCACCCGCTTGGGGTCGATAGCCAGCCAGCCCCGTTCGCCGAAATCGAGCACGTTCTCGTGATGGACATCTCCGTGCAGTACCACCACTTCGCGCTGAGAGCCCAGCAGCTCGCGGGCGACGCCAGCTGCCTCAGCGAACAGCCCGCCCTGTCGTCGCGCTACCGGCCACAGTGAACGGAACCACGCTTCCAGGGTGACCAGCTCCGGTGCGGGAGCGGGTCTGGGCGCATGCAAACGGGCGATGGTGGCGCAGGCGATACGGCTGGCCTGGTCGTCCTCGCCTTCCAGGGCCATGCGCATCAAGGAAGCCGACCCGGTGGCGCGCTCCAACAGCAGCGCATCGCCTTCGTGCCGGTAAACCCGTGCCGCACCTTCGCCGCCCCACCAGCACATGACCAGGGCGCCAACCTTCTCTTCGCTGTCCCGCGCGATCTTGAGCATGGCGGGCAGCCCATCGAAGCGCACCGGCAGCAGGTCGCTGCCAGGCGTATGGATGGGCGCGCCGTCGGGCTGCAATGTCCATTTCGTCAGATAGGGTTCGAACAAGGTCGGAAGCTCCGTGCAAGTGTTCATCAGGTCCAGCCCCTGTGGACCCGGTGCGCCATGGTAGCCAGTTTTCCCTGACTCATTGCCACCGGTCTGGCCGGTGCCGCTAAACCAGAGGTTCTTAACCCGTCCGATAACCGCACAGAACCCCCTTGGACAAATTGACGTAATTAACTGGTTAGTACATTTTCATTGTCAGACGCTCTGGCGCTTTTCAGCCGGGTGAGAACAACAATGGAGACCTGCCGTAATGACTCGCACCGTCCTCGTGCTCAACGGGCCGAACCTGAATATGCTCGGCACCCGTGAGCCCGCCACCTATGGCCATGAAACCCTCGCCGACATCGCCGCCCAGTGCAGCCGCACTGCCGCTGGGCTGGGTTTCGAGGTGGACTTCCGCCAGACCAACCACGAAGGCGAACTGATCGACTGGATCCACCAGGCACGCGGTCGCTGCGCCGGCATCGTCATCAACCCTGCCGCCTGGACCCACACCTCCGTGGCCATCCGCGACGCCCTGGTGGCCAGCGAGCTGCCGGTGATCGAAGTGCACCTGTCCAACGTGCACAAGCGCGAGGAGTTCCGTCACCACTCGTTCGTTTCCGCTATTGCCGTCGGCGTGATCTGCGGACTCGGCAGCCAGGGCTACAGCCTGGCACTGCAGCACTTCGGCCAACTGTTTTCCAAGGGTTGAACACTATGTCCCAGAGCAAGCACTCCGTCCTCGCCGGCCTGATCGGCGCTGGCATCCAGGCGTCCCGCACCCCCGCCCTGCATGAGCATGAAGGCGACGCGCAGAGCCTGCGTTATCTCTACCGCCTGATCGACCTGGACCAGTTGAAACTGGACAGCAGCGCCCTGCCCGACCTGCTCAGCGCCGCTGAGCGCATGGGCTATACCGGGCTGAACATCACCTTCCCCTGCAAGCAGGCGATTATTCCGCTGCTGGACGAACTCTCCCCGGAAGCCGCCGGCATCGGCGCGGTGAACACCGTGGTGCTGAAGGATGGCAAGCGCGTCGGCCATAACACCGACTGCCTCGGTTTCGGTGAAGGGTTCCGCCGTGGCCTCCCCGATGTACAGCGCCGCCAGGTGGTGCAGATGGGTGCCGGTGGCGCGGGTTCCGCCGTGGCCCACGCCCTGCTGGCCGAAGGTGTCGAACGCCTGACCCTGTTCGAAGTGGACGCCGCCCGTGGCCAGGCCTTGGTGGACAGCCTCAACCAGCACTTCGGTGCTGGCCGCGCGGCCCTGGGTACGGACCTGCCCAATGCCATGGCGGAAGCCGATGGCCTGGTCAACACCACGCCGATTGGCATGGCCAAGCTGCCGGGCACACCGGTGCCGCAGGATCTGCTGCGGCCCGAGTTGTGGGTAGCGGAGATCATCTATTTCCCGCTGGAAACCGAACTGCTGCGTGATGCCCGCGCCATCGGTTGCCGCACGCTGGATGGCGGCACCATGGCCGTATTCCAAGCCGTGAAGGCATTCGAACTCATCAGCGGCCATAGCGCCGATGCCGACCGGATGATGGCGCACTTCGCCAGCATGAACGGCTGATTGAAAGCGCACGCCGTGCGTACCGGACGTCCGGTGCGCACGGCGCACACTACCCGATCAGTCCAGCACCGGACTCGGCAGCGTAAGCGCATGGGTAGTAATCCAGCCCGTACATCCCCGCCTCGTGATCCTGGTTCACCCCGGCATAGCCCTGGGCGGCCAGCTTCTGCAATTCAGCCTTCGATTCGCGTGAATGGTGTCAGCTGACGTCGCGCGGCGCGCGAACGGCTCAGGCCTGCAGGTAACGCAGCACCGACTCGCAGATCATCGCCTTGTGCCGGGCCTTGACCTCCTCGTCGGTGAGATCGATCTGGAAGATCTGGCCGAAGGTATTGCGATTGGAGACGCGATAGAAGCAGAAGGAGCTGATCAGCAGGTGCAGGTCCAGCGCATTGACGCCCGCTCGGAACAGGCCTTCAGCCTGGCCGCGTTCGATGATCTCGCCCATCGCATCGAGGATGGTCGTGCTCATGGAACGGATGGCGTTGGACTGCTTGACGTACTCGCCGTAATGGATGTTTTCGATGGAGACGATGCGCACGAAATCGACGTTGCGGTCGTGGTGGTCGAAGGTGAATTCCACCAGCCGGCGAATGGCCTCGCGCGGTTCGAGTTCAGCCAGGTGGAGCTTGCCTTCGGTGTGGCGGATATCGCCGTAGAGCTTTTCCAGCACTTCGACGTAGAGCTGCTCCTTGCTGCCGAAGTAGTAGTAGATCATGCGTTTGGAGGTATGCATGCGCTCGGCGATGGCGTCGACCCGAGCGCCGGACAGGCCCTGCTGGACAAACTCGGTAATGGCCGCCTGGAGGATGTTCTCGCGGGTTTTCTCCGGGTTGTTCTTGCGCCCTTTGCGAGGGGCCTCTACGGGCAGGTCTTGGCGTTCGGCAGTTGTTGTCATCTTGGGCTCACGGCCAGCGGAAACTGGGTGGATTATGGGCTGGGCGGCGGCCGTTAGGAAGCCTGGCGCAGGCAAGGCGCCAGGCTCCCGCGCGGTTTACAGCTTGGCCTTGGCGATGGCGCCGCTGCGCGCCTTGGCCATGGCCGCCAGGCGCACCGCAACGTTGGCCGCGCCGTAGCCGGCATAGCCGTTCTTGCGCTGCAGGATTTCGAAGAAGAAGCGTCCCTCGAACGGCTCGGTGTAGACGTGGAACAGCTCGCCACCCTGGGCGTCGCGGTCGTACAGCACGTTGTAGTAGGCCAGTTCGCTGAGGAACTCGTCGTCGAAATCGAAGCGCGCCGCCAGGTCGTCGTAGTAGTTGAGCGGGATATCCAGCAACGGCACGCCAGCATCCTTGGCGCGACTCACCTCGGCGAAGATGTCCTCGCAGGAGAAGGCGATGTGGTGGGCGCCGGAGCCGCCATAGCTGGACAACGCATGGGAGATAGCCGTGTTGCGGTTCTCCGAGATGTTCAGTGGCAGACGGATGCTGCTGCAGCGGCTGCGCAGGGCGCGGCTCTTCACCAGGCCGTAAGGGTCCGGCAGCACCACTTCGTCGTCGGCTTCGAAGTCCAGCACGCTCTTGTAGAACAGCACCCAGCTGTCCAGGCCGTCGGCCGGCAGGGCCAGCGCCATGTGGTCGATGCGGTCGAGCTGACCGGTCTGGCTGGCGCCCGCATCGAGGACGAAGTCACTGTCATAGATGGTCTGTCCGGCCTGGGCCTGTTCCACCAGGTAGATCAGGCTGCCATCCGGCGCACGCACGGCCGGAATCTCGCGTTCGTTTGGCCCTACCAGGCCACGGAATGGTTGTCCCTTGAACTCGCGGGCTCGCTCCAGCGCGCTGCCACTGTCCTTCACCCGCAGGGCGGTGGCGCACAACGACGGGCCGTGGGCCTCGAAGTATCCGTGGGCAAAGGAATAGGGTTCGGCATTGAGCACGATATTGATGTCGCCCTGGCGCAGCAGGCTGACCGCCTTGGAGCGGTGCTTGCCGGCGCGGGCGAAGCCCAGGCGCTCCAGCCAGTTGGCGAGCTTGGCGCCCTGGGACTCGTCCACGGCGAACTCAAGGAATTCCACGCCGTCGTAGCGGCTGGCCGGCGGCGGCGCGAAGAGGATGTCCAGGTTGGCCGGCGGGGTCGGGTCCTTGGCCAACAGCTTGCGGGTCTTCTCTTCGAGGTAGAGCAAGGAGCGCAGGCCATCCGCGGCGTTGGCGCGCGGCGGCGCGGCGCGGAAACCGTCGTTGAAGATCTCCAGCGACAGCGGGCCGGTGTAGCCGCTGCGAATGATGGGCGCGAGGAAGCCCGGCAAGTCGAACTCACCCTGGCCGGGGAAGCAGCGGAAGTGCCGGCTCCACTCCAGTACATCCATGGCCAGCAGCGGCGCGTCGGCCATCTGCACGAAGAAGATCTTGTCGCCGGGAATCTCGGCGATGCCACTGGGATCGCCCTTGATCGACAAGGTATGGAAGCTGTCCAGCAGAACGCCGAGGGCCGGATGGTCGGCCTGGCGCACCAGGTTCCAGACCTGCTGCCAGCTGTTGACGTGACGGCCCCAGGCAAGCGCCTCGTAGCCGATGCGCAGGTTGCGTGCACCGGCGCGCTCGGCCAGCAGACGCAGGTCGTCAACGAGGATTTCCTCGTCCGGCAGCGAGTCGGGCTGAACGTTGCTGCACACCAGCACCAGGTCGGTGCCCAGTTCCTGCATGAGGTCGAACTTGCGTTCGGCGCGGTCGAGGTTCTTCTGCAAGCGGTCGCGGCGGCAGCCCTCGAAGTCGCGGAACGGCTGGAACAGAGTGATGGCGATGCCGAGATCGGCGCACATCTGGCGGACTTCGCGCGGGCTCCCGGCGTAGTACAGGAGGTCGTTCTCGAAGATTTCGACACCGTCGAAACCGGCGGCGGCAATGGCCTCGAGTTTTTCCGGCAGGGTACCGCTCAGGGAGACGGTGGCAATGGAACGCTGCATGCTTCAGCTCCTTGTGGGTGGGCGCTGCAACTACCTGTAGGGGTGAATTCATTCGCCAAGGGTCGCAACGCGGCCCCCTGTGAATCCCAGGGCAGATCTACGGTCCGCCAGGCGATTGAATTCGCCCCTACAACAGATTGCGAAAACCCTTCGTTTTCGTAGCTGGATCGATTATTCGCGCGTAAAGTCTGCCCAGCAATTCAATATGTACGAACCAGTTAGTTTTGTGTTCGATCAGCGAACAAAAGGCCGGTTATCGAATTGACGCTTTTTCGATCACTGCGCAACATGAACCCCATGTTGCAGACAACCCGTCGGGTGGCATCACTGCCAGCCCAGTCACCCGGAGGGTCCTGCGATGACAACCAAGCGTCACGACATAACAATTTCAAGAAACAGGTACCCGCTCATGCTCACTACCAGCCACCTGATCGAACCCCCCTCCTCCAGCCGGCATGCCACGGCATCCAGACCGAGTGCGACCGCCACGTCGCCACTCTGAACTGACTCCCTGACACCACTCGGACAGCGATAACCGGAAAGCTCCCGACGAGCACCGTTGCGCAAGCGTGCACGCGTTCCAACCAGGCCTAGCGCCGGGGAATGTGCGTCCGGCTACCTAACAAAAACAACGGAGACAACGATGGCTACTCCCTCCAGCTCCCAAGCCAAGAAAGCAACTGCCAGCGGGTGGATAGGCTCCGCCCTCGAGTATTACGACTTCTTCATCTATGCCCAGGCGGCAGCGCTGATCTTCCCGCAGATCTTCTTCCCGAACACCGACCCGAAAATGGCCATCATCGCCTCGCTGGCGACCTACGGCGTCGGCTACCTGGCGCGCCCGGTGGGTGCCTTCGTGCTGGGCCACTGGGGTGACACCCGCGGCCGCAAGAACGTGCTGCTGCTGTGCATGTTCCTGATGGGTATCTCCACCATGGCCGTCGGCCTGCTGCCGACCTACCACGATATCGGCATGCTTGCCCCGGTACTGCTGGTACTCCTGCGCCTGGTCCAGGGCTTCGCTGTAGCCGGCGAAATTTCCGGTGCCAGTTCGATGATCCTCGAACACGCGCCATTCGGACGGCGCGGCTACTACGCCAGCTTCACCCTGCAAGGTGTACAGGCTGGCCAGGTGATGGCGGCTGCCGTGTTCCTGCCGCTGGCCTACTTCATGCCGAGCGAAGCCTTCAATGAGTGGGGCTGGCGGATTCCGTTCCTGCTGAGCGCCTTCGTCCTGGTAGCGGGCTTCATCATCCGTCGTGAAGTCCATGAGACCCCGGCCTTCGTCAACGAAGAGAACCAGCACAAAGTCGCCAAATCCCCGGTTACCGAAGCCTTCCGCCACAGCTGGAAGAGCATGGTGCTGGTGATGTTCATGGCCCTGATGAACGTGATCCCGGTCGTCGCCACCATCTTCGGTGCGGCCTACGCCGTGCAGCCGGCCTACGGCATCGGCTTCGACAAGAGCGTGTACCTGTGGATTCCGGTGGTGGGCAACATCGTCGCCGTGCTGGTCATCCCCTTCGTCGGCAACCTCTCCGACAAGATCGGCCGCCGTCCGACCATGATCGCCGGCTGCCTGGGCTCCGGTCTGCTGGCCTTCGTTTACCTCTACGCCATCAGCATCCAGAGCGTTCCGCTGGCCTTCTGCACCTCGATCCTGATGTGGGGCATGGTCTACCAGGGCTACAACGCGGTGTTCCCGAGCTTCTTCCCTGAGCTGTTCCAGACCCGCTTCCGCGTCTCGGCCATGGCCATCGCCCAGAACATCGGCACCATGCTGACCGCCATGCTGCCGGCCCTGTTCGCCGCCGTCGCCCCGCCCGGCTCGGACAACATCCCGGTAGTGGTCGGCTGCATCGCCTTCTTCATCACCTGCGTGTGCGCCCTGGCTGCCTACGTGGCGCCGGAAACCCATCGCCTGGCCATGGACGACCTCGGCAACGCGGACGCCAAACCGATGGACAAGCAGCAATACGAGTCCACCCGCGAGAACAGCATGCGCGCCGTCAGCCACTGATCGCGCACGCCACCTGAGCAGAGAAGGCCCCAATTGGGGCCTTCTCTCTTTCTACCGGACCTGTTTCGAACGCTCATGACAATGGAGATGAGCATGGCATTCCTTCGCCTCAGCATCGCCCGCCGTGCACTGGTCAGCTTCGGCCTGATCGCCCTGCGCCAGGTGGCGGAAGTACGCGCCACCGGGCAGCACACCGAGAACGTGTCACTGCCCAGCACCCGCTATCTCGGCGAAATCCGCGACTACATCCTGAGCACCCGCGTGCTCAGCCTGCGCATGGCCCTGAACCGCGAGCCCGAAGTGCTCAAGCCGACCGTCGAGCGGCTGCATCTGGTGGAAGGCTGGCTGGACGATGCCCTGGAACTGCAGGAACGGGTGGTGAGATTCAGGCTGTAGCTCGACTCGCTCCCCTCTCCCGTTGGGAGAGGGGCTGGGGGTGAGGGAACCTGCAGTGGACTCAGCTCTTGCGCTGCATCCAGGCCGCGCCCAAGCCGCTCAGGCAGATGATGGCAATTCCCACCAGGCTGGTGGCATCAGGGGTGTGAGAGAAGACCACAAAGCCCAGCAACCCGGCGAACACGATCTGGCAGTAGCCGAACGGCGCCAGCAACGCCGGTGCAGCCAGGCGGAACGCCTGGGTCAGTAACAGGTGTGCGGTCATGCCAGCGCCTCCCAGTGCCAGCATCAGCAGCCCATGCCCCAAGGTCGGGACTTGCCAGAAGAAAGGCACCAGGGCGCTCATCACCAGGGTGTTGCACAGGCCGGCAAAGAAGTTGCTGGTGGTCGGGCTGTCATGGGCCGCGACCTTGCGGGTGAGCAACTGGTAGAAGCAGAAACCCAGGGCCGAGCAGAAGGGAAACAGGATGGCCGGGGTGAACAGCTCCCCACCTGGGTGAACAACCACCAGCACACCAATGAACCCCATCACCACCGCAGCCCACTGGCCAACGCTGACCTGCTCCTTGAGCAAGGGCACCGAAAGCGCTGTGACCAACACCGGCGCCAGGAAGTTGACCGCAGTCGCCTCCGCCAGGGGAATGTACTGCAGCCCCGCAGTGAACAGCAGACTGGTGCTGAGCAGGCTCAATGCCCGCAGCACCTGCAGCACTGGCCGCTTGGTGCGCAGTACGCGCAGGCCGGCCTGGGGCAGGAAGATGCCGGCCATCAGCAGGGTATGCACCAGGTAACGCGCCCAGACGACCATCACCACCGGATAGAGGCCGCCCAGGTACTTGGACAGCCCGTCATGCCCGGCGAAAAGGAAGGTGGCCAACACCACCAGCAGGATGCCCCGCAGCGGTTGGTTGGCGCCGGACAGCGGGGTACTGATGCTCATGGGGTTCTCGAAAAAAAGAACGCGGCCCAGCCGGCCGCGTAAAGGGTGAAATCTCAGACCTGCTGAAGCAGCGTCCGCGCCTTGTCCAGCGCCATCCTCGCGCGGTCCTGGGCACTGACGCCCTGCTCCATCAACTGGCGCGTGGGAATTTCCAGACTCAGGGGAATGTTCGCCGGCAGTGTCCTGAGCAACCCGATCAGGTCGCTATCACCATCGCCGGGGAAGCGCCGCTCGTTGCGCGCCTGACGAAGAATCTCGTCCATGTCGTCCGGACGCGGGCCAGCCACATCACAAAGCTGGACATAGCGCAGGCGCTCCGGGGCCAATTTGGCGAGGTCCTCCAGTCGCGAAGCCGAGCGGTTGAAGTGGAAGGCATCCACCAGCACGGCGCCGTTGGCCCGCCCGGCGTTCTCAACGATGCGCGCGGCCTGGACCAGGTCGCGCGCGTCGGTCCAGGGCATGAACTCCAGACTGGGATGCATGCCGTAAAGGCCGGCCAGGTCGCAGAAGGCGGCGAAATTGTCGGTCATCCGCACCTCGTCAGCGTCGTTGCCGGCCACCAGCACTTCCGTAGCACCGAACTCGGCACCGGCGGCCAGTATGGGTTCGAAATCGGCTATGCGGGTTTCCGCCTTGAGCCGCAGGATTTCGATATCCAGCACCTTCACGCCGGTGTCGCGCAGGCGCTCGAGGGTCTGCCGACGCAACGCGGCATCGGCCACCAACCGGAAGTGATGCTCCTCGGGTGTGGCCGGCACCAGGCGCAGGCCGACATGGCTGTAGCCGGTACGTGCGGCTACTTCCACCATCTCCGGTGGAGAGAGTTCGAGGACGGTGAGGGCGGCGAGGGAGAAAACTCGATCAGTCATGCTCTACTCGGAATCCAGTTCCACAATTTGTCTGGCAGTATTTAGAACGCAGTTCCATTTATTCGCAAGAAAAAAATGCGGCCCTCTGACGAAAGCAGGATTCGCGAAGAGATGTGGGGAAGGTGCAGGAATCTGTAGGGGCGATTTCAATCGCCAAGCAGCCCGAAGGGCTGCCCTGCTGACCAACTTGGGGCAGCTGCGCCGCCCTTGGCGAATGAATTGGCTAAGTCTGCGTAAAGTGTTGAAGGCCCTGGAATCCCTTGTAGGAGCTAGCTTGCTAGCGAACGCGGACATTTTCGCCAGCAAGCTGGCTCCTACCCGCACCCACACTCCCTGGTTGCCGCCTAGCATTAGCTAATGTCGGCATATCCAATGAATTCACCCCTACGGGTTGCCCCCGGCGGAACGCCGGGCCGGAGCGCTCAGACAAAAAACTCCGATGCCTGGCTGGCCGCCGACAGCTCGTCCACGGCCGCCAGCAACTGCGGCGCCACTTCGTGCATGCGCTCTTCCGGCAGCCGCGCCGTGGGGCCAGCGACACTGAGTACGCCAATGGCCTTGCCAGTGCGCGGGTCACGCACCACCGCCGCCAGTGCCGACATACCCACCGAGGAGCTTTCCACCACCCAGGCATAGCCGCGCTCACGCGCCAGGCGCAGACGTTCCAGTAACTCGATGTTGGAACGTGGGGCGTTGGGTCCGAAATCCTTCGGGTCAGCCACGCCCTGGCGCTCCACCAGCAGCAGCGCCTCGGCATCGCTCAGGCTGGCTAGCCAGGCATGGCCGGAGGCGGTGTAGAACAGCGGCGCATCGCGGCCCATGTCGGGGTCGTAGCGCAGACCGGAGCGTGCGCCCTGGGATTTGACGATCCAGGTCAGGCGGTCATCCTCGATCACCCCCAGACGCACCAGCTCGCCGCTTTCCTGGGCCAGTCGATCGAGGATTGGCTGCACGATATCCGCACCACTGTTGGCCAGGTAGCGAAACGCCATGGCCACCAGCCGGGTGGACAGCTGGTAGCGGCTGTTCTCCTGGTTCTGGCGCACGTAGCCGAGGCGGATCAGCTCGGCCAGCATGCGGTGCGTAGCGCTCTTGGGAATATTCAGCTCATCGGCCAGGGTCTGCATCGGCAGGCCGCGCGGATCAGTGGTGAGACGTTCGAGCAGGTTGAAGGCACGTTCGATCTGGCTACCGGCCATGGGGCATGGGTCCTCTTGAAGGTGTGCCGATTCTAGAAGACAACACCTCCCCCGTGAAACCTGGAACTGCGGCAAGGGATTCCACCCATCCAGCAGCAACAATGTACGGAACAGTTAGTTTTTGTTCGATGATCGAACAAAAGCGTTTCCAGCCGATTGAACGCAAGGCTGGCGGATTTCACTATCGGTCCCAAGTGCGAGGCGTTGCCGCAACCAGCCTGCGATCCCAGCAACGCTTCGCCTTTTACCGACATAAATACAAGAAAGGTCCATGAAGATGCTCCAGCCCCGCACCTCCCATGCCTCGCCGCCCGCCTCCGGGCTGCTCTTCGATAGCGCATCGCCCTTCGCCTCCATCGCCCTGGTCCAACTGGCCAGCAGCGAGCCCCTGGGCGAGCAGCTGAAACGCTGCCTGACGCGCCTGATCGAGCGCCGCAAAGCCCGCTGACGCCCCCGTAACTCCAGCACAGACGTGTATTCGCGCAACCGCCGCGAAGGGGCTTTTGCGCACCCTGGAACAACAATCAAAGAGGCAAGACCGAGCATGAATTCCACGAGCCGCCGCCAGGCCCAACCCTTTGTTCCCTGCATCCTCGCTGCCGCCGTCGGCCTGGCCGCCCTGCCCGTCCAGGCTGCCGATGAGCATGGTTTCGTCGAGGACGCCACGGCGACCCTGAACCTGCGCAACTTCTACCTGAACCGTAACTTCGTCAGCGACTCCGCCACCCAGGGCAAAGCCGAGGAATGGACCCAGAGCTTCATCCTCGATGCCAAGTCCGGCTTCACCGAAGGTCCGGTGGGCTTTGGCGTCGACATGCTCGGCCTGCTCTCGGTCAAGCTCGATGGCGGCAAAGGCACCGACGGAACCCAACTGCTGCCGGTGCATGGCGACGGTCGCCCGGCTGACGACTTCGGCCGCCTGGCCGTGGCCGGCAAGATGCGCGTGTCCAAGACCGAGTTGAAGGTGGGCGAGTGGATGCCGGTGCTGCCGATCCTGCGCTCCGACGACGGCCGCTCGCTGCCACAGACCTTCCAGGGCGGCCAGGTGACCTCCAAGGAAATCGACGGCCTGACGCTGTATGGCGGCCAGTTCCGCCAGAACAGCCCGCGCAACGACGCGAGCATGGAAGACATGTCCATGAATGGCCGCGCGGCCTTCACCTCCGACCGCTTCAACTTCGTCGGCGGCGAATACGCCTTCAATGACAACCTCACCCTGGTGGGCCTGTGGAACGCCGAGCTGAAGGACATCTACCAGCAACAGTTCGTCCAGCTGGTTCACAGCCAGCCCATTGGCGACTGGACCCTGGGCGCCAACCTCGGCTACTTCACCGGCAAGGAAGACGGTTCGGCCCTGGCAGGTGACCTCGACAACCGCACCTGGTCCGGCCTGTTCTCCGCCAAGTATGGCGCCAATACCTTCTATGTCGGCCTGCAGAAGGTCAGCGGCGACGATGCCTGGATGCGCGTCAACGGCACCAGCGGCGGCACCCTGGCCAACGACAGCTACAACTCCAGCTACGACAACGCCAAGGAAGAATCCTGGCAGGTGCGCCACGACTACAACTTCGCCGCCCTCGGCGTGCCCGGCCTGACCCTGATGAACCGCTACATCAGCGGCGACAACGTCCATGTCGGCGCAGTCACCGACGGCAAGGAATGGGGTCGCGAGTCCGAACTGGCCTACGTGGTGCAGTCCGGTGCGTTCAAGGCCCTGAGCGTCAAATGGCGCAACTCCACCATGCGCCGCGACTGGGGCAGCAACACCAGCTTCGACGAGAACCGGCTGATCATCAGCTACCCGCTCTCGCTTCTCTGATCCTTTGGTCAGCGTGCTTTGACTACCTCGGCCCGCCATCTGGCGGGCTTTTTTATGGGTTGCCATTCCCTCTCTCGCGAGGCGACCGATTTCCGTTCGCTGACCGGCCACTTGCGTTGCCCCGGTCTTGGTCGTGGAATGTAGCGGCCATAGAATGCGGAACACAGTTCCAGTATTTGAGGTTCCTCGAAATGCCTGCCGCAAGCCCTGCTCCAAACCGCCTCGATTGCGATCTACTGGTCATTGGCTCAGGCGCTGCGGGCCTTGCCGCCGCCGTCACCGCCGCCCATCACGGCCAGAAAGTGATCCTCGTAGAGAAGGAACCAGTGTTCGGAGGTGCCACCGCCTGGTCCGGCGGCTGGATGTGGGTGCCACGCAACCCGCTGGCACGCCGCGCCGGCATCGAGGAAGACATCGAACAGCCGCGCACCTATCTGCGCAACGAACTGGGCGAGCACTTCCGCCCGGAACTGGTGGACGCCTTTCTCCAGAACTGCCCTGAAATGGTGGGCTTCTTCGAGCAGCACACCGCGCTGCAGTTCGTCGATGGCAACGGCATACCTGACATGCATGGCGACACCCCCGGCGCCGCCAACGGCGGCCATCAGGTGATCGCTGCGCCCTATGACGCACGCGAGGTCGGCGACCTGCTGCCACGCCTGCGCAAGACCATGCGCGAAACCTCCTTCATGGGCATGCCCATCATGGCCGGTGCCGATCTGGCCGCGTTCCTCGGCATGACGCGCTCACTGCGCGCCTTCGCCCATGTCACCCGACGTTTCACCACGCACCTCTATCACCTGGCCCGCTACGGCCGCGCCATGCACTTGGTCAACGGCGTCGCGCTGGTGGCTCGCCTGGCCAAGTCGGCCGACGACCTGGGCGTGCAGCTGATGGAATCGGCACCAGCACGCCAGCTGATCATCGAAGAGGGCAAGGTCTGGGGTGCGGTGGTGGAGTACAACGGCGCGGAGCTTTCCATCCGCGCCAGGTCCGTGCTGCTCGCCGCCGGGGGCTTCCCCAACGACCCGGTCCGGCGCAAGGCGATGTTCCCTCGCGACAGCAGCGGCCATGACAACCTCGCCCTGCCCCCAATCTCCTGCTCCGGTGACGGCTTGCGCCTGGGCGAGTCTGCCGGCGGCGTGGTCGCCGACGACCTGCGCTCGCCCGTGGCCTGGGCGCCCGTGTCGAAGGTGCCCTACCCCGACGGCACCTTCGGCCACTTCCCGCACATCATCGATCGCGGCAAACCCGGCATCATCGGCGTGCTGAAGAATGGCCGGCGCTTCGTCAACGAAGCCGGCGGCTACTACGACTATGTCGACGCCATGAACAAGGCGGTGCCGGAGGGCGAGGAAAGCTGCTCCTGGCTGGTCTGCGACCATCGCTTCCAGCGCCGCTATGGCCTGGGCTTCGCCCGCCCCGCGCCCGTGCCGCTCTGGCCGCATGTGCGCAATGGCTACCTCATGCGCGGCAACACCCTGGTCGAACTGGCGCAAGCCTGTGGCATCGACCCGGCCGGTCTCGCCACCACGGTAGAAGCTTTCAACCACCATGCCCGACGCGGCGAAGACCCGGAGTTCGGCCGCGGCAGCACGGCTTTCAACCGCCGCAGCGGCGATGCCTCCCACCAAGGCCCCAACCCCTGCGTGGCGCCCATCGAACACGGGCCTTTCTACGCCGTGAAGGTCCAGCCGGGCTGCTTCGGCACCTTCGCCGGCCTGCGCACCGATGGGCAGGCGCGAGTGTTGGACGAAAACAACCAGCCGATTCCAGGGCTCTACGCAGCAGGCACCGATATGGCCAGCGCGCTGGGCGGTCATTACCCGTCCGGCGGCATCAACCTGGGGCCGGCCATGACCTTCGGCTACATCGTTGGCCGCCACGCGGCAGGCGCAACCTCGCAATGAATGACAAGGAGTACTCCATGCGGAAACTGACCACCGCCCAAGGATTGAACATGCCTCAGCTCGGTCTTGGCACCTGGCCGATGACGGGCGATGAATGCACCTCTGCCGTGCGCCAGGCCCTGGAACTGGGCTACCGGCATATCGACACCGCGCCCGCCTACGAGAATGAAGCAGCGGTTGGCGCGGCCCTGCGCCAGAGCGACGTGCCCCGCGACGCCATTCACCTGACCACCAAGGTCTGGTGGGACCAGTTGCAACCGGCCTCCATGCGGCTGTCTCTGGAAAACAGCTTGCGTGCCCTGGGCACCGAGCAGGTGGATCTGTTCATGATCCACTGGCCGGCGAAGGACTGGGACCTGGCACGCAGCATCGACACCCTGGTGGCCCTGCGCGACGAAGGCAAGGCGCGTTGCATTGGCGTGGCCAACTTCCCGCTCGGACTGTTGCGCCAGGTGGTGGAAGACCTGGGGGCGCCGCTGTCCGCCATCCAGGTGGAGTACCACGTGCTGCTCGACCAGCAGCGCCTGCTGGACTACGCCCGCAGCAAGGGCCTGGTGTTGACCGCCTATACCCCGCTCGCGCGTGGCCTGGCCGCGGAACAGCAGGCAATCCGGCAGATCGCCGAGAAGCACGGCGCCTTGCCGAGCCAGGTGGCGTTGAAATGGCTGCTGGATCAGGACGGCGTCGGCGCCATTCCGAAGGCCAGCAGCTGGGCCAATCAGCAAGCCAACCTGGATGCGCTGAAGGTGCAGCTCGATGATAAAGACCGCGCCCTGATCGCCGCCCTGCCGAAGGACAAGCGCGTGGTGAGCCCGGACTTCGCGCCGGAGTGGGATGCCTTATAGGGATGCCCGAGGGGGACGCTACGCGTCTCTTGGCGAATGAATTCGCCCCCACAGATGCACCGATCCCCCAATAAAAAACGCCGCCCGGATGCGTGGTCCGGGCGGCGTTTCTGTGTTGCGGCGGATCAGCCTTGCAGCGATTCCACCCCAAGCTCATCCCACACGGCTTCGGCCAGGTGGAACGTAGCGTTGGCCGCCGGGATGCCACAGTAGATGGCACTCTGCATGATCACTTCCTTGATCTCGTCGCGGGTCACGCCGTTGTTCTTCGCGGCGCGCAGGTGCAGCTTCAGCTCGCCCTCGCGGTTCATGCCGATCAGCATGGCGATGGTGACCAGGCTGCGGGTATGGCGCGGCAGTCCCGGGCGGGTCCAGATGTCGCCCCAGGCGTGACGGGTGATCATTTCCTGGAACTCTTCATTGAACGGCGTGAGGTTCTGCAGGCTGCGATCCACATGGGCGTCGCCCAGCACTGCACGGCGAACCTTCATGCCGGCTTCGTAGCGTTCTTTCTCGTCCATTCGGAAGTCCTCGATGGGGCTCAGGGGAGCGGGCTCTGCTCGAGAGCTGTTGCGGTCGCGATGTTCGCGAGCAAGCTCGCTCCTACAGGAAAGCGGCGATCAGGCGGTGAGGAAGGCCAGAACACGCTGGCTGAAGGCATCGCCCGCCTGCACGTTCGACAGGTGCGCCGCGTGGAACTCCACCAGCTCGGCGCCGGCAATGCGTTCCTGCATGAAGCGGCCGTGTGCGGGGGTGGTAACCGGGTCACCGCTGCCGCAAACGATCAGAGTCGGCGCGCTGATGCTGCCAAGCTGCTTGCGGTAGTCAGCGTCACGCACGGCAGCGCAGTTGGCGGCGTACCCCTCGGGCGAAGTCTCGGCCAGCATGCCAACGATAGGCTCGACCTTGGCCGGCACGGCTTCGGCAAAATCCGGGGTGAACCAGCGGGAGATCGACGCGTCGCGCAGGTCGCGCATGGCCTGGGAGCCACCGGATAGCACGGTGTCGATTCGCGGGTTCCAGACTTCAGGGGTTCCGATCTTGGCGGCGGTGTTGCACAACACCAGGCGCTCGATGCGCTCCGGGGCGTTGATCGCAAGCCACTGGCCGATCAGGCCACCCATGGACAGGCCGCAGAAGGACGCCTTCGGGATATCCAGGGCGTCCAGCAGGGCGAGCACATCGCCGCCCAGTTGCTCGATGCTGTAGGGGCCTTCGCTGACCAGGGACTGGCCGTGACCACGGGTGTCATAGCGCAGCACCTGGAAGTGCTGGGTGAAAGCCGGGATCTGCGCGTCCCACATGTGCAGGTCGGTGCCCAGGGAGTTGGACAGCACCAGCACCGGCGCACCGGTCGGGCCTTCGAGGCGGTAGTTCAGGTCGCCATCGGCGAGTCGTACGGCAGGCATGTAAATCTCCTAGCGCGAAAATGCGTGGTGTTCGGCCAGTGCGCGGTCCACCCAGCGGCGGGCCTGGCCAAGGTAATGGGCCGGGTCGAGCAGGCGGTCCAGCTCGGCGGCGGAAAGTTGTGCGCTGACCTCGGCATTGGTGCCGAGCACGGCGCGCAGGTGGGCGCCCTCCTTCACTGCCTGGCGGCAGCACTGCTCCACCAGGTGATGGGCGGCGTCGCGGCCGATGCGCTGGGCAAGCGCGATGCTCACGGCTTCGGCCAACACCAGGCCCTGGGTCAGGTCGAGGTTCTCGCGCATGCGCGCGGCATCGACTTCCAGGCCGGGCACCACCAGCAGCGCCTGCTGCAACGCACCGGAAACCACGCAGCAGAGTTCCGGCAGGGTTTCCCATTCAGCGTGCCAGAGGCCGAGGCTGCGCTCGTGCTCCTGGGGCATGGCGGCGAACATGGTGGACACCAGACCCGGTGCGCGAGTGGCCGCGCCAATCAGCACGGCGGCGCTGACCGGATTGCGCTTGTGCGGCATGGTGGAGGAGCCACCCTTGCCAGGCGCAGAAGGTTCAAAGACTTCGCCCGCCTCGGTCTGCATCAGCAGGCTGAGGTCACGGCCGAGCTTGCCCAGGCTGCCGGCGATCAGGCCGAGCAGGCTGGCGAACTCCACCAGGCGATCACGCTGGGTGTGCCAGGGCTGGTCGGGCAGGTTCAGGTCCAGCTCGCGGGCCAGGGCCTCGGCAACAGGCCAGGCCTGCTCGCCCAGGGCAGCGAGGCTGCCAGACGCACCACCGAACTGCAGGCAGAACAGGCGCGGCTTGAGTTCAGCCAGGCGTTGACGATGACGGGTCACCGCCCCCAGCACACCGGCCAGCTTCATGCCGAGGGTGACGGGCGTCGCCTGCTGCAGCCAGGTACGGCCGGCCAGCGGGGTGTCGGCGAAGCGTTCAGCCTGCACGGCCAGGGCCTGGGCCAGGGCGGCAAGGTCCTGCTCCAGCAGCTCGGCGGCGGCGCGCAGTTGCAGCACCAGACCGCTGTCCATGGCGTCCTGGCTGGTCGCGCCCAGGTGCACGAAGCGTTCGGCTTCCGTGCTTTGGGCGGCCACGCGCTTGCCGAGGGCCTTGACCAGCGGGATAGCGGAGTTGCCAGCCGTGGTGATGGCCAGGGCCAGTGCGGAGTAGTCGTAGAGTTCGGCGCTGCAGGCCGCCTCGATGGGCGCCACGGAGTCGCCCGGGATCAGGCCGACGCTCGCCTCGGCGCGCGCCAATGCAGCCTCGAAGTCCAGCATGCCCTGCACGCGTCCCCGGTCGGAGAACACCGCACGCATGGCGGGCTGGGTGAAATAGGCGTCGAAGAGTTGGTTGCTCGGGCTGTTCAAGCCAGTGCTCCGGAATTCGGGATGGTGTTTCGTTTTATAGCAGCCGACCAACAAGAGCCAGCTTCAGGACGTGTGGTGGGCTTCAGCCCACCACACGGACTAACCGCGTGGGCTGAAGCCCACCCTACTTGAGCAGGTGCCGATCAGACCTTCTCGATGGCGAGCGCCAGGCCTTGGCCGACACCGACACACATGGTCGCCAGGCCCAGCTTGCCGCCGGACTTCTCCAGCTGGTGCAGGGCGGTCTGGACCAGGCGCGCACCACTGGCACCCAAGGGGTGGCCAAGGGCGATGGCGCCGCCGTTGGGGTTGACCTTGTCGCTGTCGTCGGCGATGCCGAGGTCGCGCATCACGGCCAGGCCTTGGGCGGCGAAGGCTTCGTTCAGTTCGATCACGTCGAAGTCACCGATGGCCAGGTTCAGCCGCTCCATCAGCTTGCGCACCGCCGGCACCGGGCCGATGCCCATGACGCGGGGCGCAACGCCGGCGCTGGCCATGCCGAGCACTTTCGCGCGCGGGGTCAGGCCGTGCTTCTTCACGGCTTCGGCGGAAGCCAGGATCAGCGCTACCGCGCCGTCGTTGACGCCCGACGCGTTGCCAGCGGTGACGGTCTTGCCTTCGCCGTTGACCGGCTTCAGCTTGGCCAGGGCTTCGAGGGTGGTGTCGGGGCGCAGGTGCTCGTCCTGGTCGACGACCGTCTCGCTCTTCTTGCCCTTGATCACCACCGGGACGATTTCTTCGGCGAAGAAGCCTTCAGCCTGGGCGCGGCCGGCGCGCTGCTGGCTGCGCAGGGCGAACAGGTCCTGGTCTTCGCGGGAGACCTGGTAATCGTCGGCGACGTTGTCCGCAGTCTGCGGCATGGCGTCGACGCCGTACTGGGCCTTCATCAGCGGGTTGATGAAGCGCCAGCCGATGGTGGTGTCTTCGATCTTCTGGGTACGACCGAAGGCGCTGTCGGCCTTGCCCATCACATAAGGAGCGCGGGACATGGATTCCACGCCGCCAGCGATGGCCAGTTCCATTTCGCCCGAAGCAATAGCGCGGAAGGCAGTTCCGATGGCGTCCATGCCCGATGCGCACAGGCGGTTCAGGGTGACGCCGGGCACGCTATCCGGCAGACCGGCCAGCAGCAGCGCCATGCGCGCCACGTTGCGATTGTCCTCGCCGGCCTGGTTGGCGCAGCCGAGGAACACCTCGTCCAGCAGATCCCATTTCACCTGGGGGTTGCGCTCCACCAGGGCCTTGATCGGGATCGCGGCCAGGTCGTCGGCGCGTACCGGGGCCAGGGAGCCGCCGAAGCGGCCGATGGGCGTGCGAATGGCGTCGCAGATGTAGACCTCGCGACTCATTCCTCACCGCCTTGCTGGCCGTGGGCAGCAGCGGTGCGGGCTTCCAGGGCGCGCAGCGCGGTCAGCTCGGTTTCGTTGGGGGCCAGAGTCTCGGAAACGTCGGCGGCAAAACGAATGGCCCAACCGGTGTTCTCGATTACCTGCTCGCGGGTCACGCCCGGGTGCAGCGAGGTGACGATGAATTCGTTGGTGCCGGCTTCCGGCTCCATGATGCAGAGGTCGGTGATCAGCGCCACCGGGCCTTTGCCAGGCAAGCCCAGCTGCTTGCGATGATCGCCGCCCTCGCCGTGGCCGACGGAGGTGATGAAGGCCAGCTTGTCGACGAAGGTGCGGTGGGACTGCTTGAGGATAATCAGCACTTCCTTGGCGGAACCGGCGATCTCCGGAGCACCGCCAGCGCCCGGCAGACGTACTTTCGGGCTGTTGTAGTCGCCGATCACAGTGGTGTTGATGTTGCCGAAGCGGTCGACCTGGGCGGCACCGAGGAAACCGACGTCGATACGGCCGCCTTGCAGCCAGTAACGGAAGATCTCACCGGTGGGCACCACGGTGTCAGCGGTTTCGGCCAACTCGCCATCGCCGATGGACAACGGCAGCACGGTCGGCTTGGCGCCGATGGGGCCGGATTCATAGATCAGCACCACGTCCGGGGACGAGGTCAGGCGCGCCAGGTTGGCGGCCTTGGACGGCAGGCCGATGCCGACGAAGCAGACGGCGCCATTCTTCAGGCGGCGGGCAGCCGCCACGGTCATCATTTCATTGGTGCTGTAGTCAGGGGTGGATTGAGCGCTCATCACTTGGCCTCCGCAATCTTGGCTTGGGCGATCTTCTGCTGGAACTCGGCGAAATCGGCAGTGCCGCGGATGTACTCATCGATCCAGGCAGTGAAGGTTTCGCGGTTGCGGGCGATCGGGTCCCAGGCCTGGTAGAAGCGGTTGTCGCGCTCGTAGTAGCCGTGGGCATAGGACGGATGGGCGCCACCAGGCACGTGGCAGACAGCGGTCAGGGCCCAGGTGGGCAGGACGCAGGCGTTCATCGGCGCGTTCAGGTCGTCGACGATTTCTTCCACGGTGACGATGCAGCGCTTGGCCGCCAGGGCCGCTTCCTTCTGCACCCCGAGAATGCCCCAGAGCAGCACGTTGCCCTTGCGGTCGGCCTTCTGGGCGTGGATCACGGTGACGTCCGGACGAACCGAAGGCACCGCCGCCAGTTGCTCGCCAGTGAACGGGCACTGGATGAACTTGATGTTCGGGTTGACCTTGGGCAGATCCGAGCCGACGTAGGCACGCAGCACGGCGAACGGCAGGCCCGAGGCACCGGCCACATAGGAGTTGGCCAGGTCGGCATGGCTGTGCTCGTCGATCTCCAGGGCATTCGGCCACTGCTTCTCGACCGCATCACGCAGGCGATGCAGCGAGCCGACACCGGGGTTGCCACCCCAGGAGAACGTCAGCTTGCGCGCGCAACCGGCGCCGATCAGCAGGTCGTACACCAGGTCGGGGGTCATGCGTGCCAGGTGCAGGTTTTTCTTGCCTTGGCGAATGATCTCGTGGGACGCGGCAGTGGGAATCAGATGGGTGAAGCCTTCGAGGGCTACGGTGTCGCCATCGTTGATGAAGCGTTCGACGGCTTCGCGGAGGGAAAGGATTTCAGCCATGGTCGATCTCGTGTTGTTATCCAGGGCGTTTCGGGCGCCGGGTGAACAAAAAGTACTCCCCGGCACCCTCCCGGACAATCCGATAATCGACTATTGGTGCGGTTATCGAACGGTTGTCTATCTCGCTACCGAATCCTTTCCAGGCTGCGACGACCTCAGCCGTCGAAGGCTTTCTTCAGGACCGCGATATCCAGTTTTTTCATCTGCATCATTGCGGCGAAGGCGCGCTGGGAGCCTGCCGACTGCGAGTCTTCGAGCATCTTTATCATCGCAATGGGCACCACCTGCCAGGACAGCCCGAAACGGTCCTTCAGCCAACCGCATTGCTGGGCGCTCGGGTCGCCTCCTGCGGAGAGTTTGTCCCAGTAGTGGTCCAGTTCCTCCTGATCGTCGCAGTGGATCTGGAACGACACCGCCTCGTTGAACGTGAATACCGGACCGCCATTGAGGGCGGTGAAGCGTTGGCCGTCCAGTTCGAAGTCCACGGTAAGTACCGATCCTGGCTCCTTGCCGTGGACATCCCGGCCGGCCTCACCGTAGCGGCTCATGGCGGTAATCCGTGAATTGGGAAAGATACCGACATAGAAGTTGGCCGCCGCTTCCGCCTGGTCGTCGAACCATAGGCAGGGGACGATGGTGTGGATCCGTTTGCTCATGGCGCACCTCCTGGTGGGTTGGATGACGATAGTCGATCACCCCCTGGTCGTTTGGCCGCCCGACAGATCGACAAGGCGCCTCGCTACATCTCGTCCACCAGTACTTTCACCAGCTCCGCCGCCGGCATTTCCCGCGCCAGGGGCGCGCCCTGCCCGGCCCATTGCACGGCGAAGTCGTTGCAGCCCTTGGCGCTGGCCGCGGCGTGCAGCGCCTTGGCCGCGTCATAGGTATTGGGGTAGTCCGGCAGGGCCGGCGCATCGGGCGTATCCAGGTCACTCCAGAGGCGGTTGACCATGCCACGCGCCGGGCGGCCGGAGATGGCCGCGGTGATACGCGTCTGGTGGGCGCGTTCGCTCTTCAGGGCAGCGCGGTAGGCGGTGTTGGCGGCCGACTCGGGGCACGGCACGAAGGCGGTGCCCAGTTGCGCCGCCTGGGCGCCGAGGGCCATGGCGGCCTTGATGCCCTGCCCGTCCATGATGCCGCCGGCGGCGATCACTGGCAGGCGGCTGCTCCGGGCGATGAGCCGCACCAGGGCCAGGGTGCCGATGCCGGCGTCGCCCTTCTCGGGTTCGAACACACCACGGTGGCCACCCGCCTCTATGCCTTGGGCGACGATGGCGTCCACGCCGGCCGCTTCCACCAGGCGTGCCTCTTCGAGCGTGGTCGCACTGGCCAGCAGACGGATACCGGCGCCTTTCAGCGCATCGATCCAGTCCTGCGGCGGCAGGCCGAAATGGAAGCTGACCACGGCCGGGCGCTCATCCAGCAGCATCTGCGCCATTTCCGGGTCGTCGAGGAAACTCTTGTAGATCTCGCGGATGGCGGCCGGCGGTTCAGCGTCGAATTCGGCGAACAGCGGCCTGAGGTGCTCCAGCCAGGCGGCCTCGCGCTGGGCGTCGGCCACCGCCGGGCGGTGGCAGAACAGATTGACGTTGAAGGGCCGGCTGGTCAGTTCGCGGGTTTGCGCCAACATGGCGCGGGCCTGCGCCGGGGTGCTGGCACCGATACCGATGGACCCCAGGGCGCCGGCATTGGAAACAGCCGCAGCCAGGGCCGGCGTAGAAACGCCCACCATGGGGGCCTGGATGATGGGGTGCTCGATGCCGAGCAATCGGGTGATGGACATGAGGCAGCGACTCCGTACCGGTGAAAACCTGGCCAATCTATCTCAAATAGAGAATACTTTTAAATATTCGTTCTCTATTTGAGATTTTAAAGCATGGACCTATCCAGCCTGGAGATATTCCGCGCGGTCGCCCTGGAGCACAGCGTCACCCGCGCGGCCCAGCGCTTGCACCGGGCGCAATCCAACGTCACCACGCGGATTCGCCAGTTGGAGGAAGAACTGGGCACCCCGCTCTTTCTTCGCGACGGCAAGCGCATGGCCCTCACCGATCGAGGGCAGGCATTTCTCGACTACAGCGAGCGCCTGCTGGCCCTGGCGGACGAGGCGCGCCAGGCGATGCACCCGCAACAGCCAAGTGGTCGATTGCGTCTGGGCAGCATGGAGAGCACCGCAGCCAGCCGCCTGCCCGGGCCACTGGCGCGCTTCCACGGGCAGTGCCCGCAGGTGGAGCTGGAGGTGAGCACCGGCACCAGCCAGGCACTGATGGAAGCCGTGCTCGCGCGGCGCCTGGACTGTGCGCTGGTGGCCTGGCCGCAAAGCAAAGTGCCATGGCGCGAGGAGGTTGCCGCCATGGCGCTGGAAGCCCGGCCGGTGTTCGAAGAAGAATTGCTGCTGGCACTCCCTGCCAGCCACCCGCAGGTCGCCGGCCCGGGGGACGTACAGGTGCGCGGGCTGGCTGGTTTCGCCGAGGGCTGCACCTATCGGCAGATCGCCGAGAACTGGCTGTCTGCCGGAGGTCTCCCACTGCCGAAGGTGCAACAGGTGGGTTCCTACCACGCCATCCTCGCTTGCGTCGCCGCGGGCTCGTGCGTCGGCATCCTGCCCCGCTCGGTGCTGGAGCTACAGCGCGAACCGCCCCTCCTGCGCCAGGTTCCGCTGATGCGCGTGGAAACCCTGCTGATCTGGCGCCGGGGATACGCGACGGCGTCCTTCGAGGCCTTCCGCAACGTACTGGCACCCTTCGGGTAACGGCCGCTGGCTGACCTGACGCCGTCCTGCAGGTCTAGGGTTCACAGACGGCCGTGCAAAGCCTTCTCGAATATCTGGCTGTAGGTCCTGGCGTCGTACTGGACCGGATTGGTGCCTGCCGACGGATCGACTTCGGCCATGCGTCCGACCTGCTCTATGCGTGCGTCGTCAATGCCGATTTCCCCCAGGCTGTGGGGGATGTCCAGTTCGCCGCGCAGGTTCACCACCCAATCCAGCACCCCGGCGAATCCGGCCTTGGGCAATCCGAGGTAACGCGCCAGCCGCGCCATCGGGCCTTCGATGTGGGCGCGGTTCGCCTGTAGCACATAGGGCATCAGCACGGCATTGAGTAATCCGTGGTGGGCGTCGTACAGCGCACCGAGGGGATGGGCCAGGGCATGCATGGCACCGAGGCCACGCTGGAAGGCGGTGGCCCCCATGCTGGAGGCCACCAGCATCTGCAATCGGGCCTCGATGTCGTGGCCTTTGGCGCTGGCGCGCGGCAGGTAGTCCTTGACCAGTCGCATGCCTTCCAGGGCAATGCCTTCGGCCATAGGGTGATAGAGCGGTGAACAGTAGGCTTCCAGGCTGTGGGACAACGCATCCATGCCGGTGGCGGCGGTGATCTTCGGTGGCAGGCCGACGGTGAGTTCCGGGTCGAGGATGACGATGGCCGGCAGCATCCGGGCGTGGAAGATGATGCGTTTGATGTGCACCTGGTCGTCGGTGATGACCGCTGCGCGCCCCACTTCCGAACCGGTGCCGGCCGTGGTGGGTACGGCAACCACCGGGGCCATGCCGGCGACGTTGACCCGCGAGGCGTTGTCACCGATGTCTTCAAAATCCCAGAGCGGGCGATCCTGCCCCACCATCAGGGCGATGGCCTTGCCGGCATCCAGCGCCGAGCCGCCGCCAAAGGCGATCACCCCGTCATGGCCACCGGCCTTGAAGGCCGCTACGCCATCCATCACGTTCGGCCCGGTCGGGTTGCCCTTGATCTGATGGAACAGCCCGGCACCCAGCCCTGCATCTCGGCACTGGCGCAGGGCCGCGTCGATCATCGGCAGTGCGGCAAGACCGGGATCGGTGACCAGCAGCGGCGACTGCATGCCGAGTTCGCGACAGGCGGTGTTCAGCTCGGCGATGCGGCCCACGCCGACACGCACCGAAGTCGGGTAGTTCCAGTTCATGCGGAAGTGGCTAGAGTCCATGGCACGCCTCACAGGCTGGTCTTGAAGTGGAAGGACTTGGGTCGAGTCAGATGCTCGTAACCCACCCGCGACAGCGTGCAGCCACGCCCGGATTGCTTGACGCCGGTCCAGGCCAAGGCCGGGTCCAGGTAGTCGCAACGGTTGAGGAAGACGGTGCCAGCCTCGACCCGATCGGCCAGCGCGAGGGCGCTGGCTTCGTCCTGGCTGAAGATCGCGGCGGTCAGGCCGTAGGGGCTGTCGTTCATCAGTGCCAGCGCCTCCTCATCGTCACGCACTTTCTGGATACCCACCACCGGACCGAAGGACTCTTCGCTCATAACGCGCATGCCGTGATGCACATTGGTCAGCACCTGCGGTGCCAGGTAAGCGCTGCCGGCGCTATCCAGGGCGAATGTCGACGGGTCCAGATGGGCCCTTGCGCCCTGCCCCACGGCGTCGCGGATCTGCGCCCGCACGAACTCCGCCGCCTCGGGGCGCACCAGCGGGCCCATAGTGGTTTCGGGATCGTCGGGGCGACCCAGGCGGTATTGCCCAACCAGCTCCACAGCCTGCTCGACGAATGCGTCATAGCGATCGGCGTGCACGTAGATACGTTCGATGCCGCAGCAGGACTGGCCGGAATTGAAGAAGGCCCCGTCGATGGCGGTTTCCACGGCGTGGCCGAGGTTGGCGTCGGCTCGAACATAGGCTGGGTCCTTGCCGCCCAGCTCCAGCCCGGAACTGATGAAGCGCCCGGCAATGGCACGTTCGACCATGGCGCCGCCCGCCACGGAGCCGGTAAAGGCCACGTGACGAACCGGCTCGGCCTGGATCAGCCGCTCCGTGTCGCTGTGGCTGAGGTGCAGATACTGCAACACGCCTGGCGGCAAGCCCGCCTCGACGAAGGCTTCGACCATGCGTTCGGCGCACAGCGGGGTCTGCGCGGAATGCCTGAGCAGCACGCAGTTGCCCGCCAGCAAAGCCGGCACCACGGCATTCACCGCCGTCAGGTAGGGGTAGTTCCAAGGCGCAATGACAAACGCCAGGCCCAATGGCTCGCGGCGGATCAACCGGGTAAAGCCGGGCTTGTCTGGCAGATGGATATCCGCCAGCGCCTCTTCGGCGATATCCGCCATGTAGCTGGCGCGCTCGACGAATCCGCGAATCTCCCCCGGCGCATAGCGGATGGGCCGGCCCATCATCCAGCAGAGCTCCTCGGCCAGTTGTGCCTCACGGGCGGCGAAGGCCCCGATGGCGCGACGGACAAGGGCGACACGTCCGGCCACCGGCGTGCTCTTCCAGGCCCCGCGCACCGACTCCGCGCGTTCCAACGCGGCAACGACCTCGGCTGGCGTGGCCAGCGGGCGCTCGACGTAGACCGAGCCATCCACCGGCGATACGCAACGCAACAGGTTCATGACAACTCCTTCTGGTCAGGTGCCCGGTCCAGCCTCACCGCCGGACCGGGCCACAGCTTCAGTAGCGGTACGGTGGGCCGGCCTTGGTCATCAGGGCGTTGTACTGCTTGAAGATCTCGACGACCTTGGCGCAACGTGGGCTGGTCTTGGCGATCTCGTCCCAGAACTTATGCGCCTCATCTTCGACCGTTTTCCATTCCTCGTCTGGGATGGACGTGAGCTGCAACTTGGTGCCTTCCACCCGCAGCTTGGCTTCGCCGCCCCAGTACCAGTGCTGGCGGTAATAGTGGGAGCTGTCCATGCACAGTCGGAACAGCGTCTTGAGGTGCTCGGGAACTTCGGCCCAGCGCTCGGAGTTGGCGAAGTAGGAACCGATCCAGGCACCTGAGATGTTGTTGGTGAGGAAGTACTTGGTGACGTTGGCCCAACCCACCGTGTAGTCCTCGGTGATGCCGGACCAGGCGATGCCATCGAGCTCGCCGGTCTGCACCGCCACTTCCACATCCTCCCAGGGCAGCGTCACAGGTATCACGCCGAAACGCGCGAGGAACTTGCCCGCCGTCGGGAAGGTGAACACCCGCTTGCCCTTGAGATCAGCGAGGCTGCGGATAGGTTGTACCGTGGCGAAGTTGCACGGGTCCCAGGAACCGGCACCCAGCCAGGTAACGCCCTTCACTTCGCCATAGGCTTCTTCCCAGATCTTGTTCAGGCCCCATTGATGAAAAAGCGTGGGGACATCCAGGCTGTAGCGGGTAGCAAAGGGGAAGTAGCCACCGAATACCGCTACGTCCACGGGGGCGGCGATGGAGTCATCGTCACTCTGCACTGCGTCGATGGTGCCCTTCTGCATGGCGCGGAACAGTTCACCCGTGGGTACGAGCTGATCGGCAAAATAGAGCTGGATCTCCATCTCGCCGTTGGCGGCTTTGTTGAACGCCTCGATCGACGGTTTGATCACGTGTTCGGCCAGGGCGGGCCCGGCGTAGGTCTGCAGGCGCCAGGTGATTTTCTTGCCGGACTGGGCATGCACGAACGGTGCGCCGAGCGTCGTGGCGCCCACCGCGCCGGTGGCGACGGCGGCGCCTTTGAGAAACGTACGTCTGGTACTCATGCGGTTACCTCCTGGAGAGTGGAAGGGGGTGCCTGGCACCCGCCCAACCCAGCGCCGCCGGGGGCGGCGCAGCTTCTCAGGTCGGCATGAGACCCTTCACTTCAACTTCATGTCCGTCACGCCAGGAACTGCTGCTGGTCGTGCTGCCGGTCCTGACAATTCATTGTCCCGCGCCGTAGTGCCACCGGGGCAGCCAGAGGGCGATGTCGGGGAAGATCATTACCAGCGCCAGGGTGACGATCATCACGATCACGAAGGGGCCCACGGAGACATAGATGTCCCTCAAGGTCACTTCCGGCGGCGCCATTGCTCGCATCAGAAACAGGTTGTAGCCAAAGGGTGGCGTCATGTAGGCCATCTGGCAGGTGATGGTGTAGAGCACGCCGTACCAGACCAGGTCAAAGCCCAGCGCGCCCACCAGCGGCACATAAAGCGGTGCGACGATCACCAGCATGGCGGTGTCATCGAGGAACATGCCCATGATGATGAAGGACAGTTGCATCAGGATAAGGATATGCCAGGGACCCAAGCCCATCTGCTCAACGAACAGCCCCTCGATGGCCTTGACCGCACCGAGACCGTCGAACACCGCTCCGAAGCACAGCGCCGCAAGGATGATCCACATGAACATGCAAGTGATGCCCAGCGTCTTGCGCAGGGTTTCCTCCATCACCTGTCGGGTCAGACGCCCCTGGATCAGCGCCGCCAGGGTTGCGCCCAGAGCCCCCACGGCGGAACTTTCCACCAGGCTGGTGTAGCCCAGCAGGAACAGCCCGGTCATGGTCAGGAAGATGAACAGCGGCACCAACCCTGCGCGTAGCAGGCGAATGCGCTCACCCCAGGTGATCTGCTCACGCTCCTCACGACTCAGCGGTGGCCCGAGCTGCGGTTGCAGGCGACAGCGGATGACGATGTAGAGGATGAAGAGCGCCGCCATCAGCAGGCCGGGAAACACACCCGCCAGCCACAACTGACCCACGGGTTGGCGGGCGATCATGCCGTAGAGCACCAGCACGACACTGGGGGGAATCAGGATGCCGAGGGTACTGCCCGCCTGAATCACGCCGGTGACCATGATCTTGTCGTAGCCCCGTCGGAGGAGCTCTGGCATGGCGATGGTGGCGCCAATGGCCATGCCCGCGACGCTGAGACCATTCATGGCCGCGATCACCACCATCAGGAAAATCGTGCCGATGGCCAGTCCGCCGTGCAGTGGTCCCATCCAGACGTGGAACATGCGGTAGAGGTCGTCGGCAATGCGCGACTCGGAAAGCATGTAGCCCATGAACACGAACATCGGCAGGGTCAGCAGCGGGTACCACTTCATCAGCTTCATGGCCGCACTGAAGGCCATCTCCGAGCCGCCATCGCCCCATAGCAACAGCGAGGCCGCAGCAGCGACGAAGCCGATGGCACCGAACACCCGCTTGCCGGTAAGCAGGAGCAGCATCATCGAACTGAACATCAGCAGTGCGATGAGCTCGTAGCTCATGGAAGCTCCTTGCCCAGGATCACGGCCAGGTCGCGGAAGAAGTTGGCGATGGCCTGCAGAAGCATCAACAAGATGCCGAACGTCATCACCACCTTGATTGGCGCCATCTGCGGTGACCAGGACGAGTAGCTGGTTTCCTTATACTCCAGGGCGTACTGGGTCGAAGAGATGCCACCGTAGAGCAGCAACGCCAGGTAGAAGAGCAGAAATCCCACCGTGAGCGCATCGAGGACGGCCTGCGTCCGAGGGCTGAAACGTCCGTAGATCAGGTCCATGCGCACATGGGCGTCGAGCTGCATGGAATACGCGCCGCCCAGCAGGAAATAGGCGACCATCAGGAACTGCGCCGACTCCAGGGTCCAGATCGACGGCGTGAAGAAGGTCTTGGAAGTCGACGAATACAGGAGGACGGCCAGCATCACGAAAATCAGGTACATGGCGAAGCGGCCAACCACACGGTTGAACCATTCCACTCCCCTGACATAGGCGCCTATGGCATTGAACATGCCGCGAATCCCGCAAGAGTTGCCGTCTTCCGAAACTCTAGCCGATGGCCGGAGAATGCCAAGGCGCCGACACCCTGCACGTTGCGTGCAGGGTGCATCAACCGAGCATCAAGGTTGCGCGAAGGCTTCCTTGAACAGTTCCTGCATATCGTTCCAGGAGTTTTCGTCGGCGACTTTGCTGTAGCCCAGGTCAGGCCCCTTCTCGCTGCCATGCCCGGCATGACTGAGTCGATCGGCGTCCGGATTGGTGAAGCTGTGTTTGGCGTTGGGTTGGACGACGACACGGTAATCGGCCTTGGCGTTGTCGAACTCCTCCTTGAACGAATTGACCGAAGCCATAGGCACCAAGGTGTCCTTCTCACCATGCTCCACCAGCACCTTGGCCTTGATGTCGCCCGGCTTGGCCGCCGAGGTGGCGGCCAGCACGCCGTGGAAACTCACTACCGCCGCCAGGGGCACACCCGCGCGGGCCATGTCCAGCACCACCTTGCCACCGAAGCAGTAGCCGATTGCGGCCAGCTTGCTGGCGTCGGTCTGGGGCTGCGCCTTGAGCAGATCGAGTCCGGCAAGGAAGCGCGCCTTGGCCGCCGGCGCGCTGGCCAGGGCTGCTTCCATGAAGCCCTGGGCATCGGCCGGATGCTCGGTGTTCTTGCCATCGCCGTACATGTCAATCGCCAGGGCGCTGTAGCCCAAGGCAGCGAGGTCACGGGCGCGGCGCTTGGCGTAGTCATTGAGGCCCCACCATTCGTGGACTACCACCACACCCGGACGCTTGCCGGCGATGGCATCGTCGTAGGCGTAATAGCCGATCAGGGCGGTACCGTCCGGGCCCTTGTACGGGATTTCACGGGTCTTGATCTCGGCCTGGGCAAGACCGATTCCCAAGAACAATGCAAACAGAAGCGCGATCCTGGACATGCTGTATTCCTCCAACCTGAAATGGACTCGGGCGATTGCATCCAGTGTCGCGGGTTTAGCGGATTTCGCCAGCGATTGAGAATGAAAAGCCTTACTCGGGATAGCGGCTGACTTCGATGAGGTTGCCGTCTGGATCGCGGAAGTAGACCGACTCGATCGGGCCGAGAGCGCCGGTTCGCATTACCGGCCCCTCCTCCACATCGACGCCCTGCTCCGCCAGGTGCTCCAGCACCCGCTCCAGGGGCCAGCGGGTAATCAGGCAAAGATCGATGGCGCCAGGTGTTGGGAGCGCGGCCTTGGGTTCGAACTCCCGACCAGCCTGGTGCAGGTTGAACTTCTGCTGGCCGAACGCCAGCGCGTGGCGGCCGTTGCCGAAGGTTTCGTGATGCATCCCCAGCACCCGCTGGTAGAACTCCAGGGTGCGGGGTATATCGGCGACGGTAAGCACGAGGTGGTCGAGGCGTTCAATCATGGCGTCAGTCCCGGTCGAGCAGGTGGAAGCGCGGCAGCGAGAGTTTCCAGTGGATGGCCGCCAGGCGAATCAGCAGCACCACCAGCATGGCCGCGGCGGTGACCAGCCAGGCAGGCAGCGCCACTTCGCGCAAGCCGATGAACACCAGGGAGCCGGCGATACAGGCAATCGCGTAGATCTCTTTCTGAAAAATCAGCGGCACCTCGTTGCAGATGATGTCGCGTAGCACACCACCACCGACGGCGGTGATCACGCCCATGATCACCGCCGTGCCCGGCTGCAGGTTGTGCTGAAGGGCGACTTCGGTGCCGTAGACGGTAAACACCGCGAGGCCGAAGGCGTCCGCCAGCAACAGGCCGGTTTCGTTGATCGGCCGGGTCATGCGCACCCAGAGCACCGTGCCCACGGCCGCCAGGGAGGCGACCAGGATATAAGTATCGTCCCTGATCCAGCTCACCGGGTGGTTACCGAGGATGACGTCACGCAGGGTGCCGCCACCCAGGGCAGTGATGATGGCGATCACCAGCACGCCGAACAGGTCCATGGACTTGCGCCCCGCCATCAGGGCACCGGTGATGGCGAAGACAGCCACGCCAAACAGATCGGAAAGGTAGAAGAGCTGCTCCATTCAGGGTCAGGCACCTACCGGCGTACGCATGGTGACGAACTCTTCGGCAGCAGTGGGATGCACGCCGATGGTTTCGTCGAAGATGCGCTTGGTAGCACCGGCCTTGATCGCCACGGCCAGCCCCTGGACGATCTCACCTGCCTCCGGACCGACCATGTGGCAGCCGAGGACGCGGTCGGTTTCAGCGTCCACCACGAGTTTCATGAGGGTGCGTTCCTGGTTCTCGGTGAGGGTCAGCTTCATCGGCCGGAAACGGCTCTCGAAGAGCTTCACCTTGTAACCCTTGGTGCGCGCCTGCTGCTCGGTCAGGCCGACAGTGCCGATGTTCGGCAGGCTGAATACGGCAGTGGGGATGTGCTCGTAATCCACCGGGCGGTATTCCTCCGGCTTGAACAGGCGGCGCGCCACGGCCATCCCCTCGGCCAGCGCCACGGGCGTGAGCTGCACACGGCCGATCACATCGCCCAGGGCGAGAATGGACGGCTCGGTAGTCTGGAACTGCTCATCCACCTTCACAAAGCCACGCTCGTCCAACTCGACGCCAGTGTTCTCCAGCCCCAGGTTGTCGAGCATCGGACGGCGGCCGGTGGCATAGAAGACGCAGTCGGTCTCCAGGTGACGGCCGTCCTTGAGGGTGGCCAGGAGGCTGCCATCGGCCTGTTTCTCGATGCGGGCAATGTCGGAATTGAAGTGCAGGTTCAGCCCCTTCCTGCCCAGCTCATCACGCAGGTGATGGCGCACTGAGTCGTCGAACCCGCGCAAAAACAGTTCGCCGCGATAGAGCAAGGACGTCTGCGCACCCAAGCCATGGAAAATGGACGCGAACTCGACGGCGATGTAGCCACCGCCCACGACCAGCACGCGCTTGGGCAGTTGTTCGAGGAAGAAGGCCTCGTTGGAGCTGATGGCCAGCTCGCGGCCGGGGATGTCGGGGATCTGCGGCCAGCCGCCGGTGGCGATGAGAATGTGCTTGGCGGTGCAACGTTGACCGGCAACGTCCACCGTGTGCGGGTCAACCAGTTTGGCGTGGCCTTCGAGCAGGGTGACGCCGCTGTTCACCAGCAGGTTGCGATAGATGCCGTTGAGGCGGTGGATCTCGCGGTTCTTGTTGCCGATCAGGGTCGGCCAGTCGAAGCCGGCCTCGCCCAGCGACCAGCCGAAACCCTGAGCCTGCTCGAAGTCCTCGGCGAAGTGGGCACCGTAGACCAGCAGCTTTTTCGGTACGCAGCCGACATTGACGCAGGTGCCGCCCAGGTAGCGGCTCTCGGCGATGGCCACGCGGCCCCCGAAGCCGGCCGCAAAGCGTGCCGCACGCACACCGCCGGAACCGGCACCAATGACGAAGAGGTCAAAATCGTAAGCCATGGCAAGTCTCCAGAAACAAGCCGCAAGCATACCGGAAGATCTGTCTCTGGCCAGTTGCCAGGCCTATCCTTGAGGCATCGAGAAGGAGAGTCCCATGCGCCCCACCCTCACCCATGTGGCCCTGCATGTACCGGAGCTGGAACCCTGCATCCGCTTCTACGCCGATTTCTGCGGCATGCGTGTGATCCACGAGCGCGCCGCCAAGGGGTCGAAGATCGTCTGGATGGCGGAACCCGGCAAGGAACACCAGTTCATCTTCGTGATCATGCCCGGCGGTCATGATCGCCACCTCGCCACCGACGACTACAGCCATTTCGGTTTCGCCGTGGACAGCCGCGAGCGGGTCGACGCCATTGCCACCCAGGCCGCGGCGGCTGGCTGTCTGATCTGGCCACCGCGAGACGAGCCCTACCCCGTGGGCTACTACTGCGGCTTGCGCGACCCGGCGGGCAACTACGTGGAGTTCAGCTACGGCCAACCACTGGGGCCGGGATCCGAGGCGTTGCCGATTCCCTGACGCCCAGGGACGCAATACGACCCCGTCTGATCCTCATTGGCAGGCCTTCAGCCTGCTTGGCGAATGAACTGGCTATGTCTGCATGACGTGTTGCAAGCAGCTCCTACAAGTTTCTTGGCCTCGCTAACGCAGACATAGCGAATGAATTCACCCCTACAGGCCTTTCCCGGGCCCAATGAAAAGGCCGCCCGAAGGCGGCCCTCTGCGTGGCGTGGCCGATCAGTAGGCCTTGCCGGTCTTGTACAGGTTCTCGAAGCAGTAGTTGGTGGCTTCGATGTAGCCTTCCGCGCCGCCGCAGTCAAAGCGCTTGCCCTTGAACTTGTAGGCCAGTACGCAGCCGTCCTGCGCCTGCTTCATCAGCGCATCGGTGATCTGGATTTCACCGCCCTTGCCCGGCTCGGTCTGTTCGATGAGGTCGAAGATGTCCGGCGTCAGGATGTAGCGTCCGATGATCGCCAGGTTCGACGGGGCATCTTCAGGCTTGGGTTTTTCCACCATGCTGTTCACGCGGAAGATGTCGTCACGGATCATCTCGCCAGCGATCACACCGTACTTGGAGGTTTCCTCGCGCGGCACTTCCTGGATCGCGACGATGGAGCAGCGGAACTGGTTGTACAGCTTGACCATCTGGGTCAGGACACCGTCGCCTTCCAGGTTCAGGCAAAGGTCGTCCGCCAGGACCACGGCAAAGGGTTCGTCACCGATCAGCGGACGACCGCTGAGGATGGCGTGACCCAGGCCCTTCATCTCGACCTGGCGGGTATAGGAGAAGCTGCACTCATCGATCAGGCGACGGATGCCGACCAGGTATTTCTCCTTGTCGGTGCCCTTGATCTGGTGTTCCAGCTCGTAGCTGATGTCGAAATGGTCTTCGAGGGCGCGCTTGCCACGGCCAGTCACGATGGAAATTTCGCTCAGACCAGCGTCCAGGGCCTCTTCAACGCCGTACTGGATCAGCGGTTTGTTCACCACTGGCAGCATTTCCTTGGGCATCGCCTTGGTGGCCGGCAGGAATCGGGTACCGTAACCGGCGGCGGGGAACAGGCATTTCTTGATCATTTCGATCCTTTGGGGTGGGTGTTATGGCGAATTGCCGCGCAGTCTAATCAGGCCGCAGTCGCCTTACAATGCCCGCTTGCGGGCCGTCCTATGCCGCGATAGAGGAACCCTGCTTCGACCAGCTGCGCCGGCTCGTAGAGGTTACGTCCATCAAAGATCACGGGCATGCGCATAAGACCACGAATCCGCTCGAAGTTCGGCTGACGGAACTGCTTCCACTCGGTGACAAGCACCAGCGCGTCGGCCCCCTCGGCCGCGCTGTAAGGGGAGTCCGCCAGGCGCAACTGGCCCGACTCCACCGCTTTGGGATAGCGAGCGGAAACCCCGGCACTGGCCGCAGGATCGTGCGCTTGCACCCGAGCACCGGCTTGCAGAAGTGCATCCAGCAGTACCAGGCTGGGCGCTTCCCGCAGGTCATCAGTGCCTGGCTTGAAGGCCAGCCCCCAGAGCGCCACCACCCTGCCCTGCAGGACGCCGTTGAAATGCTCGCGCAGCGCCTGGAACAGCAGGGTCTTCTGTAGCGCGTTGCGTGCTTCCACTGCCCGCAGGATGCCGGGCTCAATTCCCTCCTGCTCCGCAGTCCTGATAAGGGCGCGCACATCCTTCGGGAAACATGAACCACCATAACCACAGCCGGCATAGATGAAATGGGTGCCGATTCGCCTGTCACTGCCAACCCCACGGCGGACTTCTTCGATGTCCACGCCCATTCGCGCGCAGATGCCGGCCATTTCATTCATGAACGAGATCTTGGTCGCAAGGAAAGCGTTGGCGGCGTACTTGGTGAACTCCGCGGCGCGGACGCCCATGGTAAGCACCCGCTCATGGTTGCGCAGGAACGGCGCATAGAGGCGGCGCAACTGCTCGGTGGCATCCGCTTCGTCACAGCCGATGATGACCCGGTCCGGGCGCATGAAGTCGTCGATGGCCGAACCCTCCTTTAGAAACTCAGGGTTGCTCGCCACCTGGATCTTGAAGCCCAGGCCACGGGCAGCGAGGCCAGCCTGGATGCGCTGGGCGACCCGCTCCGCCGTACCGACTGGCACGGTGGACTTGTCTACGACCAGGCAGGGCCGCTTGAGGCTGGCACCCAACTCGTCGGCCACGCCGAGCACATGGGAAAGGTCGGCGGAGCCATCTTCGCCACTGGGAGTCCCGACAGCGATGAAGACGATATCGACCTGGTCGATACCCTCCTCTATCTGTGCTGTGAAACTCAGCTGCCCGCTGGCAAGGTGAGCCTGGAGCATGGGTTCCAGACCAGGCTCGTAGATGGGGACCTGCCCCCGGTGAAGACGGGCCAGACGGAACGGATCGCGTTCGACACAGCTCACCTGGTTACCCATCTCGGCAAAACAGGTAGCCGTCACCAAGCCCACATAACCCGCACCAATCACGCATAGTCGCATGGACAGCCCCTCCACCATTGATAGGCGGATTCCATCCAAGCTGCATGGCAAGACCGTGACGGCGACGTGACAGTACGGAGAAACAACAACGGCCCGTGAGGGCCGTCTGGTCAGGGTTCTTGGGGGATTTCCGTCAACTCAAGCTCCACCAGCGCCTCAGTGCTCTCGTGAAGGATGGGCACATCGCTGTAGGTGGCAAGCGCCTCCCAATGCTGGTCAAGCCCGGCGCCTATGGCGGCCAGGTGATCGATCATGCGCCGTCCTGCGCTCTTCACCGCCGGATCCTCACTGCGCATCATCTCGAACGACATTTCACTCATTGCCGCCGTGAGATGGGTGAGGCTACGGGTCGTAAGGCTGAGCAAGCGCACCAGGTGCTGCTCTTTCGATTCCATTCGATTTCCCTCTTTCACCTGATCCGTTCAGGCTCCCTGAAGCCAGCCAAAAAACAAACAACGGATACGCCCCTCCGGCGCACCGCAACATCAGCGTTAGTCCGCCCGCAAGCGCCAAAGGTTCTACATCAGCACGACGGAATCATTTCCGGTCCCGTGTCGGGTGAGCATATAGGAAGGACCGTCGAGCAGATATCACCAGACACGAACAGGCCCGCACATGGCGGGCCTGGAATTCGTAGTAGGTGGCCGGCGCTGGTTTCCGGCTTGCGAGGTTTATCAGGCATCCCACAGAAGCATGTAAGCGCTTCTGCTTCACACGGCGTAAGGGCTGGATCTCATCGGGGAGATCTTTCTAACCGTGTACCCTTCGGAACGCGCCCCACGTTTCCTCACTATCCGCTTGCGCATCAGTCTGCGTATCCACCTACTGATATTGAGGCTAGCAAAGCCCTTTGCTTCCGACAGGACGTTTTTAGATCGTTTTCTTCCGGCCTGGAAATGTGCTGGAACTGAACGTGCTCTCGCAACCCCGGCAAAGAACTGGGTGACGAAAGAAAAGACTCAAAGAGTGGCCAGCAAGAGCTTGATTTGAATGGTGCCCGGAGCGGGACTCGAACCCGCAAGCCCAAAGGGCGAAGCATTTTAAGTGCTCTGCGTATACCGATTTCGCCATCCGGGCAGGAGGGGCATTGGTGCAGGGCGCTGATTTAAGCCCAAATAAAATTTCGAATCAATCACTTAGGCGTTGAACAGCACACCATTTGCTGCGCTTTCCTGGATCGCTCTTGCCTGGGCGCCCGCAACTACGCCAGTTTCCTGGGCACATGAAAAAAGCCCCGTAGACTTTTGATCTACGGGGCTTTTTAGATGGAGGCCGAAGTCGGAATCGAACCGGCGTACACGGATTTGCAATCCGCTGCATGACCACTCTGCCATCCGGCCTAAACGATGACGCCGCTTGCGGCGGCGTCATCGCGTGAAACTGGAGCGGGAAACGAGACTCGGACCCAGCCTCTAACCCTTTGATTAATAAGAGCTTTCCGCAACCACTGCCTCAGCAGCGGACGCAATTATGGACTCGTTTGATAGGCCTGGCAACCCCCGTGCGATTTTTTCTTTCGAGAGCACCTGAGGCAGCGAGCCAGCCGCCTCTCCTCACAATTCACTGGCCCCAAGACCTGGGAACTTTGCCTATGTCCGCCCCTCTATCTAGGACACTCGTTCCAGCCACCGCCACCCCGAGGATGTGATGATCCTCCCGCGTCGGCCGAGCAACTAACCCTGTGAACGAGACGGCCTATCCAGCAGGGGGACAACCAGGACGAATCGCCCCGATGCCTTTGTCAGTCGTGACGAGGCAAGGGCTAGCAATCACCAAGGAGTTTCAATGAGCGATCTTCAGGCGACGGAGCCGCCTGCACATCCTGCTCTCAAGACCGGATGTTTGCGGCCTGCCCTTGAGGAGCACAGCCAAGCATGGAGGCTATTGTATGCGGATACGTTACCTACGCTACTTCCTGGTCGTCGCCGAAGAACTAAACTTCTCGCGGGCGGCAGCCAGAGTCCATATCGAGCCATCTCCCCTCTCACGTGCCATCAAAGAACTGGAGTCCGGATTGGGGGTTCGTTTGTTCCAACGCACAAAGGGGCGCATACGTTTGACCTGGGCGGGCGAAGTTTTCCAGGAAGAAGCACGACGCATACTTAGCCTGGTGGAAGACGCCCAGAGCCGTGTCCGTGCGGCTGAGAAAGGCTATCGCGGCCGGCTGCGCATCGGCCTGACAGACAGTCTTGCACAACCCTACCTGACCAAATTGCTGGCGCGTTGCCGAGAGGAAGAACCCCTCACTGAGGTGAAGATCGCTGAAATGACGGTCAGCGAGATGGTCAAGGCATTGATGCATGACCAGATCGATGCTGGCTTCACTGTGCATACCGAGCTCAGCGCAGGGCTCGTCAAGGAAGTTGTCTGGACGGATCGGCCCATCATTGCTGTCCCGCGAAACCACCCTCTTCTCTCCTTGGAGAAAATTCCTCTCCAGGAGGTGGCTCGGCACACCCTGATTCTGTGCCATCCGGAATTGTGCTCAGGGGGATACGATGTCATTCATCGCTGGTTCTACGAGGCCACGTTGCCGTTCCCCACGAATGCCGAATATGTTTCCGGGCACGAACCCATGGTGATGTTGGTCGCTGCTGGTTACGGCATCGGCATTGGACTGGCCTCGCAAATCACCCTGTATAGCCATCCTGATGTGATCATCCGTCCGGTCACGGACGATGTACCCAACACAGCGACGTTCATCACACTACTCGATCAACCACGCCCTGAGGCCCTCAGCCGATTCATCGCCCGCGCCCGGCAAATTGGTGAAGCGGTTATTGGGTAATGGCCTTTTCCCAAAATCCTTAGCATGGCTCTGCCGCTACTCCGCCTATAGTGAGGGGCCGGGGTAGACAAATTGGATGATACCTAGTCCGGACTAGTAACAAGGAAACCCGGCAGCGTGGCTGTTTTTGTTCGTGCCAGAGATGTACCGCTCCTGATTCGCCAACGCGGCCGTGCTTGTTTCGTTTTCCGCAAGCTCCGCCTCGCCGTCACAGGCACGTCACATTGAAGCTGGAAGCTGTGTGGACTTGCCGCAACGTTCACAACGGCGGGGGAGTTCGACTTGACCTCAAACCCCACCCAGAAATGTTCGCCCCCCACGCCCGACGGGCTCGTGCCGGCTGCGGAATACGTCCGCATGTCCACCGATCACCAGCGCTACTCCACCGAAAACCAATCGGAAGCAATCAATACCTACGCGGCAAGCCACGGAATGGCCATCGTTCAGACCTACCGAGACGAAGGCAAGAGCGGTTTGGACATCGATGGCCGCGACGCACTCCGACGCTTAATTGATGACGTACAAGCAGGTCGCGCCAACTTCCAAACCATCCTAGTGTACGACGTTAGCCGATGGGGACGCTTTCAGAACACGGATGAAAGCGCCCATTACGAGTACCTTTGCACTCGGTCCGGAATCCGGGTCGTTTACTGCGCGGAGCCTTTCGACAATGACGGCTCGCCCCTTGCCACCATCTATAAGGGCATAAAACGCTCAATGGCCGGCGAGTACAGCCGGGAGTTATCGACCAAGGTATTCGCTGGACAATGCAGACTCGTTCAGCTCGGCTATCACCAAGGCGGTCCCGCTGGATATGGGCTACGTCGCGCCCTGCTGGACGAACGCCAGGATTTCAAGGGGGAATTGTCTCGCGGCCAGCACAAGAGCATTCAGACTGACCGCGTGATTCTCATACCCGGACCTCAAACAGAAATTGAAGTCGTCCAACGCATCTACCAGCAGTTCGTCTACGACCGACTACCTGAACGCACCATCGCCGATGGACTCAACGCGGAAGGGCTGACAACTGATCTGGACCGTCCATGGACACGCGGCACCGTTCACCAGGTGCTGACCAACGAGAAGTACATCGGCAACAACGTCTACAACCGGACGTCCTCCAAATTGCGGCAACGGACCGTGCGAAATGCCCCTGAGTTGTGGGTGCGCTGCGATGGCGCATTCCAGGGAATTGTTTCTGCTGAGTTGTTCACCAAGGTCCGGGAAATCATTCTGGAACGGAGCCATCGCCTAGACGATGCACAGATGCTCGCGATGCTGCGTGCGTTACTCGACCGAGCAGGATCACTTTCCGGCCTTCTTATTGATGAAGAAGAAGGCATGCCGTCCAGCACCACCTACATCAGCCGTTTCGGCGGGTTGCTACGAGCGTATTCGCTGATCGGATACACCCCAGACAGGGACTACCGGTATCTAGAAATCAATCGCGCCCTACGCCGCTGGCGCCCCCAAGTCTTGGAGGAAGTCGCTTCGCACCTACGGCAAGTCGGTGCAGAGGTGGAACGGAACCCCCAAAGCGACATTCTGACCATCAACGAAGAGTGGACAGCCTCCATCGTCATCGCGCGCTGCCAACCGACCCCAGCAGGGACGCTGCGTTGGCGGCTACGTTTCGACAACCATCTGGCCCCAGACATCACCGTGGCGGTCCGGATGGATCAAGCCAATCAGCAAGCCATGGACTACTACCTGATACCACGTCTCGACATGGGGTCTTGGCCGCAACGGTTGGTCGAAGAGAACAGCGCTTTGATTGATAGCTACCGCTTCGAAACACTGGCAGTTCTAGACGAATTGGCCGCACGCAGCCCACTGAAGGAGGTTTCATGACAGCTCCCGCCGGCTCTCGCGAACAAGTCGAATTCATTCCCATCGCTCAAATCCATGTGCTCAATCCCCGAACTAGGAACAAACGAATTCACCGCGAGCTGATCGACAACATCCGGGACGTGGGCTTGAAACGGCCGATCACGGTCAGTCGAAGGGCCGAGGATCGGGGACCGCACAAATACGACCTTGTATGTGGGCAAGGCCGGCTGGAAGCCTTCCAAGCACTGAAACAGACAACGATTCCCGCGTTTGTCATTGATGCCAACGAAGAAGACTGCCTTGTCATGAGCCTGGTGGAGAACGTGGCTCGACGACAGCATCGTCCAATTGACCTGATGAACGAGGTTGGACGATTGCGTGAGCGAGGTTACAGCGATGCCGATATAGCCGAACGAATAGGGGTGACGTCTTCGTGGGTCAACATGATCGGCGGGTTGCTGGAACGCGGTGAGGAAAAGCTGTTGGCCGCCGTAGAAACCGGTCTGATTCCGTTGAGCATGGCAACGGATATCGCCAGAAGCAGCGAGGCTGAAATTCAAAACCTCCTTGCGGAAGCCTACGAACACGGATTCCGAGGCAAGAAGTTAACGACGCTGCGGCATCTGCTGGAACTGCGAGCTAAGAGGGACAAACTAGTCCGAGCCAACCCATTGGGTGGCGGCCAACCCAAGAAGAAGCGGATGACAACCGCCGATCTCCGACGGTTATTCGAACGAGAAGCCGAACGACAGCGACTGATGGTCAAGAAGGCGGCCTATACCCATGATCGTCTGATATTCGCGACCCAAGCTCTGAAGGAGCTGCTGAACACCGACGAATTTATCGAGCTACTGCGGGGCGAGAAACTGGGGTCAGTGCCAAAGCTGGTCCAATCCCGGATACAGCAGATGGGGAAAAGCTAATGACACAATCCCCGGACCACGTACCTTCGCCCCCACCGAAAAGCGGCTTTCTCCGCGAATGCGTACGGGTGAAGATCGTCAACATACTGCCGTTGAAAGTCCTGCGACCGTCGGTCAAGAGCAGTCTTAAGTATCAACAGATTCTGGCCTCAGTGCAGGATGTCGGGTTGGTAGAACCACCAGCCGTCATGCCAATTCCCAATAGGCCGGGTCATTATTTCTTGCTGGATGGTCACCTGCGCATCGAGTCCCTGAAAGACCTGGGGCAACTGGAAGTCGATTGCCTGGTGGCACTGGACGACGACACCTACTCGTACAACAAACGCATCAATCGACTCTCTGCGGTCCAAGACCACAAGATGATTGTGCGAGCCATGGAACGAGGCGTGTCGGCTGAACGTCTGGGTAAAGCATTGGGGCTTTCACCGCAGACCATCAAGCATCGCTTCCGACTCCTCAACGGTATCTGCGAAGATGCTGTCGCCATGCTGGCGGATACCAACTGTCCAGCGAAAGTGTTTGACATACTCCGCCAGATGAAGCCGTTGCGGCAGATCGAAGCAGCCGAGTTGATGGTTGGGAACAAGAACTTCTCCGTCATGTTCGCCAATGCCTTGCTAGCAGCCACCCCAGCCAATCTGCTGGCCTTCGAGCACAAGACGGAGCCGGAACAGCAAGTTTCAGCAGAGTCCATCGCTCGCATGGAACGTGAACTTGCCGCCTTGCAGATGCAAATCAAGGTCGTTGAAGACGATTACGGCCCGGATGTTCTACATCTCACCGTCATCAGGGGTTATCTGTCCAAGCTGCTGGCCAATGCGGCAATCGTGCGATGGCTAGCAAAGCATCAACCTGAATATCTGAAAGAGTTTCAGCGCATCACGGAAATGACTGACCTGCCTGGGGACCATGGCGGCACAGCCCCCGAGGCAGGGTAACCATTTACTCACATGCGAGAAGGAGATGTGAACCACGTCCATTCCATCGGCCCTGTTGACCTGCTGATCGCAGGATTTGACCGCAAAGGGCCCCACCGAATTTGCGGCTTTCGGCCCACGTATGACGCTTGTGAAGGCCATCAACTAACCGGTGAACGACCACAAATTGGGCTGGAACGAGATGCTCATCTGGCTGCGCGAGAAGCGCTGGCAGAGCCTGGACGTCGGCGGTGCCACCTACCTGGGACTGCTGATCCCTCTCATCAACATCCTGATGATGCCCGCCGCGGTGGCCGGCGCGCCCCTGCTCTGGCGGCGCGATGGCGGCGACAGTCCGTTGTCGCGAATGGTCGAGGAAATGAAAAAACTACCGAGCATAGCGAGGGAAGCCGGATTGCTAACCTAGCTCGGTGCTTCCAATATCGAAATCCACCGGACTGGACAAGGACCGACAACGGTACTTGCCAATTGCCAGTAATGCAGCTGCTTACTACGCTGAGGTCGTCTTCAGCAAGGAGCGTGACATGGAATTCATCGAGCGACTGAATGCGTTATCTGCCAAGGTCCGGCAGCAAGGCGGGGCGATTCAAACCGAGGAAGCCACCAAGACGGCGTTTGTTATGCCGTTCATCAACTCGGTGCTTGGTTACGATGTGTTCGACCCTTCGGAGGTGACGCCGGAGTACGTCTGCGACATTGGCACCAAGAAAGGCGAGAAGATCGATTACGCCATCCTGAAGAATGGCGAGATTCAGATTCTGATCGAATGCAAGAAGATCGGGGAGCCGCTGCACATCAACCATGCGAGCCAGCTTTTCCGCTACTTCCACGTTACCAGTGCGCGCATATCCATCCTCACCAACGGCCAGGTCTACAAGTTCTTCACGGACCTCGATGCCACCAACAAGATGGATGAGAAGCCGTTTCTGGAACTCGACCTGCTGGACGTTGATGAACACGTACTGCCCGAGCTTCAGAAGATCACCAAGGCCGCGTTTGATGTTGATTCGATCATCAACGCTGCTGGCGAGCTGAAGTACGTCAGCCAGATCAAACGGGAGATGGCTGCCCAGTTCAACCAGCCTGACGATGACTTCGTGAAGTTCTTCGCGGCCCGTGTTTACGACGGGATCATCACGCAGAAGGTGAGGGAACAGTTCGCCACGCTCACCCGAAAGGCGGCGGCCCAGTTCTTGGGGGATCAGGTTAATGATCGTCTCAAGTCAGCCATGAGTGGAGCCATTCAACCCACCTATACAGCGGCCCCAGTGGAGCCCGCCGTGGCGAGTGAAGCGGCGAACGAACCTGAGGAGGATCGGGTTCAAACGACGCTGGACGAACTGGAAGGCTTCCACATCGTCAAGGCGATTGTTCGGGCAGTCGTTGACGCAAAACGGATCGTCCACCGCGACACGCAAAGCTATTTTGGCGTGCTGCTGGACGACAACAACCGGAAGCCGATTTGCCGCCTCCACTTCAACCGGACTCAAAAGTACCTCGGCATCTTCGATCACGAGAAGAACGAAACCCGCCACCCCATCGCGTCCCTGGACGATATCTACACCTATGCGGAACAGCTTAAAGGCACCATCGCGTACTACGAGTGATCCGCTCCCCGCTGACTGAGCCCGCCGATGGCGGGCCTTTCAAATGTGCCGGGTACGTTCTCCAGCAGCCCCCCTGGCCCGCAGGTGCTGCGTGTGCTGAATGCGTAACCCCGTGAACCGCACACACTGGAAGCCTTGGGCCATTACACGGAGCGGCAAGCATGGTGTTGGTGAGAAAGGAAGTTCAGAAAAAAATCTACATCCACAACGATCTAGCCAACGCGGCGAACCATCTGCGAAAGCGAGTCGAGGAAAATGAAGCGACCGACAACCATGAAGGCATCAGTCTAGACATCATGGCTTGCCTAACCATGTTGGCGTTTACGTTTGAGTCCCGGCTGAACTTCATCGGTGCCAAGACGGTGGACAGCTGGAACGAGTGAGTGGGACAACTTCCCCAACAAAGTTAAAAAGGTGCTTCAGACGATGGGGGTTGACGCCAGCGAAACGGAGCCCCCCTAAAGCACGGCGTATGCGCTCCAAGGCTTCCGCAACACCCTTGCTCACGGGAAACCTGACGAAAGCAAAACCGAGGACGTCGTTGAAAGCGATGCAACGCTCGAAGACTTGGCCACAGACCTTCGCGGAACGTGGGAGGCCCATCTAACCGTTGAATTCATGCGCATGTGTACCGAGGACGTTGACGCCATTTGGCATGATTGGCTTGCACGGGGCGGGATTGGCCGCCACGAAACGTTCACCCACGGATGTACTGGTCGGGTCGATGCTGCCACTAGATGAGGGTGAATCTTGTCCGCCCGATCATCCCTGTCAAGGCTAAGCAAGAGCGCAACCTGCTGGTTCTGAAGGACATGTGGGAAGTAGCGACCACCCCCGAATTGGCGGCGGAGGTTGAGCTCCTCAAGCTGGCCGAGGTCTTAGCCCGGGACGGGCCGGCAATTTCGCGCAAGGAGTTTGGCTAGACCGCGTTTGTTGCGGATGGGCTAGTCTTTTGCCGGGAGAAGAAAAAAGCGAAGCCCGCACGAGGCGGGCTGGGGAAGGGTGGCGCGGGCCGCTAGAGGACAGCCATCAGCCCCACAATGGAACTGGAAATACTCAGCACTCGGCCGAACTGAACCACGGCGTACCACGCTCATCGATCTGCTTCAACTTGCGCAGGGCATCTTCGGCTGCCTCGATGGCATCGGCACGGCGTATGAAACAGGAGCGGTCGTAGACCTGGTGAAAGTGAGGCTCGGCCTCACTGTTGCGGGGCTGAATGGCGACGAAGGCCAGCACGTGGTCTCCGTTGATGCGGGTTTCGGTCCAGGCGGAATGCCCTGGGAAGTCTCGTCTGTTCATGGCGGCCTCCGGCAGGTGCGTCTCAGGTGGGCGGATACCCACTATGGACCCCCGATAGGGGCCAGGGTCATAAACCGGACGAAGGGCCAGAAACGAAAAGCTCGGCACTTGTCCGGGCTACGAGGCAACACTATGGCTTAACCGCGCCTGAGGGCGGCCAGGAATTGCTCGGGGTCATTGTTGATGGCGCTGGGCTTTCTCGTTCCAGGCATGGGCTCTCTTCTCAATCCAGCATGTCGGCGCGCAGGGCCCCCACCTTTATCGGCGGCCAAAAGAAGTCAGACTGCTGGACATGCCATTACCGGATTTCCAATTGTCCGGGCAGCGAACTACCTGCACTTCCAATTGATACCTCTGCTGAGCGTGCTGCGCCCAGTATCATGCACGGCCACGTTCATGACCATGCTGGATAAGCCGCGCTCGGAGGAGCTAAGCAGATTCATCGCCCGCGCCCAGCAAATTGGTGAAGCGGTAATTGTGTAATGATCTTTGCCTAAATTCATCAGCATGGCCCTGGACGCACAGCCAGGGCCCTGTCCCTTTCGTCCTCGCCCTGACCGTAAAGGTCGCTCTCCATTGCGGAATAAATTCCAGATTGCGATGCGTAGCGGGTCGCATGGACACCACCACTGGCGCCATCGCCGAATGAGAATCACTAGCACATTAACGCGACTGTTTTGGTCACCTTGCTGACCCAATATGCGATTTCACCACCTCATCACTCCTGCAGCAGAGTGCTGTGCCTTTTTGACCTTGATTGTCCCCGAAGCAGTTTCAATAGTGGCCCCCTTGCGGGTCGGCTGGACGGTGACGTCAGGGCAGCGAACGCTGCAGCTCTCCGTTGAAGCCGGTGGTCAGCACGATCCGATTGTTTGATGCGTTCAATGGAGTGACGCGCTTGTACTACGTGTCACGCCTACGAGTGCTACCAAGCATAAAGGAGTGACCACTATGTCCACTGAGCAATCCGCGACTGCCGAGCATCGCATCCTCCGCCGCCCGGAAGTTGAAGCCAAGACCGGCTTCAAGCGCGCCCATATTTACAACCTGATGAAGGAAGGCAAATTTCCGAAGGCTATGCGCCTGGGCGTTCGTGCAGTCGGCTGGGACTCCGCCGAGATCGACGCCTGGATCACCGAACGCCGCCAAGATCGCGTTTGAGGCCGCTCCGCCACTGACAAGGAGCGCGCCATGCAGGTGATCGCCATCATCTCGACCAAGGGCGGTGTCGGCAAAACCACTGTCGCGGCCAATCTGGGGGGATTCATTGCCGATGCGGGCAAGCGGGTGCTGCTGGTCGACCTGGACGTGCAGCCGACGCTGTCGTCCTACTATGAGCTCACCCACCGCGCTCCCTGTGGCATCTATGAGTTGCTGGCCTTCAATGAGCCAACCCTGTCGCAGCTGGTTTCCCACACCACCATCAACCGCCTGGACCTTGTGCTGTCCAACGACGACCACCAGCAGCTGGGCACACTGCTGCTGCATGCGGCTGATGGGCGCCTTCGCCTACGCAATCTCCTGCCGCTGTTCCAGCCCCACTACGACCTGGTACTGATCGACACCCAAGGCGCCCGCAGTGTCTTGCTGGAGATGGCCCTGCTCGCCGCCGACCTGGCCGTCTCCCCAATCACCCCAGAGATTCTGGCTGCCCGCGAACTGCAACGGGGCACGCTGCAACTGGTCGAAGCGATTGCGCCCTACCGCCATTTGGGCATCCCGCCACCGCCCCTGCATTTGCTGCTCAATCGCGTGCCAGCCATCTCGTCGAACGCCAAGTTGGTTCAGCAGACGCTACGGCTGATCTTTCGTGAGCACAGCGAGGTTCAGATACTGGGCACTGAACTGCCCGCGATCGAAGCCTTCCCGCGTGCGGCAACCTCGAGCCAACCCGTGCACAGGACCGAATACCGACGCCCGAGCGGGCGGCAGGCACCAGCGGCGCTGGAGACCATGCGCACCCTAGCCAGTGAGCTTCTGCCTCAATGGCAAGAGCAGTTTGCCAGCGTGACCGGTCGCGTCGGCAGGAGGCCGTCACATGTCGAGCACCTCTGAACACTGCCGCGGGCGCCAGCGGCTCCTGGCGCTGATTGAGTTCGCCTTGCGTGAAGACTGGGACGTCCGCTGTACGCCTGCAGGGCAGCTAAAGCTCGTGAAACCAGGCCTGCCGCCGATCTTCACTCGCTCAACGACGAGCGACCTCCCGGCAAGCCAGAGCAAGTAGGGAGGCCGTCATGGCGACTGTCACGCCTCAGGAAATGGCCGGCAAATTGATGGCCGAGGGGTTTTCTCGCTCCGGCTCTGCCGCACAGGTGTTGAGCGACCCTGTGGCCGACACCCCGATGGTGGTCACCCTCGATGACCTGCGCCCCTATGAGCTCGATCCACGCCTGACGCGCAATCCGCTCTACGACGAAATCAAAGCATCCATCCGTGAGCGGGGTCTGGATGCCCCGCCACCGATTACCCGACGCCCCGGTGCCGAGCACTTCATCATTCGCAACGGCGGCAACACCCGCCTGGCGATCCTGCGCGAGCTGTGGTCGGAGACCAAGGACGAACGCTTCTTCCGCATTCCCTGCCTGTTCCGACCCTGGCCGGAACGCGGCGAGATCGTCGCCCTGACCGGGCACTTGGCGGAGAACGAGCTGCACGGCAGCCTGACGTTCATCGAGCGGGCGCTCGGCGTTGAGAAAGCCCGAGAGCTCTACGAGCTGGAAAGCGGTAAGACGCTGTCGCAGTCGGAGCTGGCCCGCCGCCTCAGCACGGACGGCTATCCCATCCAGCAGTCGCACATCAGCCGCATGCAAGACACCGTGCGCTACTTACTGCCGACCATTCCCAACGTCTTGTACAACGGCTTGGGCAGGCATCAAGTCGAGCGCTTGGCGGTATTGCGCAAAGCCTGCGAGCTCACCTGGGAAAAGCATGCGAGCGGCAAAGCGTTGGCCGTCGACTTCGAGACGCTCTTCCACGACGTCCTCACCCCCTTCGATGGACAGCCTGATAGCTTTTCCGTCAGCCGCGTCCAGGACGAACTGATCGGCCAGATGTCGCAGCTGCTCGACATCGACTACAACGTGCTGGCGCTTGATGTCGACAGCACCGAGCACCGCCAGCGTGCGGTAACCAGTCCACCCCAGCTGCCAGTCGAAACCGCAACCGTCGTCCACACCGCGCGTGCAGCCACTCCATCGCCGGATGCCACTCAGAGCAATGGCACTGCAGCAGGCACTTTAGGAGCCGCACCGAACAACGACACCGCCCCATCGCCAGTCCCAACGCCGACACCAGAGCAAGACGCGTCGTCCAGTGAACAGGATCCTGAAGTGCGCCTGCAGGGCCTCATCGTCTCACCGGCCGGAAACACCAAGCGACTGCAAGCCATCCAACATATGGTCGCCGAGCATACCGGTGATGCTCTGCCCAGCTTTACGGACACGGTGCTGCAGGCGATTCCGGTGCAAGCCGGCGGACTCTTCCCGATCAGCGACGTCTGGTACATCGACCCAGGACTGGATTCGCCTGATCGCCTGCGCATCCACATCGCCCAATTCGCCCAAGAGATCGCCGAGGAAGCCGAACGGCTCGACTGCATCGAAACGGCCAACACCGGCATAGGTTTCACCTGCACTCCGCCCCATCAGGGCGCAACGCCTCCTGCTTTCGGCCAGGTGGTGTTGGCGTTGTTACGCACCTTGAGTCTCCCCCATACCGCAGCGTCCGATCAGGGCGACATGCGCCTGGACGACAATCTTGGGGCACTTTTGCTGGGAGGCGGCGTCAGGGATACAGGCGCCCTCCCCCGCCTGAGCGATAACGGTTTGGTCAAGTTGTTCCGTCTGGTCCGGCTGGCACGCCGGCTGTTGGATCTGGAGGCCAATCCAGATGAGGACACCCCCTGAAACAGGCCGGAGGGAACCATGTCGGCACCTCATCCGCTTAATCAAGCTGTGGTTGCACAGGCGCTGCACGACCTGCGCAACGGCCAACTTCGCCGTTGCCAGTCAATGGGTTTCAGCGAGCGGGAACTGGACGTACTGAAGCAGCCGGCGCTGGTGAGCCTGCTGGCCAACGCCCAGGTGCCCTGGTGTTCTGTGACGGTCAACACGGACGTCCTTTGGCGCCTGGTCAGCCAGATGCACGACATCGAGCAGGAGATCGCCACGATTGATCGCATGCTGCGTCTGGGGGCCAGTACCGAAATGGTCAGCAAGTTTTATGGGCTGACGCATCAGGAGGTCGCCCTGCGCCGTGACATCATTTGTCTGCCCAAGCGCCGCGGGCGACATCCGGTGCTGAATGAAGAACAGGAGATGGCCCTGTGGAAGCAATGGAAGTCCGGCATCACCGAGCGTGGCATCGCGCTGGATGACGACAGCACGATGCTGGCGCTGACGATGGATCTGGCCGAGTCCCTCTCTTTGCCCATGTCCGTGATCTGGGCGGCCATCGCAAGCTGGATCGACCAAGGCCTGGTGTAGGGCCATGGTCGCGCAGGCAGGTCCCGCCACGCTTTCAACGCTGCTCGACGACGCCCTGTGGCAGCTGCCTCCCAACCGGACACCCACGCCTGCCAGCGATGGATTCCTCTACAGCGGCAATCGCCATGAAAGCGTGCCCCGGGCGCTGTTTCTCGACACGCGGTTGACCCCGCTGGAGCGCAATGCCTGGCAAATCATCCGGCTCATGCTCAACGCCGATGGCGTCACGGCGTTTCCCACCTACGATCAGTTGCGTCCCTACCTGGCCTCGACGCCCTGCGCGCAGCAGGCGTCGTACGAAACCGTGGCGCGGGCGCTGACCCTGCTGCGCCTGACACGCTGGCTCAGCCTCGTGCGCCGCCGGCGCGACCCCAAGACCGGGCGCATCAAGGGCAATCTGTACGTCCTGCACGACGAGCCCCTCACCCCCTTCGAAGCCATGCAGCTCGACCCCGAATACCTGGGGCTGGTGAGCCATGCGCTCGAGCATGCCAGCAAGGCGGTTCAGCGGGTGAGCTACCGCACCCTCCAGGACATCAGCGAAGACCCGTTGCTCAGCGGCCGCGTGTTGCCGACGCGGCTGCAGGTGCTGGTACAGCGCATGGCCCCGGGCGGCGTCAGCTCTCTGGAACGCTATCCACAGGAGCAGCTCGAGCACGATTCCGAAGAAGGTGAAAATGCCCTTCTTCGGAATGGCGAGCCGCCGCCTTCGGATTCCGAAGCAGGTACGAAAGCCAACCAAACCGCCTCTCTTCGGAATCCGAAGCAGGACCGTACTAGTACTCGTATAGATAAATCCGTACGTACGGTACCGCTTGTGCGAGAACACCCGCCTCTACGCCTGCCTGAGCGCTTCCTGGCGCTGCGCGAAGAGCAGCAGGCCGGCGCGTTGGTGGCCCTGCAGCAAGTGCAGGCCGAACAGCGACAAGCCGTGCTCGATGAATGGGCCGCGCGCTGTCGCAGCAACGAGGTGCACAAACCGGCCGGTTACCTGTTCGGCATCATCCAGGCGGCCATCCGCGGTGAGTTCAACGCCTGGGCCGGACAGGACAAGCGCCGGGCCTCCGCTGATCCGCCGCCCGCACCCCGAACGGCAAACCCCGACGTGGTGCAAACCCACCTCGCCCAACTGCATGCCCTGTTGCACCCGAAATGATGGTCGAGTAACCCTCCCTGGCTCTCTCTGGAACTATCCCCTGGGGATAGTTGCCACACACAGCCTTCCGGAAGCGAACCATCGCCCTGCTCTTCGCCAGCGACACCCGCCTGCCGACTGGATCTCCCTGGAGCTATCCCCCGGGGATAGTTGCAACAGGCAGCCTTCCATAGGTGAGCCACCGCCCTGCTATTGGCCAGCAAAGCCGGCTGGCGGTGGCGGCGCTTTGTTGACTGACCGCCTTCCGTGCGCTGGCCAAGCTGGCGACTCGTTCCCCTCACGCGAGTCGTCCCCATGGCCACCGACACCTCCTTGCAACTGAATCTCGGATCGCTGCGCAGTGCCATGTCGCTGACGTTGCACACCCATCACGCCTCGCGCATTTGGCACGGCCGCGCGGCCAGCGAGGGCAAGCCCGGCATCGTTGGATTGAACGGTTTCATCGCCATCGCCAACAAGATCAAACGTGGCGCCGAGCAGGACGACCCCTACTCGGACTGGTGGATGCTGAGGCTCGAGGAAAAGCTGACGCTGACCAAGGACAGCCTGCAGGCCCTGCGCGAGCAGGTCGACCAGGCCCTGGCCGACGTGCCGCCGGCGCTGTCGCTGGGCGAGAATATGAACGTGCAGCCGGTGAAGCTGCCGCTGTTCGTCAACGCGCAACTCGGTTTCCTCGCCGTCTACCTGCTGGCCGACTACGACGACCTGGCACGCAAACTGATCCTCGCCCACCACACCGCGCTGATCGACCGCAGCACGCTTGAGCGCTGGCTCAACGAAGGGGCGCACGCCCTGCGCAGTCTGTTCTCGCTGGCGCAGCAGTACCGCTACTCGGGCTGCACCCGGGACGACTTCGCGGCCAAGAATGCCGCTGCCCGAGCCGCCCTGGAGAAGCTCGGGGAACTGCCGCAGGAGGTGCTCGAAGGCACGCTGCGCTCGCGCTACGCACCGCCGATCATCCGGCGCTCGGCGCTGGCCGCCGCGGCACCGCAGGATGCCGCGGATGCCAGTGACGACGATGCCCTGCCTGAAAGCGCCGACCTCACCCTGACCGCATCCGGCGATAATGAGGGGGCCTCCGCATGACGTTGACTCCGGCCACGGCGGTAACCCACCGCTTTTACCCCCTGGAACAGGCTGACTTCCTCAAGCTGGAACAGGCCGCCTCTCTAAAAGGCCTTTTACAGCCTTTTAAAGGTAAGGGGGCACTTACCCAGTGGGCCAGCCAGTGCCACAGGCTTCGTGATGAGCTGATTGAGCTGGCGCAGCGACGCGTCCTGGCGCAGGCGAACGCCTACCCTTTCCGCCTGCTGCCGGTGGAGCTGGCCCAGCAGACCACGGGCGCCGGCACGACGTTTCTGCGCTGGCGCAAGCCTGATCGCACAGCCATGGGTGTGGCGCTGTGGCAGACACTGATTAGCAGCGCCACCACGCCCGACACCTTGCTCGATGACCTCTACGCCATGGAGGTGCAGCGCATCGTGCTGAACATGCAGATCAGCCTCCTGCACACGCTGGGCCGCCAGGCTCACGAATGTGCCAGCAAGCTGGCCCAGGCCGAATCGCTTTACCTGCAACGCGTCCCCGGAAGCGCTGCGTCCATCCGCACCACCTGTTCCAAGGAGTCGCTATGAGCACGCACTTTGTTGGCGAAGGCAACATCGGTTCTGCGCCGGAGTTCAGGGAATTCCCGAGCGGCAACGACGAGCCCAGGCGGCTGTTGCGCCTGAACGTGTATTTCGACAACCCGGTTCCGACCAAGGAGGGCTATGACGATCGCGGCGGCTACTGGGCGCCCGTGGAGCTGTGGCACCGCGAGGCCGAGCACTGGAAAACGCTGTACCAGAAAGGCATGCGCGTCCTGGTGGAAGGCCGCACGGTGCGTGATGAGTGGGAGGACGCGGACGAGAACGAGCGCGTGACCTTCAAGATCGAGGCGCGGCGTGTCGGCATCCTGCCGTACCGACTCGATGCCGTAACCCTGAGCCCGAAACCGGCCGGCGAGCCCACCCAGCCAGCCGAGTGATACCGCAAAAGCCGTCCATGGAACTATCCCCGGGGGATAGTTCCATGGAGTTCCACTGAGGTCCGCCGCCGCCGCGAACGAAGCTGCAGGTGATTACGCGCCTCAGGCTCTGTTCACATCCCTGAAAGAACGCCTCGCCCCGCACAACTGGGGCGCTGCCGCTGCCACGTTATTTGCTGTCGCCGAGATCGCGGATGGCCATGCTGAGGCTCACTCGATGCCCCTACCCCGGAGCCTGTATGCGCCTGTTTCTCTGCGAGAAGCCATCCCAGGGCAAGGATATCGCCCGTGTGCTGGGGGCTGGCCAGCGCGGCAGCGGCTGCTACAGCGGAGCGGGTACCGTGGTGACCTGGTGCATTGGGCACCTGATCGAAGCGGCGCCACCGGAAGCCTACGGCGAGCAGTACAAGCGCTGGTCACTCGAGCAGCTTCCGATCATTCCCGAGCGCTGGCGGGTCGCGCCGAAAGCGGCAACCGCTGCGCAATGGAAGATCGTCAAACAGCTGGTCGGCCAGGCCAGCGAGCTGGTGATCGCCACCGACGCGGACCGCGAAGGCGAAATGATCGCCCGCGAGATCATCGAGCTGTGCGGCTATCGCGGGCCCATCCAGCGGCTGTGGCTGTCGGCGCTCAATGACGCGAGCATTCGCAAGGCGCTGGGTGCACTGAAACCGTCGAACGAGACGCTGCCGCTGTACGCTGCGGCGCTCGCGCGCTCCCGCGCGGACTGGCTGGTCGGCATGAACCTGAGCCGCCTGTTTACCCTGCTGGGGCGTCAGGCCGGCTACGACGGTGTGCTCTCGGTCGGCCGGGTGCAGACACCGACGCTGGCCTTGGTGGTCACGCGCGACCGCGAGATCGCGCGCTTCGTCTCGGTGCCGTTCTGGAGCATCGAGGTCAGGCTATCGACCGGCGGGCAGCGCTTCCTTGCCAGCTGGGTCGCCGCCGACGGCTGCAGCGATGATGCGGGCCGCTGCCTGCAGCAGGCGGTGGCCCAACACGCCGCCGACCACCTGCGCGCCGCCAGCGGCGCCCAGGTGGTCACCGTCGCAACGGAGCGCGTGCGTGAGGCGTCACCGCTGCCCTTCGACCTGGGCACGCTGCAGGAAGTGTGCTCGCGGCAACTCGCTCTGGACGTGCAGGAGACGCTGGACATTGCCCAGTCCCTGTACGAGACGCACAAGGCGACGACCTATCCGCGCTCGGATTCGGGTTACCTGCCCGAGAGTATGTTCGCCGAGGTGCCGGCCGTGCTCGCTGCTGTACTCGCCACCGATCCCAGCCTGCGCCCGCTGCTGGAGCAACTCGATCGGACTCAGCGCTCACGCGCCTGGAATGACCGCAAGGTGTCGGCCCACCACGGCATCATCCCGACGCTGGAGCCGGCCGACCTGTCGGCCATGAGCGATAAGGAGCAGGCGGTCTACAAGCTGATCCGCGCGCACTACCTCGCGCAGTTTCTGCCGCATCACGAGTTCGACCGCACCACTGCGCAGTTGCGCTGCGGCGGGCAGACCCTGCGAGCCGTTGGCAAGCAGGTGATCATCGCCGGCTGGCACCAGGTGCTGGCCGTCGCGGAAGCGGACAACGCCGACGGCGAAGCGGCCCCGCGCAGCCAGGTGTTGCCGGCGCTGCACGAAGGATTGTCTTGCCAGGTCGGCCACGTCGATCTGAAAGCCCTCAAGACCCAGCCACCAAAACCCTATACCCAAGGCGATCTGATCAAGGCCATGAAAGGCGTCGCCAAGCTGGTCACCGCCCCGCGGTTGAAGCAGAAGCTGAAAGAGACCACCGGCATCGGCACCGAAGCCACCCGTGCCAGCATTATCAAAGGCCTGCTCGAGCGTGGTTACCTGCTCAAGAAAGGTCGCGCCGTGCGGGCCTCCGAAGCGGCGTGCACGCTGATCGATGCGGTGCCCGCGGCCATCACCGATCCCGGTACGACCGCGGTCTGGGAGCAGGCCCTGGACATGATCGAAGCCGGCGAGATGACGTTGGAGACCTTCGTCGCCAAGCAATCCACGTGGATCACCCAATTGGTGCAGCAGTATCGCGCGGCCACCCTGGCCATCAAACTCCCCGAGGGCCCCGCCTGCCCGCTGTGCGGCAGCGCCACCCGCCAACGCACCGGCAAGACCGGCCGGTTCTGGACCTGCTGCCGCTATCCCGATTGCAAAGGCACCCTACCCGTCCAGAATGGCCGGCAGCGCAGCCCCTCACGCAAACCGCGGCAGATGCCAAAATAGCTCGTAGGTTCGTCTCCCCATCGTATCGACCACGGTCGATGCGCACACCTCGCGCCCGCGGGGAACCCAGCACGCCCCCTCCTTCTGCAACGCGTGTCCGTCGCCAGCGAGTCGCTAGGTCGACGGGAAGGCTGACTCATCCAGCGCCCGTATACCCGGACAGGTTGATCTGCTGAGTGTCGCGATGAAGGGTCCCCTGGTGACTTGTCTCGATAGCCCGACGAGGCTCCAGGAGACCCTTCGGGTCGAATGGTATTCAATGCCGGCACCCACCGGCGAAACAACGGGTTCCTTTTGTGCGCGGATGCGTGCCAAAGGATGTCGACCCCAGCCACGACACGGGTCGAGTGCAATTGCTGCGTCGGCGGATGGCTTTGACGACGGCCACTCCCTGCATCAGCTCACAGGTGGTGTCTTGCTCGACAGCCGAAGGCCCAAGCCTTCGGCCCTTTTCTCCTGCCTACCCGGAACCGCTGTGGTGGTTCAATTTCCTCGGACTTGCCTTGGCGATTTGCGCCTGCGCCTGGGAGGGCTCATCGGCATGTCGCCCATGTTCATACCGGACATATCGTCGGCGAGAGCGGGTAGGGCCGAGCTCAAGACGAGTGCAACCGCCGCGGTGAATGCTGTTCTCATGAAACTTCTCCAAAGGTGGTTTGCGAAGTGGGATGGGGTTGCGTACGACGGCGCATCAGCCAATACGCCGCCGGAATGACGAACAGGGACAGCAGTGGAGCGGTGATCATGCCGCCCACCATGGGCACGGCGATCCGACTCATCACTTCGCTGCCGGTGCCGCCGCTCCAGAGGATTGGTAGCAGGCCGGCAATGATGACGGCGACAGTCATCGCCTTGGGGCGCACGCGTTGCACAGCGCCCTCGCGAATGGCGCAGCGCAGGGCTTCATTCGAGGCGTGCCCGGCATCCTGCTTTTCCGTCCAGGCGTTCTTCAGGTAGAGCAGCATGATCACGCCAAACTCGGCGGCCACGCCGGCCAGGGCGATAAATCCGACGCCGGTGGCGACCGACAGGTTGAAACCCATCAGGTAGAGGAACCAGACACCCCCGGTCAGTGCGAACGGGAGCGTGGCCATGATCAGCAGGGCTTCATCGAAGCGGCTGAAGGTGAGGTAGAGCAGGACGAAGATGATCGCCAATGTGGCTGGTATCACCAGCTTCAGACGGGCGTTGGCCCGCTCCAGAAATTCGAACTGCCCGGAGTAGCTGAGGCTCATGCCGGGCGCCAGCGACACCGAGCCCTCGACGGCCTGGCGCAGGTCCGCCACGACAGAGGCCAGGTCTCGCCCACGTACGTCGATGTACACCCAGCCCGAGGGGCGAGCGTTTTCGCTCTTGAGCATGGGTGGCCCATCGGTGATCCGGATTCGCGCCACTGTCCCGAGGGTGATCTGTCCGCCCTGGGCGGTATAGATGGGCAGTTGCTCCAGGGCATCGACCGAGTCGCGCCACTCACGCGGGTAGCGCAGGTTGATTGGATAGCGTGCAAGTCCTTCCACGGTCTCGCCGATGTTCTCGCCACCGATGGCGCTGGCGACGATCGCTTGCACGTCGGCGATGTTCATCCCGTAGCGAGCGGCGGCCTGGCGATCGATGTCGACGTCTATGTAACGCCCGCCGGTCAGGCGTTCGGCGAGGGCCGAGGTCACGCCGGGTACTGTTCTGGCTACACGCTCGACGGCCTGGGTCACCTGGTCAATCTCGGTCAGGTTCGTCCCGGCGACCTTCACCCCGATAGGGCTCTTGATGCCCGTCGCCAGCATGTCGATCCGGTTGCGAATCGGCGGAATCCAGATATTGGTCAGGCCCGGTACCTTGACCACGCGATCCAGCTCTTCCACCAGCTTGTCGCTGGTCATGCCTGCACGCCACTGATCCTTGGGCTTGAAGCGTACCGTGGTCTCGAACATCTCCAGCGGTGCTGGGTCGGTGGCCGACTCGGCGCGTCCGGCCTTGCCAAAGACACCCGCGACCTCCGGGACGGTCTTGATCAGCCGGTCGGTCTGCTGCAACAGCTCCGCGGCCTTCTGCGCGGAGAGGCCGGGCAGCGCCGAAGGCATGTAGAGCAGGTCGCCCTCGTCCAGCGGCGGGAGGAACTCCCCACCCAGTTGCGAAACCGGCCAGAGCGTGGTCAGGAGTGTGAGCACAGCCATTGCCAGGGTCGTCCTGGGATGTCGCAGTACGGCATCCAGCGCCGGTTGGTACAGGCGAATCAGCCCGCGGTTGAGCGGATTGCGCTGTTCGGCTGGCAGCCGCCCACGTATCCAGTACCCCATCAGCACCGGAATCAGCGTCACTGACAAACCGGCAGCGGCGGCCATCGCGTAAGTCTTGGTGAAGGCGAGTGGGCCGAACAGGCGGCCCTCCTGGGCTTCCAGGGTGAACACCGGAATGAACGACAGGGTGATGATCATCAGGCAGAAGAACAATGCCGGGCCGACTTCGACCGCTGCATCGGTCATAACCCGCCAGTGCGGGTCACCGCGCAAGGTTTCGCCAGGATGGCTGGCGTTCCAGGCTTCGACGCGTTTGTGAGCGTTCTCAATCATCACGATGGCGGCGTCGACCATGGCACCTATCGCAATGGCGATCCCGCCCAGCGACATGATGTTGGCGTTGATGCCCTGGTAGCGCATAACCGCGAATGCGATCAGCACCCCCACCGGCAGTGAGACGATGGCCACCATGGAGGAGCGCAGGTGCCAGAGGAACGCGGCGCAGACCAGCGCGACCACGATGAACTCTTCGATCAGCTTCTGGCTGAGATTGCGCACGGCCCGCTCGATCAGTTGGCTGCGGTCGTAGGTGATGACGACTTCCACGCCGTCGGGCAGGCTCTTTTTCAACTCATCGAGCTTGGTCTTCACGGCGGCAATGGTGTCGCGCGCATTTTTCCCGCTGCGCAGGATCACCACGCCGCCGACGGTTTCCCCTTCGCCATCGAGTTCGGCAATGCCTCGGCGCATCTCCGGCCCGAGCTGGATCGTCGCCACATCGCCCAAGGTGATGGGAGTGCCCTCGGCCGTCAGCTTCAGCGGCACGGCACGGAAATCGGCAAGGGTCTTCAGGTAGCCGGAAGCCCTGACCATGAACTCGGCCTCGCCCAGTTCCAGCACCGCACCACCGGTTTCCTGGTTAGCCTTGCCGATGGCCTCGACCACTTCGTCCTGGGTGATGCCCAGGCTGGCAAGGCGGATCGGGTCGACCTGAATCTGGTACTGCCGCACCATGCCGCCCACCGTGGCGACTTCGGCCACGTTGGGCAGGGTCTTCAGCTCGAACTTGAGGAACCAGTCCTGCAACGCTCGAAGTTGCGCCAGGTCGTGGAGACCGCTGCGGTCGACCAGGGCGTACTGGAATATCCAGCCAACCCCCGTGGCATCCGGGCCCAGCGCGGGTTTGGCAGCGGCAGGCAGGCGCCCCTGCACCTGGCTCAGGTATTCGAGCACTCGCGAGCGCGCCCAGTACAAGTCGGTACCGTCCTCGAACAGCACGTACACGAAACTGTCGCCGAAGAACGAGTACCCCCTGACCGTCTTGGCCCCAGGCACCGAAAGCATGGTGGTGGTCAGCGGGTAGGTGACCTGGTTCTCGACGATCTGCGGTGCCTGCCCCGGATAGGGCGTGCGGATGATGACCTGTACATCGGAGAGGTCGGGCAGGGCATCGATGGGGGTGCTGCGCAGCGACCAGATACCCCAGGCCACTGCAAACAGCGTGGCCAGCAGCACCAGGAACCGGTTGGCGACTGACCAGCGGATCAGCTTCTCGATCATGGCGCGCTCTCCAGTTTCTCCAGTTGCTCGATCAGCAACCCGGAATCGCCCTCGCGCACTTTCAGGCTGATGCGGTCACCCGCTTTCAGGCCCCGCGCCAGTTCGGGTTGGGCCAGGGGAAAGGTCATGGTCATGCCGGGCATCCCCAGGGTCTTGAAGGGGCCGTGGGAAACCGTCAGACCCTGAGCGCCGACTTCGACGACGCTGCCCTCGGCCTCGTGCAGGGCTGGCCGGTCCATGGGCATCGTTGGCTTGCCTAGCGACCTGGCCTCGATACCTCGCAGGCTGGCTTCCGAATCGATCAGGAATTGCCCGGACGCGACGACCTGCTGGCCGGCGGCCAATCCTTCGAGCACCGCTACCTGACCTTCGCTCTCCTGGCCCAGCTGGACTTCAACCGGGCGGAAGCGACCGTTTTCTTCCGCGAGCATCACGAGCGCGCGTTTGCCCGTGCGAATGACCGCTTCACTGGGCAACAGAAGCAGGTCGGTCTGGCTTGGCTGGTTCAGCCGAACCTGGGCGCTCATGCCTGGCCGCAAGCGGCCGTCGGGATTGGCCAGTTCGATGCGCACGCGCAGCGTACGGCTTTGCGGGTCACTCTCAGGCAGTACGCTGGAAAGCGCCCCGTGGATCACTTCGCCGGGGAGGGCTGGCAGCCGCGCTTCGACCGTCTGCCCGATTTGCAGTGCGCCAGCCTGGGACTCCGGGATGGCCGCTTCCAGCCAGACGTGTGCCAGGTCGTTGATCCGGGCAAGGGTCTGTCCGGCTGACAGGGTCATGCCAATGCGCACGTCGAGCTCGCGAATCACGCCGCTGATGGGGCTGGTCAGTGTCATGACCGACCTGGCTTTCCCGCCTCGCTCGACCTGGGCGATCAGCGCCGCCGGCATCCCGATCAGGTGCAGACGCTGGCGGGCCGCAGCCGACAAGGCGGGGTCGCCACTGCGGCGCAGCGCGAGAAACTCTTCCTGGGCGGCTGCCCATTCCGGTATCAGCAAGTCGGCGAGGGGCTCGCCGGCCGCGATCACATCACCAGGCGCGCGGGCGTAGGTACGCTCGACGAAACCGCCGGCCCGCGCCTGTACCAGTGCCACCTCTCGCGCATTGAAGGCCAGGACGCCGGTTACTTGCAGGGTCTGCTCCAGCTTGCCCTTGGTGACCGTGGCCAACCGCACAGCGAGATTCTGCTGGATACCCGGCTCGATGTGCACAGACGCACTGTCGTCCATTTCATCCGCATACCTGGGAACCAGCTGCATGTCCATGAAGGGTGATTTGCCAGGGCTGTCGAACTTCTGCTGCGGGAACATCGGGTCGTACCAGTAGAGCGGTTGGCGATCGGCTGTGGGGGCGCCGCGATGGCCAACGGTGACCGTGGGCACCCCCGCCGGACGCCCTTGGGCCGCAAACCAGTAACCGCCTGCCGCGCCTGCGAGCAGGACCAGGCTCATCAACGCGGGCAACTTCCAGGGTGCACGACTCATGGGCGGCCCTCCCCGTAGGTGAAGTACAGGCGAGCAGCAGCCATCGCCTTCAAACCTTGCAGGTCGAGCGCCTTGAGCCTGGCCTGGACAAGCTCGCGGCGCGCCGCGATGACACTGGCCAATTCGGTGTTCCCGGCACGGTAACCCGCCAGGGCGAGCCTCACCTTTTCCTCGGCCAGGGGCACCAGCGTGGATTGGCTGCGGGTCACCGCGCGATCCAGGCGCTGGTAGTCCGCAAGATCCGCTTCCAGTTGTTGGGCGTGCTCGCGCAGCAGGGCTTCGCGCTCGGCGTCCAGTTGGTCCATCCGGGCGCGTTGCGCGGCGATCCTGGGGTTTTGCCGAGTACCGGGAAACAGCGGCAGGTCGAAGCTGAATTGCACGGTCATCATGTCGCCGAACTCTCTCCCACGGCGCTGGTAGTCCACCTCCCAGCTCCAGTCTGACTTCTTCTCCGCTTCGGCCTCACGGACCTGGGCTTCGGCTTCTCGGGCCATCGGCTCGTAGGTCGCCAGTTCGGGGTGGCGATGCAGGGCGTGCAGGTAGCGGGGCGCGTCGATGGGCCACTGCGGAAAGTCTCCCGCAAGGGGCAGCGCAGCCTCCTGGCCGACCCAGCGCTTGAGGGCCGCTTGCGCCTGGGTCACCTGGAGTGCCAGCTCGTCCTGTTGCTCGGCCAACTGGGCCGCTTCCTGCCGGGGTTCGACCGAGTCCAACGCCTGGCCGCGCCCTCCCGCCAGGCGGGCCCGAACGGCTTCCGCCAGCAGTCGGTTCTCCCGGAAGAAGTCCTCGAATCGGGCGAGCTTGCGTTGCTCGGTGTAGGTCGCGATCCAGGCCAGGGCGGTTTCGCGGCGGACTTTTACGCGTTCGGCTTGCGCCTCGGCCGCAGCCCGTTCGATCGAAGCCTGGGCCGTGTCGACCCGCGCCTTGCGCTTGTCGCGATTGGGCATCTCCTGCATCACGCCGACCATCTGCATGGTCATGAAGTCGCGGTCAAGGCTCCAGCGGTCCTCGCCCTCGATGGGGACGTTCTGCACGCCCAGGGCGAGCTTCGGATCTGGTAACTCACCGGCAGGTATCGCAGCATTTCTTGCCGCATCCAGCTTGGCAGCTTGCGCGGACAAGGACGGTGCGTTGCGCTCGGCCAACTGCAACGCGTCGTCCAGCGACAGCGAAGCCCCCAGACTCGGCAAGGCAAACAGCATCATTGCCAGGGCGGCGGCAACAGGCAGCCCGGAGCAAGGACTCAAGGAAGTCATCTGACGATTCCTCTGAATAATCAGCGCATGAGCGCATGCCCGCCCGCAGTCGAAAGCGACACAGGTGGGAGTTCAGACGGGGAGAGGAATCAGGCGCAGGGAGGTCGCCAGAGGTCGGCAGGGGAGCGGTCGGGAACAGCTACAGGATGGATGTCGGAAAGCACCGGCCCGGCCAGGGTGACTGGTGGTTTCAGGGTTGAAACCTGGAGCATGCTGCCGGTCTTGCATTCCTGGCCCGTCTTGCAGGCCTTCTTGCCATGGTCATGGCAGCAGTCCATATCCATGTCCGCCATCTGGCTCATGCCGGCGGCTTGCATCGGGCAAGGCTCGGTCGGCGCCTCGATGCCCGCCATCCCGCTCAGGGGAAGCGCCAGGCTGATCAGAAAGATGAGGAGGAACCGAAGACGACGTTTCATGCCGTGGAGTTTAGTCGTTGGCTAGGCGGTCGGGCAATTAAGGGATGCCGGCATTCCGTAGTGGCAAATGAATCGATCCGTCCAGTTTCGAGCGAATTGGACCGATGACAAACGGCTGCTATTGGCCGATTCTGTTGAAAACAGTCGATGCTGACCAGAAAAGCTTGAGAGGAGCCCTCGTGATGCCTGTTTTTTTGCGCTTCTGCGTGAAATCCAGAGCAATTCGATAGCTGCGACATCTCAGATTTCAATGTCAGCCACGGACTTTCCTGTGCCAGAACCAAGAGCAGACTTTCTCAACAGAATCGGCCGCTTTCTCCCCTATCGCGCTATGGTCGGAAATGAGGTGTAGCTCGCACAAAGCCTTGAAAATGCCCAGCTTCAGCACCGTCACGCAAGATCTTGAGCGGCTCGGTATCGGCACTGGTTGAGGTTTCAAATATCTGCAGGCTACTGGTCTGTCTTGATCATTCGTTTATTCATTGATGCCATTCCGCTTGCTCAAAACCACGAAGCCGATCATCAGTGCTGAACATAGAGCAAAGGCGGCTGTAGTCCGGAATGAGCTATTGGAGTAAACCGCCAAGCCATTACCCTCATCAGTACAAGCTGCAAAGTGGTTTTCAACGGAATCGACGAATGCAGTTCGAGATCATGATTAGAATGAAAAAACCAGGCAGCGCCTGGTTTTTTCATCATTGAAGTGCTCTGTCTTATTGCAGCCACCCGTCCACTGTTTCTGCGCCGTACTGCGCCTTCCAAGCCTTCAGTACTTTGTGGTTGCCGCCTTTGGTCTCAACGACCTCGCCAGTTTCTGGATTCTTGTATACCTTGACTTGGCGTGGCCGGCGTTGCTCACGCGCGACTGGAACCGCCGTAGCCAAGCCACGGCGGGCCTGCGGATCCAGTAGATCAATGATGCCCCTTAGATTGACACCGTACTCGGCCATAAGCGCTCGGAGCTTTTCCTCGAACGCGATTTCGCGCTGCAATTCCCCATCATTTTTCAGCGCGTCGAGTTGCTTCAACTGGGCGGCGAGTTGAGCCTCAAGAGCTTTGAATTCAGCGAGTTTGGACATGGACAAGCCTTTTGTAAGAGAGAGAGACGCTTTTTATAAAGCATTCCACACAGTGTGTCTTTGGGGTACTTAAAATCTTATGGGAAGCCGCACCGATTTCTTAGTACGACAGGGCATCAGGAACCTGGTATAGCCTGAAACTCCCAGAGTTACCACTTGAAAAGAATTTAGCATTCGTCATATGGGCAGACAGACAGCATGTGGTCGCTTGAACCAGTTGTAAAAATGGTCGCTGGCCAAGTCCGTGACAACCAGATTGGCCTGCCCAGATGGACAACTGACTGAAAAGCGCACATGCAACTTACCCGCCTACCTCTATTCCTCGGCTGACAAATAAGGTTGCCACCCGTTACCGATTCCCCATGGCCAAGGAATTCGCGTAGCACCAACCTCCCCCTCATGTTCCGCTGACGTCGTCAGCGACATGCCAGGCAGCTTCGGTCGTCAGGCTGCCCGCGGTTTCCTCCGTGTGACCGAGCCCGTTCGCACCGCATCCCTCGCGCGAACGACCACCGGCTTGCCGGTGGTGGATGCAGATGTTCCTCAACCCACCGCGGGGTTACGCACCTCCCCGCATTGGGTCGGTGTGTCTCCGTGTTCTTGTTCCCAAGTCAATGGAGATTCACCATGAGCAGCACCACTTCCAACCCGAAGTTGTACTTCGACATCCATACCTCGGGCATCGGTTACATCCAGCGTGTCCGCGAAGTACCGGTAAAGGGTGGCCGCAAAGCCACTTCCTTTCTCGCATGCACCGTGGCGGCGCTGGTCGGGCCGGCACAAAACCCGACCCGACGCTACTTCGACGTACGGGTTTCCGGCGCCGAAGCCAAGCAACTCGTCCAACCCTACATCGGTATCGATGATCCCCAGCAACGGCCGCTGGTTCGCTTTCATCTCGGCGACCTGTGGATTGATCCATTCCGTCGGCCCTTGGGGGATCCGGCGGCCAGCATGAAGGCCCGGCTACTCAAGGCCGAGCTGCTGGACCGTAGTGCCCTGGACGAAATCGAGTATCACGAGCTGCTGACCCGCGGTATCGGCTACTTGAACAGTCCCAGGATGATCCCGAACGGTGGTGATCCATTCCTGTCGTGTTCCATCGCAGCCCTGGCCGGCCCGGTCGACGATCCCGAGTATCGCTATATCGAGACCACCGTCGCCGATGACAGTGCCCAGCACCTGGTGCAGCGCTGCATTCAGGCCGTTGAAACGAAGAAGAAGGTGCTGCTGGCCTTCACGCTCAACGACATGAAGGCCGAGGCCTACGTCCGTAGCAAAGGCGAGCACGCCGGTGAGGTGGGCGGCAGCCTGAAGTCGAAGCTGATGCGCATCGGCCTGATCAAGGTCGATGGGGTACAGGTCTATCCGCTGGAATCCGCAGCGCCCGCTCACGAAGACGCCCCCTCGTCCGACGAGACGGTTCACGCCGAGGACGACAACGGTGGCCCACAACCCACCGCCCCCACTCAGGCCCCTGTCGAGGAGCCGGCGCGGGTGGCTTCGTTCTGACCCGCAGGGCCTGCCTCAGGCCCTGCCCCTTCGTCCCTCGCCTCTATGTCCCGGCACTTCGGTGTCGGCGGCATACGCCGCACCTCCCGTCATCGCCCCACCCTTCGGGGCTTTTTTCATCCCATGCAATCACTGCTGCCGGCCTTCAGGCCGCGCATGCGATTGCCGCCATTCTCAAGGAGAACGATCATGCAACTCGCCTCTCGTTTTGCTCCCCACTCACCGATCCTGCGCGCCGATCACCCGCTGTCCGATGACCAGATCCGCGCAGTGGCACCGTCGATCTTTGCGGATACCCCGCATGAAAGCCGGTCCGAGCGCTACAGCTACATCCCCACCGCGTCGGTACTCGCCGAGCTGCGCGGAGAAGGTTTTCAGCCTTTCATGGTGTGCCAGACCCGCGTGCGCCACGAGGACCGCCGCGAATTCACCAAGCACATGATCCGCCTTCGCCACACCAGCCAGATCAACGGCAACGAAGCGAATGAAATCATCCTCCTCAACTCGCACGACGGCACCAGCAGTTACCAGATGCTCGCCGGTATGTTCAGGTTCGTCTGCCACAACGGCTTGGTCTGCGGTAATACCCTCGCCGATGTCCGCGTGCATCACAAAGGCAATGTCGCCGAACAGGTGATCGAAGGTGCCTACGAGGTCCTGCATGGCTTCGAGCAGGTGCAGGCGTCGCGCGACGCGATGCGCCTCATCACCCTGGATCAGGGCGAGCAGGAGGTCTTGGCCCGCTCTGCACTGGCGCTCAAGTACGACACGCCCGACCAGGTAGTGCCGATCACCGAGGCGCAGGTGCTGATGCCCCGGCGCGTCGATGACCGGGGCAGCGACCTGTGGTCCACCTTCAATCGCATTCAGGAAAACCTCGTCAAAGGCGGTTTGAACGGACGCAGCGCCCATGGCCGCCGCCAGAGTACTCGGCCGGTCCAAGGAATCGACCAGAACCTGCGGCTCAACCGCGCACTGTGGATGCTGGCCGAAGGCATGCAACAACTGAAGGCCTGAGTGCGGCACGGACCGCGCCCCCTGGCGGGCGTGGTCCGCTCTTCTCTCATTCAACGGATGCCCAGCATCCTCATACTCATCGCAAGGAGACCCGTTATGGCCGCCTCAGCAGCCCAGCCGCTACCTGCCTCATCCATCGTCGTGCCCGGCCAACTCACGCTGCGCACCATCCACGGTCGAAACGGGCCGTTCAACGTCGGCCGCCTCGTCACCCCCATTGGCAAGTTTGCAGTCAAGGACGCGGATCTGGAGCAGTACCCCGAAGGCAAGTACGACGGGGAGTTCATCATTCGCTACATCGACTCCAAGGCCTATCCCACCGGTGACGGCATGCGCTTCGAGATCCGCGCCAGTCTCGACGGAATGACGCTCTCGGGCATCGACAAACTGAGCAAGGCCGAGGCCCATGCCTTTACCACCCAGGAAGTCGATCCGCTCGAGACGGCAAGTTAAAAACCTGAGCTTCGCTTCCGACATCAAACCAAATTGGCGCGCTCAAATAGCACGAGGCTCACCAACACAAGAATCAGCCAAGATATTCGGGTCAACGTGCTCAACCTGGATTTCGCCGCAGATGTTGAATCTGAAAGCTTGGATCTGGAGCGACTTATCTCTTCCTTGATCTCGTCAATTCCCACGACCACGTCATCGTATTTGGATACTGACTGCTCAAATTCTTCGCCCAGCAAATCGATATGACCAATAACGTTGCTGTTAAGGGACGCGATCATCCATGTCGAAATCAACAGGCCAACAAAGACCACAAAAAAATCCCAGCCCGTAATTGTAGACTTTAGTATCGCGCCTACGGCAACCACTCCTCCCGGTATCGCAAATGCCTTGGTCTGCTGAGCCATGATCGCGTCTTGGACCTTGCATAAAAATCCAACGCGCTCACTCTCAATCCCGGCCAAAATTTTGTTCACCGAAAACTTGCTTACATAAACCTTGTAGCGCTCGGTGTAGCCTCGATAAAACTTGCCCAGCGAGGACATCAAAAACTTGATGTTTCGACTGTCTTCTTCCTTGAAGAACTCGATCAAAGCTTCGCGCATGACGTGCCGCCGCTCATCGCAGTGGACATCATCTTCCTCGCCGACAGCCGACTCTAACGTCTTGGCGCACTTAGCCCAAGCCTCGTCGACATCAATCGACATCAGCTCGCCGTAGCTCATTGCGTACCGAACTTCCAGCTTCGTGAGGAACGACTCCTTAGAGCTGAAAAATACGTATTTCATCGGCTGGGTCTCATCACCTTCGTGATGACAAAGGGACTTGAGCATTGAACGCAATGAGAAGTACACACCCAGCCGGAGGTTGAATGACGCCATCCCTTGCGCATCCATCCCAATCACATAGTGGTGCTCGGGCTTTGTCGCCTTAGTCCGTACCGCATGCCATAGAGCCTCGGCATCAGCGAAGAAAGGGATATAGCGGTCAGTCCACGCAGCGCTCGTCAAAAGATAAATATGATTGCCAATGCGTTCAAGACTTTGAGGGCTTTCACAACCGTGTCGAGTCAAAAAAACATTGACTTCTGCGTCGTCCAGCGCCTCAGCATTGAGCACCAGTTGATCGTCATCCAGTGAGATCCGGTCTAACATCCGTGCACCCTCAAATGTTCTCCGCACCTATGCCTTTTAGCTTTTCAGAGACATCGCTTGGCAGCTTTATCGTCAGATAAACGAAATCCTTATCAACGCTCAAGTCAGCGCCCTTGTCACCAACGGCCACAGCATCAAGCTTGATACGCCCGTCAAAATCTCCAGACGGTAGTTTGACGTCGACGAAACCCATTTTTTTCGCAGTGACACTTGAGGGTTGGAATTCCTCACTGACCTTGAAACGCTCTGAGTTTTCAGAAATAAACTTCGTGAGCCCGCCATGGTGTGGGGATTTTGATGGCAAGCACTTGTCGATTTCACGCTGAATTTCCGAAAGGTGCACCCTTTCCCCCGCTCTGTTTTCAATATAATTGACCACGCGGGTGTGGATTTTTCGCCTATCAGCTGCCGATAGGTCCTTCGCCTCCTCAACAAAATATGCTGCCAGCGCGCTCTTTAGGTTGTCGACGCATACCTTGCCTGGGATGGAGTCGGAGCAGCCTAGGGCGGCGTTGAAAAACTCGCTCTTGGAATTTCCCTTAATGAAGTAGAGATATGCCTCCCCTTTATTTCCGGGAAAACTAGACGCAAAGGCGGTCAGATCCATGCATGCAGCCTGCCTGAAGTCTTGGAGGTTTAAGCTTTCCGTACCTTTAGGGGTGAGATTGTCGTTGTCGTCAAAATCATAGCCACCCTTCTTACCCAACATTACAACCAAGACATGATCACGCCCTTGGAAGTCCTGATAGTGTGCAAACACGACATAGCCCTCACTGAGGGAACGGCGCGCAGGATCGTTCGCTTCATGGCAAAGCCTGTCCATTACTCCGGTGACGAAAGCATTAAAATCGGCGTTGGTGCAGTAATTCGAGAAGTTTTCAGCCGCCGAAACGATACCTGGATCGACATAACCGTAAATTCGACCGCTGCGTGAAAATTTCTTACCGATCAAATTGACGAAATCCACACAAACGCTGGATTTCAGATTCCAATCCTTACCTTTCTTACTGTCATAAAAAGTGAGCCCTCCGAGGGTGGTTTTGAAAAACCTCGCAGCGCAGGCACTCACCACCACGAGTGATTTCTTCTCTACTTCTTCACTGGCCGCTTCGACACCAGTTACATTTTTGTTCAGATCATCCATGCCAAGTCCATCCGTGAAATCCACCGGAAATGCCGGGGTGTGAGAGCCGTGAGTTTGTGCACGGCCAATGATAGCACCTTGACTCCACGCGCGCGGCACGTTGCCCGCAAGCAATCGGCCACGTTTTTGATCTAGCTGAGTACGCGACTAAGCTTCAAGAGCAGCAACGAGCCCTAGCCCCATTCCGCGCAGCGAGGACTTGAACGAACATCTACGCGGAAAGTATCCAGTGCAGTTCTCTTGCAGACTTGGATCCCTTGACAGAACTGCAACTTAAGCCACAAGCGGCGAGTTCGGAGGTACTAGCGAATGCTTCCCCAAAGTGGTCGGTCAGGTTCCAATGGTGGTGAGTGGCTGCTTCTGCCCCCCAGGCTGTTCAAGCCTCAGTACCCGGCAGCCAACCCCACACTCCCGCTTCGAATTATCCACAAAGTCTGTGCATAACCCTTTCGATAAGGTTTGAATCCCTCGACGCTTGGGGCGTCGGGATCATCTGCTGATTTTTTAATCGCCGCCTGAAGCCAGTGCTCGCTTTGGCCTCCAAAAATCGGCATCACGACAATTCCCATTGTTTGCTGACGCGGCTTTGCAGAACAGCGATGGTCTCGGCTCGACCTTGCCGAGAGCCGAGCCATGCACGTCATTCGCTCCTACCGCAGTTGCTTGTTGCTGGCCGCGCTGGCCGCGCTGGCGGCCGGCTGTGCAACGCCTCCGCCGCCCTCTCCCGTTCCCAATGAGGTAGCGGCTCCGGCACCGGAGAACGTTCCGGTCGTTCGCTACGGCCGCTACACCCTGGTCGAGCTGACCCCGACTGTAGCCCAGCAGGATCTGCTGCTACAGGTGGTCGACGTGTTCATTCCCAGCACGCTGCACGCCAGCGTCGGGGATGCGCTGCGGCATGTGTTGCAACGCTCCGGCTATCAGCTCTGCAGCGGAGGCGACACCGATGCGCTAGACACCCTCCCGCTGCCGGCCGCGCACTATCACCTCGGTCCGCTGCAACTGCGTGATGCCCTGCTGACCCTGGCCGGGTCGGCGCGAACGCTGCACGTCGACCACAGCACGCGCAGCGTCTGCTTCAGCCAGCCTCATACAACGCCTGTCGAAGCGGCGCCGGCCACCGCCAAGAGCGTTCCCCTGCAAGGTTCTGCCGGGGAGCCACAGCCATGACGACGATACCCGGCAGTGAACCCCGCCGGCCCGGCACCCTGATGCGCGCCGCCACAGTGACCTGGCTGCTGCTCATCAGCGGCGCCATCGTGATTGATCACGTCGCGCTGTCGGGCCTGGCGACGCTGGTCGAAACCAGCGCCCCCAGCCCGCAGGTCGCTGTACTGGAAAAGCGCCTGGCCGAGCTGGTTCAGCAGGTCGAGCACGCCCAGCAGCAACCGGGCGCCCTGCCCCAGGCGCGCTACGAGGCTGAGCATCAGGCGTTGGAGCAGCGGCTCAGTGCGATTGAGGAAGCGCTCGGCAGCCAGCTGGCAGCGGACAACCTGCTGCCGCTGCAAGCGCGCCTTGAGCAATTGGAAATGCGGCTCAGCGCGCCTCCTTCTGCACCACCAACTCCGCCCCGCCAACGCGCCGCCGCACCTGCCAAACCGAAGGCCACCGAGCCACCATTCCGGGTGATCGGTGCCGAGCTGCGCGCCGGCGAGCCGTTTCTCTCGATTTTGCCTGCAGCTTCGCACGCGCTCGCGCAGGTTCGCCTGCTGCGCCCCGGCGAGACCGAGGCCGGCTGGCACCTCGAGGCCATCGAACCCAACAGCGCCCTGTTTCGGCACGGCGATGATAGCCGGCGCCTGCCGATTCCGGCGCGGTAGGAGGCTCAAATGAGGCCTCGCCCTATCGCACCCGCCCTGCTCTTCCTGCTGACCAGCAGCCTGGCCCAGGGCGCACCACCCCTCAGCAGCGACAACAGGCCCAGCCGCGAGCGGCCGTTGTCCATCGAACGCGCCACCGAGCAGCAGGCCCGCGATTGGGGCCTGAGCGTCGAGGAATGGACGCGCTACCGCGACCTGATGCTGGGGCCGCTGGGTGTCTATTCGCCGCATATCGATCCGCTCACGGCACTGGGTATCGAGGCGCGTACCGACCAGGAGCGGCAGCGCTACGCGGAGCTGCAGGTCGCGGCCGAAGCACAGCGGGTGGAAAAGCTGCTCGCCTACCAACGGGCTTACGACGACGCCTGGCAGCGGCTCCACACCGATATGCCGCGCGTCATCCTGCCCGACGCCGACCCGGCGTTCTCACCAGTGCTGCCAGCGGCGAGCGGACGGCTCGCCCTGTTCGTCGAGGACGTCTGCCCGGCCTGTGATCAAACCACGCTGAAGCTGCAGGCCGCCGGCAGGGCGTTCGATATCTACGTCGTCGACAGCGGCGCCGACGACGCGCGCATCCGCGCCTGGGCGCAGCGCATTGGCATCGAGCCGGCCAAGGTGCGCAGCGGCCAGGTCACGCTCAATCACGACGCGGGCCGCTGGGTGTCGCTGGGGCTGCCAGGCGATCTGCCAGCGGTGGTGCGTCAGGTCGGCGGCCTATGGCAGCGGCAGCCCTAATGGCCCGCTACACCGTGTTCGCATTGCTGGCCTGTGTGTGGTTCGGCAGCACCCAGGCAGGGGAAATTCCGCCGCCGGCCTATCAAGTCGCCGCACAGCGCGCCGGCATTCCCTCCACCGTCTTGTACGCCGTGGCGCTGCAGGAGAGCGGCACCCGCGTGGGTGGCCGCCTGGTGCCCTGGCCGTGGACGCTCAACGTCGCCGGCACACCGCAGCGCTACGCCAGCCGCGCCGAGGCCTGCACCGGGCTGCGTCAGGCACTCAAGAGCACGCCGGCCACGCGCATCGACGCCGGACTCGGCCAAATCAATCTCGGCTACCACCCGCAGCGCTACGCCCAGCCCTGCGACCTGCTCGAGCCCTACCACAACCTGGCCATCGCCGCCGAGATCCTCCGTGAGCAGCACATCGCAGGCGAGGACTGGCTGCTCGCCATCGGCCGTTACCACCGCCCTGCCGGTGGCGCGCCGGCCGCACGCTACCGCCACAGCGTCAGCCAGCATCTGGCTCGCGTGCTGGGCGAGCCCCGACCGGCCATCCACTCCCGGAGGAACCTGCCATGAACGCCCTGCCCGTACTCGTCGCCTGCCTCTCTCTGCCGTGGCTGCCGGTGCTCGCCCAGGCCGATGCGCTGATCGTCGTCGACGATCGTGGCGGCGCATCGGCCTTGCCGTACTACGAGGCCCTGAACCTGCAGCCGCGCGCCGGGGTGAGCGCGCCACGGATTGAGATGCCGCATCCGCCAGTTGCAGCAGTCAACGAAGCCAGCATGCTCCCGGTGCGCTCCATGCAACTGTCGCCTGGCGAGGTGGCGCGTCGCGTGATCGAGGCGCCTGGGCTGCGGCCGTTTTTTCTCGTCGGTGATGACCAACACTCGCGCGCCTGGTTGCAGCAGCGGGCGCTGCGCCTGCGCGAACTCGGCGCGGTGGGCCTGGTCGTCAACGTCAGCTCGGCCGAGTCGTTGGACGCGCTGCGGGCGCTGGTGCCGGGATTGCCGCTGTCACCGGTGGCCGGCGATGACCTTGCCGAGCGCCTCGACTTGCGTCACTACCCGGTGCTGATCACGGCCACCGGCCTCGAACAGTGAAGCGCCGGCCATGGCCCAATCCCACGCGATCGAGGTGCTGCTACGGCCAGCGGTGGAGCTGTACACCGTGGCGGTCTGCGCCGCCGCCGCGCTGCTGTCCCTGGTGGCCCCCTGGTCGCTCGCGCTGAATCCAACGATTGGCCTGGGCAGCGCACTGGCCTTCCTCGCCTTCGGCGCAATTCGCCTGCGCGATGCGCTGGTGATCCTGCGCTACCGGCGCAACATTCGCCGCCTGCCGCGCTACGTCATGACCAGCCGCGATGTGCCGGTCAGCCAGCAGCGGCTGTTTATCGGCCGCGGATTTCGCTGGGAACAACGCCACACGCACCGCCTGACACAGACCTTCCGCCCCGAGTTTCGCCGCTACGTCGAACCCACGCCCGCCTACCAGTTGGCGCGCCGCCTGGAGGAACGCCTGGAGTTCGCGCCGTTTCCGCTGTCGACGCTGGCCAAGCTCACCGCCTGGGACATCGTGCTCAACCCGGTGCGCCCATTGCCGCCAGTCGGCGGCCTGCCCCGGCTGCACGGCATCGAGCCGAACGAGGTCGATGTCAGCCTGCCGCTTGGCGAGCGGGTCGGGCATTCGCTGGTGCTGGGCGCGACCCGGGTCGGCAAGACCCGCTTGGCCGAGCTGTTCGTGACCCAGGACATTCGGCGGCGAAATGCGACCGGCGAGCACGAGGTGGTGATCGTGTTCGACCCCAAAGGCGATGCCGACCTGCTCAAGCGCATGTACGTGGAGGCCAAGCGCACCGGGCGCGAACGCGAGTTCTATGTCTTCCACCTGGGCTGGCCGGATTTCAGCGCACGCTACAACGCCGTGGGCCGGTTCGGAAGAATCTCGGAAGTGGCCACACGCATCGCCGGGCAACTCTCCGGTGAGGGCAATAGCGCGGCGTTCCGGGAGTTCGCCTGGCGCTTCGTCAACATCATCGCCCGCGCCCTGGTCGAGCTGGGCCAGCGCCCGGACTACCTGCTGATCCAGCGCCACGTGGTCAATATCGACGCGCTGTTCATCGAGTACGCGCAGCATTACTTCGCCCGGCACGAACCGAAGGCCTGGGACATCATCGTGCAGCTCGAAGGACGGCTGAACGACAAAAACATCCCGCGCAACATGATCGGCCGGGAAAAGCGTGTGGTCGCACTGGAGCAGTACCTGTCGCAAGTCCGCGTCTACGACCCGGTACTCGACGGTCTGCGCAGTGCCGTACGTTACGACCGGACCTATTTCGACAAGATCGTCGCCAGCCTATTGCCGCTGCTGGAAAAACTCACCACCGGCAAAACCGCGCAACTGCTCGCGCCGAACTACGCGGACCTGGCCGATCCGCGACCGATCTTCGACTGGATGCAGATCGTCCGCAAACGCGCGGTGGTCTATGTCGGCCTCGATGCCCTGTCGGACGCCGAGGTCGCCGCCGCCGTCGGCAACTCGATGTTTGCCGATCTGGTGTCGGTCGCCGGGCATATCTACAAATTCGGTATCGATGATGGGCTACCCAGTGCCCTGGCAGGTGCCCGGGTGCCGATCAACGTCCATGCGGACGAGTTCAACGAGCTGATGGGCGATGAGTTCGTGCCGCTGGTCAACAAAGGCGGTGGAGCCGGGCTACAGGTCACGGCCTACACGCAGACGCTCAGCGACATCGAGGCGCGTGTCGGCAACCGCGCGAAAGCCGGCCAGGTCATCGGCAACTTCAACAACCTGTTCATGCTGAGGGTGCGCGAGACCGCGACTGCCGAGCTGCTTACCCGCCAGTTGCCCAACGTGGACGTCTACACCACGACACTGGTCAGCGGCGCCACCGACAGCTCGGATGTGCGAGGCCCAACCGACTTCACCTCCAACGCACAGGACCGCATCAGCACCGCCAGCGTGCCGATGATCGAACCCGCACACGTGGTCGGTTTGCCCAAGGGGCAGGCCTTTGCCCTGCTGCAAGGTGGCCAGCTGTGGAAAATCCGCATGCCGCTGCCGGCCCCCGATACCGACGAAGCCCTGCCCAAGGACCTCCAGCAGCTCGCCGGCCACATGCGCCAACACTATGCCGAGGCCGGCGACTGGTGGGAAAACCAGGGCCTGCCAGGCCTGCAGGATCAGCCGCTGCCCGATGACCTGCTCGACGGTTTTCGCCACCTGGCCGACCCGGACACGGCCGTCGACGGCGAGGCGCAGCGATGAAGGACCCCGCCGCCGCCGCCCAACGCGAACAGGCCCGCCAGCAAGGCGTGTTCGCCAGCCTCGTCACCCTGCCACTGCGCATGCTCGGCGTGCTGCTCGGCTCGCTGCTGCTGTCGATCCTCATCGAATGCGTCGGCATGCACCTGGTCTGGCCCGACCAAGGCTGGCGTCACGCCCAGGGCATGCTCGACTACGAACTGAACCACCTCTCCAACCATTTCACCCGCAGTGCGGTGGTGCAGGAGCCAGGGCGCACCGCACATCAGCTAGTCGAGGGTGCCTACCAATGGCTCTTCGTGAAAACCGGCCTGCTCGACTGGATGAGCCAGGCATCGGCGCGCTCGCGTGTCCCCAGCCATGGCAATACCCGAGACGCCCGCTACTACATCAGCCAGGTCTACGTCTGGAGCGAGCGTTACCTGATCGCCGCGGCGTTCACGATACTGACGTTCCTGGTACGGCTGCTGGTCCTGGTGCTGACGCTGCCACTCTTTCTGCTGGCCGCCTTCGTCGGCCTGGTCGATGGCCTGGTGCGCCGTGACATTCGCAAGTTCGGCGCCGGCCGCGAGTCGGGGTTCATCTACCACCGCGCCAAAGCGAGCCTGATGCCGCTGGCCGTCCTGCCGTGGATCCTCTACCTCACCCTGCCCGTCAGCGTGCACCCGCTGCTGGTGCTGCTACCGAGCGCGGCGCTGCTCGGCCTGGCGGTGAACATCACTGCGGCAAGCTTCAAGAAGTACCTCTAGCTGCGCGGCAGCGGACGCTTATTGGTCTGCGGACTCGACCCGCTGCGCCGCCAGCACCTGCTGGGCCATCTGCTCGATGAAGTCGAAGACCTCCTGCGCAACCCTGTACTGATACTGCTTGCGCCGGTTGTTGGAGACGATCCCATCATTGGACAAGCACATCATCACCAGGTTGGCGAGATCACTCCCACGGAGGTCGTAGCGTTCGTCCACGGCCCGGTAGACCGTGTCGTAGCACGCCAGGAAGGCCGTTTCCTTGTGCAGCTCGACTTCAAGCGCCAACCTGGCCATCTCCAGGGTGAAGGCAACGCAGGGCGTCGCATCCCAGAAGCGATACACCGCGTTGTCCCCGCGGAACTCGAACCCGTATTGGCCGAAGTCAATCCACTGCACGTCCCAGAAATCCCGCACCGGCCGAGAGAACGATTGGAGCGTCTCCAGATACTGGCGCTCTTGGCGCTTCATCGCCACCGAAACGGGTAACAGCAGCCCGTTTTCCAGTGCGCCAGCGCGGCACAGCGCTTGGTGGATCAGGAACCGAGACAAACGCCCGTTCCCATCCATGAAGGGGTGAATGAACACGAAGCCAAACGAGATGATGCCGGCGGCCACCAGTGGATCGATCTGAGTCGGGGCCTCATTGGCAAAACGCATCAGGCTCTCCATCAGCTCGCGGCAGAGCTCCGGGGGGGGCGGTAGATACGTCACCCCGACGGCCCCCTGGGTACCATCGGAGAGGTAGTTCTGCTCATGCCTGAACGCTGCAGCCATATCGAGGGGGTTCGAGACCGTCGCGTTCTGCAAGCCCACCAGGTAGTCCTCAGTCAGCGGCTGGCGCTCATGCGCTTGGCGCAGCAGCTGGATGAAACGCCGGGATTTGTCTTCCGTCGGCGCCTCCCGCTCGATGGCGAAGGAATCCTTGGTCTCGTGCAGGTAGGCCCAGTTGAGCGCCCGGTCCATCATGATCGGGGGCAGCGATTCGATGAAGACTTTGGCCCGGCCGAGGATGTCATGGGCCAGCAGCTCGGTGATGAGCGGGGTCCGCTCAACCGTAGCGCAGTAGGTAAGATCACCCAGACCGTTGAACTCGATGCGCCATTTCGCATTGCGCTCGCCCGGCCGCGTGAGGTAGCGCTCCGGATCAAACAGCGGGCTGTACGGCACCCGGACCGGGGCATGCTGCGCGATGGGCTCACCGGTGAAGGCCTCCCTGAGGTAACAGGCCTTCCGGATATAGATGCCGTTGGGCGCAGCCTGGTAGGCCTGCTCGAACGCTGGGGCCGGAATTCTCGGCAGCGCCTGGGCGAGTACCGCCAGGTTGATACCCTCGTGCTTGAGGGCGAACAATACGTGGCCCAGCAGGTCATCCGGCGCCGGCGCGATACCTGGCGGCACGGCCAAGGTCTGCCCGATGCGCTCAATGCGCGTGACCGGCTGTACAATGGCTGGCAGGCGTAGCGGTACCGCCGTGAGCCCCAGCTGCTGGATGAGAAGCGAGTAGCCCGCGGCGTTCATCACCAAATCCTTCCTTCAGTCCAGGCGGCCAAGATTTTCCTCACTCCACAAGGAAAGTTCTCATTTCCGGCGAGTATGCCAATTTTTTTCTCACTTTCCAGCACCTGAACGGCATACGCTGAATGGGCGCCAGTCGCGAATGCGAGAAGCTGGCCGTCGGAAACGCCAGCCAGCAGGCAAGGCAGCACGGATTGGCCGTTGATCGTCAACGTTCCACTCGCCCATGGCGTTGCTGCTTGTTCGCGTACATCAGCGCGTCTGCCTTCGCCAGCAACTCGTCAAGTGGCCTCAGCTCCTGGGGCTGACAGCTGATCACGCCGATACTCAGCGACAGCGGGTAACGGCAGCGACCACTCCGGTTCAACTCGTCGACCAGTGCCTGCACACGCGCACTGATGACCTCCGGCAGTTCCCCTGCACCGATGGCCAGGACCACAAACTCGTCGCCGCCAATCCGCGCCACCACATCAGTGTCGCGAAAGCCGGCCTTCAGCACCTGCGCGGCGGCGGTAATCACCAAATCACCCGCCTCATGGCCGAAGGTATCGTTGGTGCGTTTCAAACCGTCCAGGTCGATGAAGAACAACAGGCTGGCCAGGTTGTTGCGACGCGCCGCTTTGAGGCCCTGCTCAGCCAGGAGGAAAAAGCTTCTGCGGTTGTGCAGCCCAGTCAATTCATCCGTAAACGAAAGCCTGCGAATATCGTCTTCGGCGCGCTTGCGCTCGGCAATTTCGGTCACCAGGCTGGCGTTGGCCACCTCAAGTTCCTGGGTGCGCTCGACCACGCGGTGCTCCAGCATCGCATTCAGCGCCTGCAGTTCCCTTTGCGCCTGCTCCCGGGACAGATCAACGCGGTGCAGTCGGGTGGAGATCCGAACGATCACATGCGTCAGGAACACCATGCTCAAGGTCGCCAGCAATGCCAGGGTGAAGCGGTTGTCGTAGAGCCCTTGGGCCTCTCCGAACAACAACAGCACGCCGGTCGAAAACACCACGACAGGGATAGACGCCAGCATGCTCCGGGCAACGGTTCCCCCGGCAGTGTCACTGACCAGCACACGAATGAAGCCGGCCAATGGCTGTGCCGCCATGATGCCCAAACTGAGCAGCATGAACGAGGTGACGGTGTGAATCGCCATCGAGGTGTATGCGCCCACGGTGCGCAGGGTTCCGACATCGAACACGTAGCCGACCAACGCGACCAGTGCCGTCAGCAGAGTCACCAGCGCGAACGCCTGCGAGAGCCGCGGCCGTAATCCCAGGAGCAACAGGCTCACCCCGGAAGCCACCGCACACACCGCTGTGGCCGGGGCCATGCGCCCGGGATGGTTGGCGAGCTTCGTGGTCGAGTCATCGGTCATCAGCAGCTGGTCGATGCCGAGGTTAACCCCACTGATGTACTCCATCAGTGTCAGCAGGCCCACTAGCGTCACCAAGCCCGCGAGCAACTGTTTGAGTAGCAGGCGCGCATGGCTTGGGGCCGTTGGCAGGCCCACCCCAAGCGCCAGGCCAGCGGCGATTAGCGTGCAGGCGGTGTTGACCATCATGGTGACCCAGCCGGGGACCACGCTCTTCAGGAAGCCAATCCCGAAGACCCAGCCGGACAGAGCGGCGACCCCTACCAGCGCCACGGAACAGGCAGCACACCAGGCAAATGCCCGCAGGAAACGCAATCGGGTGTGCATCGACGGGCTCAGAGTCTTCTCCATCACAGGTACAGGGCTTCTCACTTTCAATGGGTTCGCCATTATGCGGCCAAGGCGTCAGGAGTCATTGGCCTAATGGGACATGGCCAAGCCGTTTCAGCTGATGAGTGGCTTCGAACAATTGCGCCTGCAGGCGCTGTGCTTGCGTTGCCCGCGTCGCGTTTCATGCCTCGCCCCAGGGCTCATGTCCGCGGTTTCCTCCAATCCGGTCACAACTGGCGTCCCATTGTTTAAGGCAGCGCCGCAGGCATTCCGAAAGAATGTCGCCATTCCTCGCTTATCGCGGACAGGCCAATGTCGATACGTTTTCGCTCCCCCGCCACCCGGTATCTCGAACCGGGGCTGACCCTCGCACTGCTCCTGCTCGGTCTGTGCGGCTCGGGCTATTCCGCCGCCGACGACAGCACGCCTGAGCAGGCCCACCTCGCCGCCGCGCTGCGCCAGCTCGACAGCCTCGAGCGGCTGCTCGCACAGCACGCTGCACAGCCACGCCATGCGCGAGCCCGTTTCTACTTCGACTACGCCCGCCTGCGCGCCGACCTGAATCGCATGCGCGCCGGCATCCGCGATTACCTCAGCCCCTCCCGCGCGCAGCCGCGCGATCCCGCGCAGTTGCTCGGCGACTACCGGCAAAGCACCGCCGCCCCCTCCGACCCCGAGGCCGTCCCATGAACGCCGCACAGATCGCCGCGTTCCAGGCCAACAGCGGCCTCACCCCGGCTGAGATGGCAACCGTGCTGCTCGGAGCGGTATTCGCCGTGCTGCTCCTGTGGGGCGCCTGGGCGATACGCAGCGCCTACGTCGGCTGGGCCGAAGAACAGCTTTCTCAACGTCAGTTCCTGCTCGTCGTGGTGCGCTTCGTCGTGCTCTACCTGGTGCTGACCTTTTTCTTGCTCTCGTAAGAGGTCGTCATCATGAAGTCGCTCGCCTGCACCGTCCTTCCCCGCCCCTTCGCAGGCCTGGCGGCACTGCCGCTGTTCGGCGCGCTGTCGCCCTGTGCCCAGGCCGCCCTGCCCACTTTGGAGAACCCGTCGCGCGGCGTCGGCACGGGCATCCTGCAAACGCTGCAGAACTACGGCTACGACATCGTGATGCTGATCGCCCTGCTGGTGGTCGCCTCGATGTTCGTCGGCGTCTGCTACCACGCCTACACCCGCTACGCGGAGATCCACATCGGCCGCTCGACCTGGGGCCAGTTCGGCCTGACCGTGGCGGTCGGTGCGATGTTGCTGGTGGTGGGCATCTGGCTGCTGACCGAAGCCATCGGCGTGCTCTGAACCGAGGCCTGCCGACATGAGTGAAGACATCCGCACGGACGGGACGGTGCTGTTCCTGCCCCACCGTCTCAACCGTCACCCGGTGGTGGTGCGCGGGCTGACGGCGAATGAGCTATGGGTCTGCGCCGGCCTGTCGGGCCTGATTGGCCTGGCGAGCGGCATGGCCCTGGCCCTCCTGCTGGCGACGATCGCCATCGTCCCCACGGCCATCCTGCTGGCGGTCAGCGCAGGCATCTTCATCGGCGGCGGTGCGCTGCGTCGGCTCAAACGCGGCCGCCCCGAAACCTGGCTGTACCGGCAGTTGCAGTGGTGGGTCGCGCTCCATCTACCGCGGCTCGCCACCTTCACCGACGGCCACCGGCTGGTGACCCGCTCCGGTTACTGGCGCACGCGCAGGAGCACGGCGCCGTGAGCCGGTTCAAGAACGAAGTGCTGCGGCTCGACGCCCACATCAGGAGCCTGCGCATCGGGACCAGCCTGCTGGTGATGCTGGCTCTGGTCATGGGCATCGGCTGGTGGAGCGCGCCGCGCGACCTGACCATCCATGTGCCGCCCGACCTGCGCTCGGGCAGCACGCGCCCGTGGTGGGACGTGCCGCCCGAAAGCGTGTACGCCTTCACCTTCTACGTCTGGCAGCAGCTGCAGCGCTGGCCGACCAATGGCGACGACGACTACCCGCGCAACCTGCACGCGCTGTCGCCCTACCTCACGCCCGCCTGCCAGGCGTTCCTGCAGCAGGACTACGAGTACCGCCGCAACAGCGGCGAGCTGCGCCGGCGCGTGCGCGGCATCTACGAGATTCCCGGCCGCGGGTACGGCGACAACCCCACGCTGCGCGTACGCACCGTCTCCACCCGTGAATGGGTGGTGAACCTGGATGTCACGGCCGACGAGTACTACGCCTCGGAACAGGTCAAACGCGCCCTGGTGCGCTACCCGCTGAAGGTCCTGCGCAGCGACGTCGACCCGCAGCGCAACCCGTTCGGGCTGGTCATCGACTGCTACGAAGGCGCGCCACAGCGCATTGCCAGACCTGTCGATCCGGCGGCCACGCCCACCCCATCTCCAGAGACCACGCCATGAACCGCTTCTTGCCTCTGACCCTCGCGGCGTTCGCGCTGGCCCCGTTCAGCATCGCCCAGGCCACCGAACTCCTGCGCTGGGAACGCGTGCCCCTGGCCCTGCCGCTGGTGGTCGATCAGGAACGCATCGTCTTCGTCGAGCGCAATGTCCGCGTCGGCGTGCCCGCCTCGCTCGGCAACCGCCTGCGTGTACAGAGCGCCGCCGGTGCGATCTACCTGCTGGCCAGCGAGCCGATCGAGCCGACCCGGCTGCAGCTGCAGGACGCCGATAGCGGCACGGTAATGCTGCTCGACATCGCCGCCGAACCGGCCCAGGACGGCCAACCACCGCTGGAGCCGGTGCGCATCATTGAGGCTACATCAACCGCGGCTGCCTCCGCAGCCGATGATGGCAATGCCGCCGCCGCGCCTCCTGTGCGGGCCACACCGCAGCCCGTGATCCTGACCCGTTTTGCGGCGCAGAACCTCTACGCCCCGCTGCGCACTGTCGAACCCGTGCCGGGCGTCACGCGTGTCACCCTACGCCGTGACCTGCCGCTCGACACCCTGCTGCCCACCCTGCCAGTACAGGCGCACGCGCTGGCGGCCTGGCGGCTGGACAACCTGTGGGTCAGCGCCGTGCGCCTGCGCAACCACAGCGCGCACTGGCTCGACCTGGATCCGCGCGCGCTGCAAGGGCACTTCCTCACGGCGACCTTCCAGCATTCGACGCTGGGGCCAAGCGGTACGCCGGAGGACACCACCGTCGTCTACCTCGTTACCCGCGGGCATGGCTTGGCGCAGGCCATGTTGCCGAGCATTGCGCCCATCGACGCCACCCTCAACCTGCCCGTGCCGCCACACGACGGAGGCCGCGATGCACAGTAATGGCCTGCTCAAGTGGCTGATGATCCCCCTGGCGCTGCTGCTGGTGTTCGTCGCCGTCAAGCTATTCTCAGCGGGCAATAACGCGCCCAGCACAGCGGACGAGGCCGGCCGCCTCACACCCGATGAAGCCAAAGCGCTCGGCATCGAGGGCGACACCCCGCGCGACACCGTGGCAACGCTGGTGGCCCAGGTCCGCCAGCTGCGCACCGAGTTGAAGACGGCGCTCAGCGACAACAAGGTGCAGCGCGACGAGAACCAGCGCTTGCGCCAGCGCGAAGGGGCCATCGACCAGCGCATCCAGAGCGCGCTCGACAGCGAGCGCAACCAGTTGCATCAGGATCGCCAGCAGCTCAGCCACGAACGCCAGCAAACCCAGGGCCTGCTGCAGCAACTGCAGCAGCGGCTCGATGCCATCGGCCAGGAGGGTCACGCCGATCTGCCGGTCGGCCTGGGGCTCGAGCCGCGCGACGGCCCGCCGGGCGACACCCTGCGCTGGATCGAGCCGGAGGATCGGCGCGACGACCAGCCGCGCAGCAGCGGCACGGCCGACAATTCCGGCAGCTTTAGCTTTCCCACCCGCTTCGGGCCGGCGCAGAAGACGCTGGAAAGCACTGCCAGCGCCGCCGTCGACGCCGGCCGCCGCGCCGCCGGGTTGCCGGAGACCACCGCGGTGTACACCGTGCCGACCAACTCGACCCTGATGGGCTCGATCGCCATGACGGCGCTGATCGGGCGCGTCCCCATCGATGGCACGGTCAACGACCCCTACCCCTTCAAAGTCCTGATCGGGCGCGACAATCTGACCGCCAATGGTATCGACATTCCCGACGTGGCCGGTGCCGTGGTCAGCGGCACGGCCTCGGGGGACTGGACCCTCTCCTGCGTGCGTGGGCAGATCCGTTCGGTCACTTTCGTCTTCGAGGACGGCACCATCCGCACCCTGCCCAACGACGACGAACGCGGCGGCAATCGCCAGACCAGCAGCGGCAACCACACCCAGGACAGTATGGGCTGGATCAGCGACCCGCACGGCATCCCCTGCGTATCCGGCGAGCGGCGCAGCAACGCCCAGCAGTACCTCGGCACGCAAGCCCTGATCACCGCAGCCGGTGCCGGTGTCGCCTCATTGATCGACGCGGACAGCGGCCAGATTTCCTACATGAGCCCCGACGGCTCGGTCGGCACCGTGGGCATCGGCGCCAACGAAGCCATGGGCCGCATCCTCGCCGGTGGCGTGCAAGACATGTCCGCCTGGGTCAACAAGCTCTACGGCCAGGCGTTCGCGGCGGTCTACGTCAAGCCCGGCGCCCAGGTGGCCGTGCACCTCGAAGTACCCCTGACTCTCGATTACGACCCCGCCGGTCGCCGCGTCGATCACCGCCTTGGAGGGCTGCCCCATGCGCAAGACCTGGACTGACAGCCTGGCCCTGCTGGCCATCGGCGTGCTGATGGGTGGCTGCGCCACCAGCAAGGAAGCACTGCTGCCACACGACAACCGCAGCATGCTCGATATCTGGAACGTCGAGACCGGCGGTGGCAGCGCCCGGCAACTGCTCGATGCGCGCCAGGCCCTGCGCCGGCCGCTGAGCGAGGCCGATGTCCAGGCCGCGTCGACCGTTCAGGCCCGCTACACGCGCACGGCAGCCAACGAGATCTACCGGCAGTTCCACCGCCTGCCCAATCCCGATCTGCTGATGTACGTGTTTCCCCACCTGGCCGGCAGCGACCCGGTGCCGGTGCCCGGCTACACCACGCTGTTTCCCCTGTACCAGCGGGTGCAGTACGCCCTGCCGGGCGAACGGCTGGAGGACTACTGATGGCCTGGCCGTGGTGCATGCGCCACCCCCGGGCCGAGGAACCCGCGCCGCCTGCTGACGCTTGGGCGCGCCACGTCGCCGGGTTGCACGCCCACGGCCTTGCCGAGCCCGGTACCGCGCGCAGTAGGCGTCGGCCAGCCACCCAGGCCGACGAGCAGGCGCTCTACGCCGCTGCGCCCTCGTTCACCGACCTGCTGCCGTGGGCCGAGTACCTGCCGCAGTCGCAGTGCATGCTGCTGGATGACGGCACCTCGGTCGCCGCCTTCTACGAACTGCTGCCGGTCGGCACCGAGGGGCGCGAACCCGCGTGGCTGCTGCAGGTCCGCGACACCCTGGAAAACGTGCTGCAGGACGCCTTCGACGAACTGGAGGACAACCCCTGGGTCGTGCAGTTCTACGCCCAGGACGACCCTAGCTGGGACCGCTACCTGGACGCGCTGCGCGCCTACATCCAGCCCCGCGCCCAAGGCAGCGCCTTCACCGAGTTCTACCTGCGTTTCTTCGGCCATCACCTGCAGGCCATCGCCAAGCCGGGCGGGCTGTTCGAGGACCACACCGTCACCCGCCTGCCCTGGCGCGGGCAAACCCGACGCACGCGCCTGGTCGTCTACCGCCGGGTCGGCCCGGCACCGCAGCGCCGCGGGCAATCGCCAGAGCAGGCACTCAACCGGGTGTGCGAGCGCCTGATCGGCGGCCTGGCTCATGCCGGTGTGCGCGCCCGCCGGCTTGGCGCGGCAGACATCCATGCCTGGCTGTCGCGCTGGTTCAACCCGCATCCGACCCAGCTCGGCGATACCGCCGCAGACCGCGAACGCTTCTATGCCCTGACCCGCTACCCGGACGAACAAGAGCCGGGCGCGGTCGAACTGGCCAGCGGCACGGATTTCAGCCAGCGCCTGTTCTTCAGCCAGCCGCGCTCGGCGGTCGAGCCAGGCCTGTGGTACTTCGACGGCCTGCCGCACCGCGCCATTGCCGTCGACCGCTTGCGCAACCCACCGAGCACCGGTCATGTCACCGGCGAAACGCGCAAGGGCGAGGCGATCAACGCGCTGTTCGACCAACTGCCGGAGGACACCATTCAGTGCCTGACGCTGGTCATCACCCCGCAGGACGTGCTCGAAGCGCACCTCAACCAGCTGGGCCGCAAGGCCGTGGGCGACACCCTCGCCTCGGAACAGGCCCGCGCCGATGTGCAGCAGGCTCGCAGCCTGATCGGCAGCGCCCACAAGCTGTACCGCGGCGCCCTGACCTTTTACCTGCGCGGCCGCGACCAGGCGGAACTGGACGCCCGCGGCCTGCAACTGGGCAACGTGCTGCTCGGTGCCGGCTTGCAGCCGGTGCGCGAAGAGGATGAAGTGGCGCCGCTCAACACCTACCTACGCGGGTTGCCCTGCGTCTACGACCCGGCAAAAGACCGGCAGCAGTGGTACACCCAACTGATGTTCGCCCAGCATGCGGCAAACCTGGCGCCGCTGTGGGGGCGCAGCCAGGGCACCGGCCACCCCGGCATCACCCTGTTCAATCGCGGCGGTGGGCCGATCACCTTCGATCCGCTCAATCGCCTCGATCGGCAGATGAACGCCCACCTGTTCCTCGCCGGCCCGACCGGCTCCGGCAAGTCGGCCACACTGAACAACCTACTCAACCAGGTCACCGCCATCTACCGGCCGCGGCTGTGCATCGTCGAGGCGGGTAACTCCTTCGGCCTGTACGGCGACTTCGCCGCGCGCCTGGGCCTCAGCGTGCATCGGGTCAAGCTCGCGCCGGGCGCCGGCGTCAGTCTGGCGCCCTTCGCCGATGCCCAGCGCCTGGTGGAAACCCCCAGCCAGGTGCAGACGCTTGATGCCGATGCCCTGGACGATGACCACGCGGCGACCGAGAGTGACGAGCAGCGCGACGTGCTGGGCGAGCTGGAGATCACCGCGCGGCTGATGATCACCGGTGGCGAGGACAAGGAAGAAGCGCGCATGACCCGCGCGGATCGCAGCCTGATCCGCCAGTGCATCCTCGACGCTGCGCGACACTGCGTGGATGCGCAGCGCACGGTGCTTACCCGCGACGTGCGCGATGCGCTGCGCGAGCGCAGCCGCGACACCGGCCTGCCCGAGCTGCGCCGGGCCCGGCTGCTGGAGATGGCCGATGCCATGGACATGTTCACCCAGGGCAGCGATGGCGAGATGTTCGATCGCCCCGGCACGCCCTGGCCCGAGGCCGACATCACCATCGTCGACCTGGCCACCTATGCCCGCGAGGGCTACAACGCGCAGCTCTCCATCGCCTACATCTCACTGATCAACACGGTCAACAACCTCGCCGAACGCGACCAGTTTCTCGGCCGCCCCATTATCAACGTCACCGACGAGGGGCACATCATCACCAAGAACCCGCTGCTCGCGCCGTATATCGTCAAGATCACCAAGATGTGGCGCAAGCTGGGCGCCTGGTTCTGGCTGGCGACGCAGAACCTGGACGACCTGCCCAAGGCCGCCGAGCCGATGCTGAACATGATGGAGTGGTGGCTGTGCCTGGGCATGCCGCCGGACGAGGTGGAGAAGATCGCCAAGTTCCGCGAACTCACCCCGGCGCAGAAAGCTCTGATGCTCTCGGCCCGCAAAGAGGCCGGCAAGTTCTCGGAGGGGGTGATTCTGTCGCGCAGCCTGGAGCTGCTGTTTCGCGCCGTGCCGCCCAGCCTCTATCTCGCGCTCGCCCAAACCGAACCGGAAGAAAAAGCCGAGCGCTATCAACTTATGCAGCAGCACGGCATCAGCGAACTCGACGCCGCGCTCAAGATCGCCGAGCACATCGACCGGGCACGTGGCATCACCTCACTGCCACAGGACTGGCCCAGCCCGCGGCCGCCCCACTGAGGAATCCCCAGCATGAACAAACACCCCATCTCTGGCAGAATCGACCACTTCATTGGAAGCCACCCTCTCGATATGCCGCTGCCCTACGACATCCTGCGTCTGTTCACCTCGCCGCAGGGCTATCTCGTCGAGATCGAACACCTGACCGGCCAGGCCGCTGCGGCACAGGCCACGCGGGAATGGCTGTGGGTCACGGATTGCTCCGTCACCAGCCTGCGTGCCCTGCACACGGAAGGCGCTACGCCGCAGGTGCACCATTTCCGCGAGGCACAGTTGCAGCTCGACGGCAGTCGCGCGCAGTTGGTATGGCCCAACGGTGACTGCCAGACGCTCATGGCCTGCTCGATACCGACACTGCCCGCCGCGCAACACCAGCTCATCCACAATCATCTGAGT
>NZ_SCOK01000080.1:0-17531 GCF_005502555.1 Pseudomonas sp. D(2018)
GGGGTGAAGGTGTAGTTGCCATTGGCGGCGATGGTCAGGGTGCCGACGCCGGCGATGACCGCACTGGAACCTGCAGTGAAGCTGCCGGTGACGCCATTGATGCTGAAGCTGGCAACGCTGAGGGTGTTATCCACATCGCCGTCGTTGCCCAGCACGTTGCCAGTGGCGGGGTTGTCTTCGGCCACGGTGTTGGTGTCCGCGACCAGGACGGACGTATCGTCGACCGGAGTGACGTTGCCGAAGCTCAGCTCGGCGGTATCGGTGGCGGTGCCGTCGCTGACGGTGTAGGTCGCGGTCGGTACCGGGCCGTTGTAGTTCAGCGCCGGGGTGAAGGTGAAGCTGCCGTTGGCATTGATCACCAGCGAGCCGACGCCATTGATGGTCGCGGTCTGGCCAGCCAGGTAACTGGTTCCGCCGAAGCTGAAACCGGTAACGGTCAGGGTATCGCCATCGGCGTCGTTGTCATTGGTCAGTACATTGCCGCTGGCGGGGGTGTTTTCGGCCACCGCAGTCGGGCCGTCATTGCTGGCGACCGGTGCATCATTGACCGGGCTGACGTTGCCGAAGCTCAGCTCGCCGGTATCGGTGGCCGAACCGTCGGTGACGGTATAGGTCGCGGTGGGTACCGGGCCGTTGTAGTTCGGCGCCGGAGTGAAGGTGAAGCTGCCGTTGGTGTTGATCACCAGGGTGCCAACGCCGGTGAGGTTGGCGGCCTGGCCGGCGGTGTAGGTCGTGCCGCCCACCGTGAACTGGGTGACCGTGAGGGTATCGCCTTCTACATCGCTGTCGTTGGTCAGCACGTTGCCGGTGGTCGGGGTGTCCTCGCTTACCGGGACCGGACCATCGTTACCCGCTTCGGGGGCATCGTTCATCGGGGTGACGCTGATGTTCAGCGTCGAGCTGCTGCCGGTGTTGGTGGTGTAGGTGACCTGCGGCACGTCACCGTTCCAGTTGGCATCCGGAGTGAAGGTGTAGTTGCCGTTGGCGGCGATGGTCAGGGTACCGACGCCGGCGATGACCGCGCTGGAACCGGCGGTGAAGCTGCCAGTGATACCGGCCACGCTGAAGCTGGCAACAGTGAGGGTGTTATCTACGTCGCTGTCATTACCCAGCACATTGCCGGTGGCGGGGTTGTCCTCGGTGACGGTGTTGCTGTCAGCGACCAGAGCGGACGCATCGTCCACCGAGGTGACATCGGCGAAGTTCAGTTCGGCGGTATCGGTCGTGGTGCCGTCGCTGACGGTGTAGGTCGCGGTCGGTACTGGGCCGCTGTAGTTCGGCGCCGGGGTGAAGGTGTAGCTGCCGTTGGCGTTGATCACTAGGGTGCCAACGCCGGTGAGGTTGGCGGTCTGGCCGGCGGTGTAGGTCGTGCCGCCCACCGTGAACTGGGTGACGGTGAGGGTATCGCCGTCGGAGTCGCTGTCGTTGGTCAGCACGTTTCCGGTGGCGGGCGTGTCCTCGGTGACCGCAGTCGGGCCATCGTTGGCTGCAACGGGGGCGTCGTTTACCGGATTCACGCCAATGGTGACGACGATCGTGTCGGTGCCGCCTTTGCCGTCATCGACGATGACCGTGAAGTTGTCGGTGCCGTTGAAGTTCGGGTTGGGCGTGTAGGTGTAGGAGCCATCCGGGTTGATCACGACGGTGCCGTTGCGCGGGGTGTCGCCAGGCGCAAAGGTGAGCGGGTCGCCCTCGGGGTCGGTGGCCCCCAGCTGTCCTGTGATCGGGGTGTCTTCGTCAGTGGTGATGCTGGCGTCCTGGCCTTGCGGGGACGCGTTGGGGCTATCCGGCACGTCAGGGGCGGGCTGCTGGCCATCATTCGACGGGAGCGTGGCATCTACGGTCGGAGTGCCGTCCTCTTCGACCAGCGCTGCGCCGGCCAGTGGCTCGATTCCAGTGGGGAAACCAATGGTTGGGTCGACGCGGTCACCCGTCGCATCCAGCATCACGAAACTATGGCCGCCACCGGCGGCACCACCACCAGCGCCACCAGCGCTCGGGCCGGCCGCAGTGGCTTCGAGTTCCCTGGTCGGGTCGACACCCGCCTCGATGGCCTTCTGCAGTTGTGCAACGTCATCGGCGGGTGTCTGCGTGGCCGGCTGGGGCGCCTGGGCTCCAGTGCTGGCGTCCGCATCGGATTCGCTCCACTGGCTATCGCGGCCGAGGTCGACGGTGCGGCCATCGGTGAGTTCGAGCGTCACCATGCCTTCGAGGCCGGTTTGCAACTGATCGCCCTTGAAGAGTCTGTCGCCTTCGATGAGCAGGCGCTGGATACCCTCGGGCGACATGGCAAATACCTGGCCGACAATGCTTTTGACGATCGCAACAACACTGCTCATGGGGTGACTCTCCTGGAGTGGCTCTCAGCTGGCTTGTCGTCGCTGGGGGTCGTTCCGTCGACGACCAAGCGCAGGACTGACATTCCCTTTCTATAGTTAAGGCGTGGCGTAAAGGTGGCGCCAATAAATTGGCTTATTACGATTGGCTATTGGGAATATGCCAAAGTATTGACCAATTGACTCTCATCCTAAACAATCGAATGCATGCTGTCACTTTGATATTCATCGCTCGTCCCGTGCCGTAAAGTGTGACTCGTATCACGACTTCCCAGCCTCGAAAAAAGGCCGCTTCCGGTGAAGTTTCCGGACCTCCAATTCAACGAAAAGGATGCCAAGAACATGCGTCTGCGCTTCTCCGCCGTTCTCCCGTTTGCCCTGGCTGTCAGCCTGCCCGCCCACGCCCAGAGTCTCTCCGAGGCAATGCAACGTGCCATGGATGCCCATCCGGAGATCCAGGCTGGGGTGAACAGCCGTCTGTCGGCCGACAAACAGCTTCAGGCTGCCAAAGGGGGGTATCTGCCTTCGGTGGACCTACTGGGGGGATATGGCCGTGAGGGCACTGACAACACCACCACTCGCGCCACCGGCGACGACCACTGGAAGACCATGACTCGTGGTGAGTCCAGCCTGCGTCTGCAACAGATGGTGTTCGATGGCTTCGCCACCAAGAACGAGGTCGGCCGCCAGCAGGCCACCGTCAACTCCCGCGCCTACTCGTTGCTCGGTACTTCCGAGCGCACCGCGCTGGACGTGGCCCAGGTCTATATCGACGTGCTGCGCCGCCAGGAGATGGTGCGCCTGGCCCAGGAAAACCTGCGCAGCCACGAACGCATCTTCGACCAGATCACCCTGCGCAGTGAGCGTGGGGTAGGGCGCCTGGCCGACCAGGACCAGGCAGAAGCTCGCCTGGCCCAGGCCCGCAACAACCTGATCACCGAACAGACCAACCTGAGTGACGCTCGCACCAATTTCTACAGCGTCGTGGGCGTGGATCCGGTGGAACTCAGCGAGCCGGCTGGCCTGCCAGGGCAATTGCCGGAGTCCCTGGAGTCGGCTCGCCAGACCCTGCTTGCCAACAGCCCGATCCTGCGCTCTGCGGAGTCCGATGTCGCTGCTGCCGAGAAGCAGTATGACGCCGCCAAGTCCTTCTTCTATCCGCGCTTCGATGCCGAATTGTCCCGTGGGGCGGACAATGACCTGGACGGCGAGAACGGCCACGTCAACGAATGGCAGGCAATGTTGCGCATGCGTTACAACCTGTTCGCCGGTGGCAGCAACAAGGCTGACCTGGAGTCCAAGGCCTACCAGATCAACGAAGCGCTGGACATCCGCAACAACGCCCTGCGTGTGCTGAACGAGGAGCTGGGCCTGTCCTGGAATGCCCTGAACAACGCCCGTGAGCAAGTGCCGATTGCCCAGCAGTACGTTGACTACAGCACCCGCGTGCGTGCGTCCTACCAACAGCAATTCAGCATCGGCGAACGTACCTTGCTCGACCTGCTGGACAGCGAGAACGAACTCTTCACTGCCTCGCGTCGCTTGGTGGACCTGCGTTACACCGAGCTGTTTACTCAGTACCGCATCAAGGCGACCATAGGCGAGTTGCTGAAGAGCCAGGGAGTGGTGGCGCCGATGGCAACGGTCGTACAGACCGAACTGAAGCCACAGGCAACCCTTCCCGGCTTGAACTGAATCCCTGGATCCCACCTGCACCGCCAGGGCGAAGCACCTGCTTCGCCCTGGCGGTGAGTCCGGCTCCAGGCAGAGTCTTTCGTCGAACCCAGAGCAGAGTGCCCAGGCGTGGATCCAGAAGTCAGCCCGATTCAACTCAATACCGATCCCCGTGGGCAGCATGACGATCCGTTGCTGGATTCGCTGCTATCCCTTTGCGTCCTGCACCGCAAACCCGCCAACCGGGCCATGCTCACCAGTGGCCTGCCGCTGCCTAAACAGCGCCTGACTTCCGAACTGCTGCCCCGCGCCGCGGCCCGTGCCGGTCTGCAGGGGCGCCTCCTGCAGCGTCGCCTGGAGCAGATCCCGAAGATCGCCATGCCCGCGCTGCTGCTTCTCAAGGAAGGCCGTTGCGCGGTGATGCTCGGCTGGAGCGACGATGGAACTGCTCGCCTGCTGCTCAGCGAGAGCGATGGCGGCGAGGTGAAGGTTTCCCGCGAGTTGCTGCAGGAGGACTACAGCGGCCAGGTGTTCTTCGCCCAACCCCAGCACAAGTACGACCTCAACCAGGGCAGCCTGATTCCGCGCACCCAGTCCTGGTTCCGCGACACCCTGAAGCGCTCGCGCTGGCTCTACATCGATGCCGTCGCCGCGAGCCTGCTGATCAACCTGATCGGCCTCGGCGCGCCGCTTTTCGTGATGAACGTGTACGACCGCGTAGTGCCCAACCAGGCCGCCGCGACCCTCTGGGTGCTGGCCATCGGTATTTCTGGCGCCTACTTCTTCGACCTGCTGCTCAAGACCATGCGCGGCCTGTGCCTTGACCTGGCTGGCAAGAAGACCGACCTGATCATCTCCGCCACCTTGTTCGAGCGCATCGTCGGCATGGCGATGAAGTACCGCCCGATGCGGGTCGGCAGCTTTGCCCAGAACATCCATGAGTTCCAGACGCTACGGGACTTCCTGGCCTCGCTGACCCTGACCAGCGTCATCGACCTGCCGTTCACCCTGTTGATCCTACTGGTGATCGGCCTGCTGGGCGGACATCTGGTATGGATTCCGATCCTTGCCTTCCCGCTGGCCATGGGCATCAGCTGGTTGTTGCAGAAGCCGCTGGTGGCAACCATGGACCGCACCATGGCGCTGGCCGCCGAACGTCAGTCGAGCCTGATCGAAACCCTCGCCGGTCTCGATGCGGTGAAGGTCAACAACGCCGAGAGCGACCGACAGTACCTCTGGGAGCAGACCATCGGCACCCTTGGCCGCCTCGAGCTGCGGGTGAAGATGCTCTCCAGCCTGGCGATGAACCTGACGCTGATGATCCAGCAACTGGCCGGTGTGGTGATGATCGTCGCCGGGGTGTACCTGATCATGGACGGGGACCTCAGCATGGGCGGGCTGATCGCCTGCTACATGCTCAACGGCCGAGCCCTTGGGCCGCTGACCCAACTCTCTGGCCTGCTCACGCGCTATCAGCAGGCGCGCCTGACCATGATTTCCGTGGACCAGATGATGGACCTGCCCCAGGAGCGCCAGGAGGGCGAGCAACCCCTGGTCCGTTCCAAGCTGCAGGGCAGCCTTGAGCTGCGGCAGATCAGCTTCACCTACCCGCATCAGCAGATCCCGGCCCTGAGCGAGGTCAACCTGATCATCCGCCCGGGCGAGAAGATCGGCATCATCGGCCGCAGCGGTTCGGGCAAGAGCTCCCTGGCCAAGCTGATCGTCGGGCTCTACCAGGCTGACTCCGGCAGTCTGCTGGTGGACGGCACCGATATCCGCCAGCTGGACGTCAGCGAGCTGCGCCACAACGTCGGCTACGTCCCTCAGGATATCCAGTTGTTCAGCGGTACCCTGCGCGACAACCTGATGTCTGGCGCCCGCTATGTGGAAGACGAATTGGTGTTGCAGGCGGCGGAGCTGTCCGGCGTGCACGAATTCGCCCGGATGCATCCGCAGGGCTATGAGCTGCAGGTCGGGGAGCGCGGGCAGAACCTCTCCGGCGGCCAGCGGCAGAACGTTGCCCTGGCGCGCGCCTTGCTGCTCGACCCGCCGATCCTGCTGCTCGACGAACCCACCAGTTCGATGGACAACCCTGGCGAGGAGCGCCTCAAGGAACGCCTCGCCTCGGTGATCGCCAACAAGACCCTGTTGCTGGTCACTCACCGCGCCTCGATGCTTTCGCTGGTGGATCGTCTGTTGATCATCGACCGTGGCCGGGTCATTGCCGACGGCCCGAAGGAAGCGGTCATGGAAGCGCTGAAGAAGGGGCAGATCAGTGTCGCATAAGGGCTTCGGCGCGCTGCGCCAGTACTTCAAGGGCGGTGACTCGCTGTCCGACCAACCGCTGCCGGAGGTCAACAAGGCCCTGGTGGAAGATGCACCGCGCGTCGTGCGGCTGACCATCTGGACCCTCATTGGCTTCACCCTGTTCATGGCACTCTGGGCGCACTTTGCCCAGGTGGATGAAGTCACCCGTGGCGAAGGCAAGGCGATTCCCTCCTCGAAGCTGCAGAAGGTGCAGAACCTGGAAGGCGGCATCGTGTCCGAGCTCTTCATCCACGAGGGTCAAGTGGTGGAAGTGGGTGATCCGTTGCTGCGTCTGGACCCGACCCGTTTCGAGTCGAACGTCGGCGAGACCGAGGCTGACCGCAACGCCATGCAGCTGCGGGTTGAGCGCCTGAGCGCCGAGGTTGACGACCGCCCGCTGGAGATTTCCGAAGCGCTTCGCAACGTCGCCCCCGAGCAGGCGGACAGCGAGGACGCCCTGTACCGCAGCCGGCAGCAGCAGCTTCAGGAAGAGGTGGCCGGCCTCGAGGAACAACTGGTGCAGCGCCGCCAGGAACTGCAGGAGTTCATCTCCAAACAAGGCCAATACCGCAACAGCCTGCAACTGCTGCGTCAGGAGATCGCCATCTCCGAGCCCCTGGTGGCCCAGGGTGCGATCTCCAAGGTGGAAGTGCTGCGCCTGCGCCGTGCCGAAGTGGAGAACCGAGGCGAGCTGGAAGCCACTAGCCTGGCCATTCCCCGCGCCGAGTCAGCGATCAAGGAAGCCGAGCGCAAGATCGCCGAGACCCGCTCGCGCTTTCGCAGCGAGGCACTGGCCCAGTTGAACGAGGCGCGTACCGAGCTGAACAAGGCCAACGCCACCGGCAAGGCCCTGGAGGACCGGGTCAAGCGCACCCTGGTCACCTCGCCGGTGCGGGGTATCGTCAAGCAGTTGCTGGTCAACACCATCGGTGGCGTGATCCAGCCGGGCAGCGACCTGGTGGAGATCGTGCCGCTGGACGACACGCTGCTGGTAGAAGCGCGCATCCGGCCGCAGGACATTGCGTTCCTGCACCCCGGACAACGCGCCATGGTCAAGTTCACCGCCTATGACTTCACCATCTATGGCGGGCTGACCGCCGATCTGGAGCAGATCGGCGCGGACACCATTACGGACGAAGACGGCAACAGCTTCTACCTGATCAAGTTGCGCACCCAGAAGAGCCACCTGGGTAGCGACCAGAACCCGCTGCTGATCATTCCCGGCATGGTCGCTTCGGTGGATATCATGACCGGCAAGAAGAGCATCCTCAGCTACCTGCTCAAACCCATCGTCAAAGCTCGGGCCGAGGCCTTGAGGGAGCGTTGAGTCGCCCCACCAACGGCACCTCTCACTCGGTTCCTCTTCTCCTGGCGTGAACCTCATCAGGAGCACGTTGCATGCTTGGTGAATGCAGAGCCACGCGGTTACGCCCTTCGCGCTTGGCCTTGTAGAGCAGGGCATCCGCCTGTGCCAGCAACACCTCCGGTTGGCAAGCTTCGTCGCCAGTGACACTGACGGCGCCGATGCTGACAGAGATTACCCCTGCAGCGGTGGAGTATGCGTGTGGAATGGCCTCCTCCATCACCGCCAGCCTCAGCCGCTCAAGGACGATTGCCGACTCGACGCACCCCGGCAACAGAAGGGCGAACTCTTCGCCACCGTAGCGTGCCGCCAGGTCGTAAGGTCTGCGGGCGGCTGCGGCAACGGCGTTGGCGACCAGGCACAGGGCCTGATCGCCGGCACTATGGCCGTAGTTGTCGTTGAACTGTTTAAAGCAGTCTACGTCGAGAAGAGCCAGGGTCAGGCCGCTGTTGTCCCGGCACATCTGCCGGCAAGCGGCTTCCAGTGCTTCATCGAGGGCACGGCGATTCGCGATACCGGTCAGTCCATCCAAGTGCGCCAACCTGACCAATGCTTGCTCGGCTTGGCGCCGCTGTGTGATGTCTTGCACGGTCAGCACCGTACCTTGCTCAGGAGTCTGGGCATCGACCAGCTTCAACTGAGCACAACACCAGATAGGCTGGCCGTCCTTGCGCGCTTGCTGAACGTCTTCTTCAAAGCTCCCGCCGCTCAGGAGCACAGGCGAGAAACGCTGCTCCCGCTGCTCGAAGGCGTCGTAGGACGGGTACAGGATGCTCGCGGATTGACCGATCAGTTCACCTGATTCATAGCCGAACATCCGTTCAAAACTGGCGTTGCAGCGGACAATTTTGCGTTCGCGCAGGAATGCGATGCCGGTCAACGAGTTGTCGAAGATCGCCTGTTGCTCCATCAGCGCCTGATCCAGGTGCCGGGTGCGCCGCTGCACCTGCTCTTCCAGGTACCGCGCTGCCTCTGTTCCGCTTCGTGGAAGTCGTTGAGCCGCTTATAGGTTTGGTTCAGTGCAGTGGCAAGTTCAGTCAGCTCATCCTCTGCTTCGTCCGGGCGCCGGGCCAAGGCTACAGGGACTAAAGACCGTCCCGGCTGGAAATCGCGGACGAAGTCAGCCAAACGGCCCAAGTGGCGAATTACCAGATGCCTTATCAGCAATAGCAGGGCCAGCGAAAAGATCAGGGTCTTCACTCCCTGCGTGGCGGCGACCACCAGGCCTCTGTCCAGCGTTCGCTGATAGACAAGGTCCAGGTTGGGCACCACGTACAGGCGCCCAACCCGGACCTTGCGCGGCCCGGTGTCGAAATCGAGCGGGTACTCGACCATCTCGTCCGAATCGATCGAGATCTTGCCCGATTCCACTTCTGCACCTTCGTTGGGGCCATACCGCACAATTGCCCCGGCAATCCACGGGGAGCGCACCAGGCCTTCCAGCTGTACTTGAACCAGAGGGCGATCGAAGTTCCAGGCGGCGGCAGCCAGGCTTTCGCTCTGGCTTTTGCGGATGAAGCCGAGATTGTCCGAGAGGTCGGCAAGGTCGCGGCGATAGTCGACAAAGAGCTGGACCGATATGGCCAGCAGGGCATTAAACGCGCTGACCAGCAGGACCCAGAACAGTAGCCGCCTTGCAAGGGAGGTTGTCTTGCGCGCAGGAGGAGGATGGCTCACTGGCAGTCGTCCTTGAGGCTTATGGGAGGAAGGGGCTATTGCGCTCAAACGCCTTCTCGAATCGTTCGACTTCTTCTGGAGCCGTATAGTCGACCGTCTTTTGCACCCAGGATGGGCGAGGCCCTGCTTCCTTGATCGCGGCGTTTACCTGCTCGATCACCTTCTGACCCCACAGGCCCTTGGTGCAGGTGACGTAGCCCAGTATGAACTCAGGGTCACCCGAGATCGGGATAGTACGCATCACTACATCACTCGACTCGTTCTGCTGCTTGCGGTACCAGCCGTATTCGACCGGGTAAGCGAAAAGGTAGTCGATCCATCCGGACATCAGTTGGTGAAAGGGTGAGTTGAACTGGACGCCTGCCTTGAGGATGTGACGGGTATCGGCCACGTCTTCCAGCGCTGCGTTGATCGAGGGGGAGTAGGCGCGTCGTTCGGTGATCGCAGTGACCAGGTTGGGGTCGTGGGTCAGGCGTTTGGCATCAATGCTGCCATCGGGCATCAGATAGGCGCTGAAGCGATCCAGGCGATCCTTACGGATGAGTACCCGGTGGGTCAGAATGAAAAAGACCGGATCGCTGAAGACCATTATTCGCTTGCGGTCCTCGTTCATCAGCAAGCTCGGGTGGCAGACCTGCTCGCCCTGCTCCATCAGGCCATGGGCGCGAGCGATGCTAGCCACCTCGAACTCATGTTGATACTCAGGCATGCGTGGAATCAGGTAGCGCACCAGTTCATCGGCAATTCCTCGCCCCGGCATGGAGCCGCTGACGTCAATGAAGGGGGGGAAGTCATTCATCAGCCAGACCAGCTTGTTGCTGTCAGCCTGGGATGCAGTGACGTGCAACGACGCTAGAAGGAGGGTGGTCAGGACAATATTTTTCAAGTACGTGGATGTCCCTGTTCTTGTTATTCACTTTTTTCATCTAGAGGTGCCGGGCACCGCGGGGTTTGAAACTGCTTAGTGCCTAAACGCTAGTTCAGATAAACAGGCTTACGTTGGGCGCTACTCTCATCCCCGTTTTGTGCAATTAAATGGCCATCATTATGCTAGCACGCCAGCGACCCGCCAATGCCCCGGGACACCGCTTCAAGTATCGCAGCGACATGCGCCCTTTGTAACGCCCAGTGCCACAAACGCCAATCAGCACCTGAGCCAATCCCGTATCACGTGATTGAAAAGAAAGGCTATGTCCGCGTTAGCTGTTGCTAGACGGCAACCGGTGAGCGTGAGCGCTTGTAGGCGCCAGGGGACGCCGAGTTCTTGTTGGCGAAAATGTCCGCATTCGTTAGCAAGCTAGCTCCTACAAGGGGTTCCAGGACCTTCAACCGCTGACCAGTTCGATGTCGCAGCGACAGCGCTGGTTGAGGGCTTCGCGGCCGTGGAAAGCGAGCACCTGCAGGTCGTGCTCGAGGCCTGGAAGGCCCAGGCGGAAGTGGGTGTTGATTGGTAGCCGTGTCGCCTCTCCTAGGACGGGATTGAGCTTGAGAAGCCCCACCGCCATCCTGCCCACCGTACTCTGTAAGTTCGCTCACTCCATAAACAGCTTCTGCACCACCGAGAAATCCTTCTTGCCCTTTCCCTGCTTGAGCAGCAGGCGATAGAGCTGAAGCGCCAGGGCGCCCATGGGGGTGCTGGAGAGGCTGTGCTGCGCGGTCTCCTGGGCCAGGCCCAGATCCTTGGTCATCAACTCGGCCATGAATCCGCCGTCGTAGTCCTTGCTCGCCGGCGCGTTGGGCATCACGCCCGGCCAGGGGTTGTAGCGTTCCAGCACCCAGTTGCCGCCCGAGCTCTGGCGCATGATCTCGGCGAGGATGGCCGGGTCGAGGCCGTTGGCCACGCCCAGGGCCATGGACTCGGCGGTGCCGATCATCTGCACCGCCAGCAACTGGTTGTTGCACACCTTGGCCACCTGGCCGGCGCCGTCAGGGCCGGCGTGGAAGATGTTCTTGCCCATGGCCTCGAAGACCGGCCGTGCCTTTTCCAGTGCCGCCGCTTCGCCGCCCACCATGAAGGTCAGAGTGCCCGCCGCCGCACCGGCCGTGCCGCCCGATACCGGCGCATCCAGCAGCTCGATGCCGCGTGCCTTGGCCGCCGCGTGCACCTTGCGCGCGGATTCGGGGGCGATGGTCGAGCATTCCAGCAGCAGGCTGCCGGGGGCGATGGACGCCAGCAGGCCGCCGTCGCCCAGCAACAATCCTTCCACATGCTTGCTGGCCGGCAGCATGGTGATCACCACCTGGGTATCGCCGACCGCGTCCCGCGCATCTCGCGCTGGCTTGGCCCCTTCGGCCGCCAACTCGTCGATGGCGGCCTGCACCAGATCGTAAACCCGGAGGTCATGGCCGGCCTTGAGCAGGTTGCGGGCCATGGGCAGGCCCATGTGGCCCAGTCCGATAAAGGCGATCTTGCTCATCGTGGTTCTCCTTGTCCGGTGCTGCGCGGCAGCGATCAGCGTGTCAGAGATCGTCCAGCGGGTGCCGGCCTTCCCACACCGGCTCGAAATGGGCATCGATCACCGCACGGGGAATGGCCGCCACATCTGGCCAGTGCCAACGCGGCGCGTTGTCCTTGTCGATCAGCCGTGCGCGCACGCCTTCGGGAAACTCCGGGTGGCGGCAGCAGTTCAGGCTCATGGCGTATTCCATGCGGAAGACGTCGGCGAGCGACAGGTGCTTCGCCCGGCGGATCTGTTCCCAGACCAGGTGGGCAGTGAGCGGGCAACCTGCGGCCAGTGTCTTGGCGGCGCGCGCCAGCGGTACGTCGCTATCGTGTTGCAGGGCGGTCATGGCTTTCCAGGCCGCCGGCAGGTCAGCTACATCCAGCAGCTCGTCGATGCGTTTGCGCCGCGGCAGCCACTGGGCTTCCGGCAATTGACTGCGCGATTCGTGCTCCAGCGCCTTGAGCAGGCTGTTGAGCTGGGCGTCGGGCTGGTCTTGCCAGTTGAGCTGGACCAGGCCGGCGAGCAGGGCATCCTGCTGGTCTTCCAGGAGGAATCGGTCGGCCAGGTCGAGATCCAGCGCGTCGTGGGCGTTGATGGTGCCGGCGCCCAGGCCGAGGAACAGGCCGAGCTTGCCGGGCAGGCGGGCGAGGAACCAGCTGCCGCCCACGTCGGGGTAGAGGCCGATGTTGATTTCCGGCATCCCCAGGCGGCTGGACGGGGTGACGATGCGGATCGAGGCTCCCTGCATCAGCCCCATGCCACCACCCAGCACATGGCCATGGGCCCAGCAGATCAGCGGCTTGGGAAAGGTGTGGATGCGGTGGTCGAGACGATACTCGTCGGAGAAGAAGCGACCCGCGAGCGGCGGCACCACGCCAGGCTGCTCGCGGCAGGCGTCCACCAGTTTGCGTACGTCGCCGCCGGCGCAGAAGGCCTTGGGGCCATTGCCGCGCAGCAGCACACAGACGATTTCCGGGTCTTCGGCCCAGGCGCGCAGTTTGGCGTCCAGGGCCTCGATCATCGGCAGGGACAGGGCGTTGAGGCTGGCCTCGGCGTCCAGGCTGGCGATGCCGATACGGGCACCGTGCAGGCCGCTGCGTTCTTCGAAACTCACATTCATAGTCGTTCTCGTCCAGCGTTCGGTCATTTGTTGCGCCAGTGCGCGTCGCGTTTTTCCAGGAAGGCGTTGACGCCTTCGCGGGTGTCGTCGGCGTCGAACAGGTCGACGAAGCGCTCACGCTCTTCCGGCAGCCAGCCGTTCGGCCCACGCTCGCGTGCGCCCTGGATCAACGGTTTGATGGTGCGTACCGCAACCGGGCTCTGCCGCGCCACCTTGGCCGCCAGCAGCAGGGCGGTGCCACGGGCTTCGCCGCTGTCCACCACCTGTTCCACCAAGCCAATGCGCAGGGCGGTTTCCGCATCCACGCGCTCGCCGCACAGGATCATGCGCTTGGCCCAACCTTCGCCCACCAGCCAGGGCAGGGCCTGAGTGCCACCGGCGCAGGGCAGCAGGCCTACGGCGGCTTCCGGCAGGGCCAACTGCGCCTGGCGCTCGGCGATGCGGATATCGCAGGCAAGGGCACATTCCAGGCCGCCACCCATGGCGTAGCCGTTGATCGCGGCGATGGACACGCCACGGAAGTCGCGCAGGGCCTCGAAGGCCTCGCCGAAGCGCCGGGCCATTTCACGGGCGCGGGCCTTGTCGCCATCGGCGAAGAGATTGAGGTCGGCCCCGGCGCTGAAGAACTTCTGCCCCTGGCCGGTCACCACCAGGGCATAGATGTCGTCGTCGCGGTTGAGGTGCTCGATCAGTTGCTTGAGGCCGATCAGCGACTCGCGGTCCCAGGTGTTGGCCGGCGGGTGGTTGATGGTGATCAGCGCAGTGTGGCCGTGCTTCTCCACCGTAAGCTTGTGGGTCAGGTCGAAGATTCCGGGCTGATAGGGTTCTACGGCAGTGCTCATGTGCATCTCCTTACAACAGACGGTCAAGGGTTCCGCCCTGTTCCAGTAAACGACGCGCCACGATGACGCGCATGATTTCATTGGTGCCTTCGAGGATCTGGTGCACCCGGGTATCGCGCACCCAGCGCTCCAGAGGATAGTCGTTCAGGTAGCCGTAGCCGCCATGCAGCTGCAGGGCTTCGTTGCACAGCGCGAAGCACTGGTCGGTGGCAAAGCGCTTGGCCATGGCGCAATAGAGGCTGGCCTCCGCGTGCCGCTGGTCCAGGCGGTGGGCGGCCAGGCGCACCATCTGCCGGCTGGCGGTGAGCGCGGTAAGCATGTCGGCGAGCTTGAACTGCAAGGCCTGGAAGTCGGCCAATGGCTTGCCGAACTGCCTGCGTTCCTCCACGTAGCGCAGGCTCTGTTCCAGGGCCGCCTGGGCGGCGCCAAGGGAACAGCTGGCAATGTTCAGGCGGCCGCCATCCAGACCCTTCATGGCGTAGACGAAGCCTTCGCCTTCCGGGCCGATGCGATGGCCAGCCGGGATTCGCACAGCCTCGAACGTAATGGTGCGGGTCGGCTGGGCACGCCAGCCCATCTTGTCTTCGTTGCGGCCGTAGCGGATGCCTTCGGCATCGGCCGGCACCAGGAAGCAGGAGATGCCCTTGGCACCGTCCTGCCCGGTACGCGCCATGACGATCAGCACCTGGGTGCTGCCGGCGCCGGAGATGAAGCATTTGCTGCCGTCCAGCACGTAGTGGTCGCCGTCGCGGCGGGCGCGGGTGCGCAGGTGGGCGGCATCGGAACCGGCATCCGGTTCGGTCAGGCAGTAGGAGGCCAGCAGCTCGCCGCTGATCAGCCCAGGCAGCCAGTGTGCCTTCAGCTCGCTATCGCCGAAGGAGGCGAGCATCCAGGCGGCCATGTTGTGGATGGTCAGGTAGGCGGTGGTGGCCACGCAGCCGGCGGCCAGTTGCTCGAAAATCAGCGCGGCCGACAGCCGGGAAAGGCCCAGGCCGCCATCGTCTTCGCTGATGTACAGCCCCAGGTAACCCTGTTCGGCGGCCCGGCGGATCACCTCCAGCGGGAAGTGATGGTCGCGGTCCCACTCCGCTGCGTGAGGGGTGAGTTCGTGGCTGGCAAAGGCGCGGGCGCTGTCCACCAGCAGGCGTTGTTCTTCGGTGAGGTCGAAATCCATATGTCGTCTGCCTGTACTCGGTTCCGTGGCGATGCTGCGCACCGCTTGGCGAATGAATTCGCCCCTACTTCAGGTGGATGGTCATGTTCGGGCCGGTGACCGGTGTGTCATCGAACCAGCGCGTGGTGACCGTCTTGGTCTCGGTGTAGAAGCGCACTGCCTGCTTGCCGTAGGCGTGCAGGTCGCCATAGAACGAGCCCTTCCAACCGGTGAAGGAGAAGAAGGGCAGGGGCACCGGAACGGGGACGTTGATCCCCACCTGGCCGACCTCGATCGCGTGCTGGAAGTGCCGGGCGGCGCCACCGGAGCGGGTGAACAGGCTGGTGCCGTTGCCGTAGGGGTTGGCGTTGACCAGGGCGATGGCCTCTTCCAGGGTGTCTGCCTCCATGCACAGCAACACCGGGCCGAAGATCTCCTCACGGTAGAGGCCCATCTTCGGCGTCACGCCGCGGAACAGCGTGGGGCCCAGCCAGTTGCCGTTCGGGTAGCCCGGCACCTGGCATTGAGAGCCGTCCAGCAGGCATTCGGCGCCTTCCGCCTTGCCCTCGGCGATCAGCCGCAGCACGCGCTGGCGGGCCTGTTGGCTGATCAACGGGCCGAAGGCCGAATGGGCATCTTTCCAGTGACCAGGGCGCAGCTCGGCCATCTGCGCAGCCAGCTCGGGAATCCACTGGCGCGCCTCTCCCACGAATATCGCCACGCTGATGGCCATGCAGCGCTGGCCGGCGGCACCGCAACTGGCGCCGACCAGGTTGCTCAGCACCTGGTCCTTGTGGGCGTCGGGCAGCACCACCATGTGGTTCTTGGCGCCGGCAAAGGCCTGTACCCGTTTCAGGTGGGCGGTGCCTGTGCGGTAGATGTGCTGGCCTACCGGCACCGAGCCGACGAAGGAGATGGCACGTACGTCGGGATGGGTGAGCAGCGCGTCCACTTGCTCGCGGCCACCGTGGATAACCTGCAGCACGCCCTTGGGCGCACCGGCTTCGATGAACAGCTCGGCGAGGCGGTTGGGAGTCAGCGGGTCTTGCTCGGACGGCTTGAGGACGAAGGTGTTGCCGCAGGCGATGGCCAGCGGAAACATCCACAGCGGGATCATCGCCGGGAAGTTGAAGGGGGTGATACCGACGCATACGCCCAGCGGCTGTACCCAACTGGCCGTGTCGATTTCGCGGGCGACGTTCTCCACCGTCTCGCCCATCATCAGGCTGGCCACGTTGGCGGCGTGTTCGGCCACTTCGATTCCGCGCCAGACGTCGCCCTTGGCATCGGCGAAGGTCTTGCCGGTTTCACTGGCCAGCAGTTCGGCCAGCTCGTCGTGATGCTCCTTGAGCAGTTGCTGGTAACGCAGCATCAGCCGGGCGCGCTCCGGCACCGGGACTTCGCGCCAGCTCTGGAAGGCATTCTTGGCACTGGCGACAGCGGCCTCGATCTCCTCGGCAGTGGCCTTCGGCGCAAGGGCCAGGACCTCCTGGGTTGCCGGGTCGGTGACTTCGATCAGCTCGCGGGCACGGCTTTCGCGCCATTCACCGTCGATCAGTTGTGGGAGTGTCTTGGCCATCTGGTCCTCCACCCGTAAGACGGGACCTTGTCGTTTCTTGCTTTTATAGCGGCCGCCGATCCAGTTGTGGATTGACGATCTTGGTTGCGGGATGGACGATCTTGGTATTGCAGGCCACTACAAGAACGAACATGAGCCGCTCCGTCGAGACATCCAACTGGCCCCTGCCGGCCAACGGCGTGCGCTTCACCACGCCGCCCCGGTTGCGCCGTCTGCTGGCCCGTCATCCGCTGACTTCCGCTTGTTATCCACTGGCCCTGGGCTACTACCCGGAGGCCTTGGGGCACCGTATGGAACGCCTGGAACCGGAAGACAGCCTGCTGATCTACTGCCGCTCCGGGCAGGGTTGGCTGGAAAGCGGGGATGGACGATTCGAGGTGGCAGGGGGTGACCTGCTGCTGTTGCCCAAGGGCCGTGCCCATGCCTATGGCTCGGACGCCCTGCGCCCCTGGAGCATCTACTGGGTGCATTTCGAAGGCGAGCTGGTGGAGGACTACCTGCGCCCCCTGGGCCAGTCGGTCATGCGTCGGATCGGCGTGCAACCGAGGCTGCTGGCGGACCTGGATGGCCTGCTGGGACTGCGCAAGCAAGGCTTGAACCTGCCGCATTTCGTCCATGCCGCCCATCAATTGCAGACCCTGCTGACCTCCCTGGCGGTACTGCCGGTGCGGGGCTATCTCAAGTCCGGCCGGGTGCTGGACGTGGACGCGGTACAGGCGGTGATGCGTGCCCATCTTCACGACAGCCTCAACCTCGACCAGTTGGCGGCGCAGTTCAAGCTGTCGCGCTTCCACTTCGCCAAGACCTACCGAGCCCTGACCGGCCATGCGCCGATCCAGGACTTCATTCAACTGAAAATGGCCCATGCCTGCCGACTTCTCGACGAAGGCGATCAGGGGGTGAAGCAGATCGCCGAGCAGTTGGGTTACGAGGACGTCTACTACTTCTCGCGGCTGTTTCGGAAGGTGGTGGGGATGGCACCCAGTCATTACCGGGCCTTGCACCAGGGGTGATGGGGTGGGGCAGAACCCTGTGG
>NZ_SCOK01000081.1:0-16917 GCF_005502555.1 Pseudomonas sp. D(2018)
GTTTCGCCTTCCCAGGCGAGTCCCTTTCTCAAACGCCAGAAAGGAACCAAAGGGCTTGCCCCTGCATCCGGCCCCGGCTTCGCCGGGGTTCCCTCGCTCCATCGTTGCTCCGGGGGCACGGCGCGAGGGGCCATCCATGGCCCCACACGCCTCTCGCGGCATCCATGCCGCTCGCCCCCCCTACACAACGATTCTGCTCGGCCTCCTGAAGGGGCGCAGTCGCTGCCCCACCTCGTCTGCCCGATATCAGGCCCGTGTGGGCTTCAGAATGGTTCGTGCCTCTCCGGCGCGAGTCACCCCTCTCCCTCTGGGAGAGGGGCCGGGGCGGGCCGCGTTCGGATGAGGGCTGCGTCAGGCTGGCCAGAAAGCCTGGAATGCCTGCGCTAGAGCGCTTAAATCAACTTTGCAACAGCTAACGCAGACATAGCCAATGAATTGGCCCCTACAAGGAACAATCCGATTCCGGGAACGAACCCTGTGGGGGCGATTCCGGGCACAAACCCTGTAGGGGCGATTTCAATCGCCAAGCGGACCCAAGGTTCGCCCCCGACAAAACGCTGCAGCAAGCAGCGCGCCCCGCCACCCCGGAAGCTCGAAATCCAGCCGTAGTTCGATGAGCAACCCGACACAATGTAATCACACAGCGATGCATAACATAGTTTTCTGTATCAGATAACCCGATACGTCCCCAACCGCCTTCTGCCAAAGCAGATTCAGGTGCAAGAGTCAGCCGCACCGCGTCTACCACAGTCATTCCCCAGCCTTCCCTACCCAGTCCAGACCAGATCTGCTTCCACCCGGAAGCCGTGCGGCCTGACGCCTTATTCCTGCCCCTCGTTGCCGCTTCCCCCGCAAGCGATACAAAAATCATATTCGATACACGTTTTAGTGTTTGATATTTGATTTCGTATCATTTAAAAATAGCGCCATGGCCAAGCCACCCCACGAACCCTGCATGGCTGGAGAACGGCATGTACGCACAATTGGTTGAGACCGGCGTGAAGCGCATCAAGGCGCTGGAGGAGATGTCCCCCGAGGAACGCGCCTTCCAGGAAAAGATCGACGCGGAAATCAAGATCGAGGCGAAGAACTGGATGCCGGATGCTTACCGGCAGACCTTGATCCGCCAGATTTCCCAGCACGCCCACTCCGAGATCGTCGGCATGCTGCCGGAGGGCAACTGGGTGACCCGTGCACCGACCCTGAAGCGCAAGCTGCAGCTGATGGCCAAGATCCAGGACGAAGCGGGTCACGGCCTCTACCTCTACAGCGCCATGGAAACCCTGGGCGCTGACCGTGACGCAGAGATCGCCAAGCTGCACTCGGGCCGCGCCAAGTACTCGAGCATCTTCAACTACCCGACCCTGAGCTGGGCCGACATGGGCGCCGTAGGCTGGCTGGTGGATGGCGCGGCCATCGTCAACCAGGTGGTGCTGCAGCGCACCTCTTATGGCCCGTACTCCCGCGCCATGATCCGCATCTGCAAGGAAGAGTCCTTCCACCAGCGCCAGGGCTACGAAATCCTCCTGCACATGATGCGTCACGGCACCCAGGCCCAGAAGGACATGGTCCAGGACGCCATCAACCGCCTCTGGTGGCCGTCGCTGATGATGTTCGGCCCGAGCGACGCCGACTCCCCCAACAGCGCCCAGTCCATGGCCTGGAAGATCAAGCGCCAGAGCAACGACGAACTGCGCCAGCGCTTCATCGACCAGACCGTGCCGCAGCTGGAGCTACTCGGCTGCACCGCCCCGGACCCGCACCTGAAGTGGAACGAGGAACGCGGCCACTACGATTTCGGCGAAATCCAGTGGGAAGAGTTCTACGAAGTGCTCAAGGGCAACGGCCCGTGCAACGTCGAGCGCGTCGCCACCCGCCGCAAAGCCATCGAAGACGGCGCCTGGGTCCGCGAAGCCGCGGTAGCCCACGCCCGAAAACAACAACGCAAAGCGAACGTCGCTTGACCTGCCCCTGAGCTGGAGATTCCTGCCATGTCTGAATGGACCCTTTTTGAAGTCTTCGTGCGCAGCAAGCACGGCCTGAACCACAAACACGTCGGCAGCGTGCATGCCGCCGACGCGCGCATGGCCATCGAGAACGCCCGCGAGCTGTACACCCGCCGCAACGAAGGTGTGAGCCTCTGGGTGGTGCCGTCCGCGCTGATCACCGCTTCCTCGCCGGACGAGAAAGAGCCGCTGTTCGACCCGTCCCAGGACAAGGTCTATCGCCACGCCAGCTTTTACGAGCTGCCGTCTGAAGTCGGCCACATGTGAGGCCGCTGCCATGACTCAACGCGAAGACCTCATCCAATACCTGCTGCGCCTCGGCGACAGCGCCCTGATCCAGGGCCAGCGCCTGTGCGAATGGTGCGGCCATGCCCCAGCGCTGGAAGAAGAACTGGCACTGATGAACGTCGGCCTCGACCTGGTGGGCCAGGCCCGCAACTGGCTGGACTACGCCGCCGAGCTGATTGCCGACGGCCGTGACGCCGACCACCTGGCCTTCCGCCGTGACGAGCGCGCCTACCGCAACCTGCTGCTGGTGGAGCAACCCAACGGCGACTACGCCGTGACCATTACCAAGCAGTTCTTCTACGACGCCTGGCACTTCCAGGTGCTGCACGGCCTGAGCCAGTCCAGCGACGAGCGCATTGCCGGCATCGCCGCCAAGGCCCTGAAGGAAGTCACCTACCACCTGCGCCGCTCCAGCGAATGGGTCGAGCGCCTGGGCGACGGCACTGAGGAAAGCCACCGACGCATGCTGGCGGCCATTCGCGATGTATGGCGCTTCACCGTCGAACTGGTGAATGGCGATGAGGTTGAGCAGCGCCTGTTCGAGGCCGTCATTGCGCCGAACCCGGCAGAGATCGCTGCCGCCTGGAAATCCAAGGTCGCCGACATTTTCGCCAGCGCCACCCTGCCGATGCCGGAGCCGGCCAGCTACTTCTACCTGTCCGGCAAGCGCGGCCTGCATACCGAGCACCTCGGCCTGCTGCTGGCCGAAATGCAGTTTCTCCAGCGGGCCCACCCCGATGCGTCCTGGTGAGCTGATCGCCAGCGACCGTGGCGCCCGGGCTGGCGCGCCAGATGATCTGGCGCGCGCCTGGTCGGTACTGGGCGAGGTGATGGACCCGGAAGTGCCGGTGGTCAGCGTGGTCGACCTCGGCATCGTCCGTGGCCTCGACTGGCATGACGGCCACTTGCATGTGGTCGTCACCCCGACCTACTCGGGCTGCCCGGCCACCGAGGTGATCGAGCACGACATCGAGCAGGCCCTGGAAGGCGCCGGCTTCGCCGCGCCGAAGCTGGAGCGCCGCCTGAACCCGGCCTGGACCACTGACTGGATCAGCCTTGAGGGCCGCGAGCGCCTGCGCGCCTACGGTATCGCCCCGCCGGCGGGCAGCACCAGCAAGCGCAGCCTGCTGGGCGAATCCCCGGAAGTGTGCTGCCCGCAATGCGGCAGCGCCCATACAGAACTGCTCAGCCAGTTTGGCTCCACTGCGTGCAAAGCGTTGTACCGCTGCCGCGACTGCCTAGAGCCGTTCGACTATTTCAAGTGCATCTGAGTGGCTTGCCACCGGAGACGACCAAGATGAGCAAGTTCCACAGCCTGACAATCAAAGAAGTACGTCCGGAAACCCGCGACGCGGTGTCCATCGCCTTCGACATTCCCGAAGGCCTGGCCGAAACCTTCCACTTCACCCAGGGCCAGCATCTGGTAATGCGCACCCAGATGGATGGCGAGGAAGTACGCCGCTCCTACTCCATCTGCACCGGCGTCAACGACGGCGAGCTGCGGGTGGCGATCAAGCGCGTGGCAGGCGGCCGTTTCTCCGCCTTTGCCAACGACAGCCTGAAAGCCGGCCATAGCCTGGACGTGATGCCGCCGTCCGGCCACTTCTTCGTGGAACTGGACGCCGCGCGCCACGGCAACTACCTGGCGGTGGCGGCCGGCAGTGGCATCACGCCGATCCTGTCGATCATCAAGACCACCCTGGAAAGCGAGCCCCACAGCCGCTTCACCCTGCTCTACGGCAATCGCTCCAGTGCCTCGGCGCTGTTCCGCGAGCAACTGGAAGACCTGAAGAACCGCTATCTGCAGCGCCTCAACCTGATCTTCGTGTTCAGCCGCGAGCAGCAGGACGTGGACCTCTACAACGGCCGGATCGACGCCGACAAATGCGGCCAGCTGTTCTCCCGCTGGATCGACGTCAAGGCCCTGGACGCCGCCTTCATCTGCGGCCCGCAGGCGATGACCGAGACCGTGCGCGACCAGCTCAAGGCCAACGGTATGTCCACCGAACGCATCCACTTCGAGCTGTTCGCCGCCGCCGGCAGCAGCGCCAAGCGTGAAGCCCGCGAAGCCGCCCGCAGTGTGGACAGTGCCGTGAGCCAGGTCACCGTGATCAGCGATGGCCGCGAACTGACCTTCGAGCTGCCGCGCAACAGCGCCAGCGTGCTCGACGCCGGTAACGCCCAGGGTCTGGAACTGCCCTACTCCTGCAAGGCCGGTGTGTGCTCCACCTGCAAGTGCAAGGTGATCGAGGGCGAGGTGGAGATGGACAGCAACTTCGCCCTGGAGGACTACGAAGTGGCCGCCGGCTACGTGCTGTCGTGCCAGACCTTCCCGCTCAGCGAGAAGGTAGTCCTGGACTTCGACCAGCTCTGACGATGCGTAGGTGAAACGTTGTTTGGTGGGCTGAAGCCCACCCTACAGCCAACCGTGCCAAATCGTAGGGTGGGCTTCAGCCCACCGAAAAAGACAAAAAAGCAGCACCCGCAGTACCCCGTTCGACACAAGCGGCCTTGCCGTCGGCCGTTGAACGGGCGCCTCGACAAACACAAAAAGAGAGAGCAGCCATGACCCCGCACGACCTCGATCGCATCCGGCAGCATCCGGATTTCATCCAGCTGGTCCGTCGCAAGCAGCGCCTGACCTGGTCCCTGACCGCCGCCATGCTGGCCATCTACTACGGCTTCGTGCTGCTGGTGGCCTTCGCCCCTGGCGTACTCGGCCAATCGCTCAATGGTGGTGTCACCAGCGTGGGCATGCTGGTCGGCGTGGTCATCATCCTGCTTTCCTTTGCGCTGACCGGCATCTACGTCAAGCGCACCAACAGCCAGCTCGATCCGTTGAACGACAAGCTCAAGCAGGAGTGCAGCCAATGAAAGCCCTCGCCTCCCTGCTGCTTACCGCTGGCCTGCTGGTCACGGAAAGCGCCTTCGCCGCCGATGCAGCCGCGCGTCCGCTGAACTGGAACGCCATCTACATGTTCCTGGCGTTCGTGCTCTTCACCCTCGGCATCACCCGCTGGGCCGCCCTGCGCACCCGTTCGACCGCCGACTTCTATACCGCAGGCGGCGGTCTCACCGGCTTCCAGAACGGCCTGGCGATTGCCGGCGACATGATCAGCGCAGCGTCCTTCCTCGGCATCTCCGCGATGATGTTCATGAACGGCTACGACGGCCTGCTCTACGCCCTGGGCGTGCTCGCCGGCTGGCCGATCATCCTGTTCCTGATCGCCGAACGCCTGCGCAACCTCGGCAAGTACACCTTCGCCGACGTAGTGTCCTATCGCCTGGAGCAGACCCCGATTCGCATCACCGCCGCCTTCGGCACCCTGACCGTGGCGCTGATGTACCTGGTGGCGCAGATGGTCGGCGCCGGCAAGCTGATCGAACTGCTGTTCGGCCTCTCCTACACCCAGGCCGTGATGCTGGTGGGCGTGCTGATGGTCTGCTACGTGACCTTCGGCGGCATGCTGGCCACCACCTGGGTGCAGATCATCAAGGCCGTGCTGCTGCTTTCGGGCACCAGCTTCATGGCGTTCATGGTGCTCAAGCACTTCGGTTTCAGCGTGGAGTCCATGTTCGCCGCCGCCACCTCGGTACACGCCAAGGGCACCGCCATCATGGCGCCGGGCGGGTTGCTGTCGAACCCCATCGACGCGATTTCCCTGGGGCTGGGCATGATGTTCGGCACCGCCGGCTTGCCGCACATCCTGATGCGCTTCTTCACCGTCAGCGATGCCAAGGAAGCCCGCAAGTCGGTCTTCTACGCCACCGGCTTCATCGGCTACTTCTACCTGCTGCTGATCGTGGTCGGCTTCGGCTCCATCGTGATGGTCGGCACCAACCCGGAATTCCGCGACGCGGCCGGCGCCATCATCGGCGGCGGCAACATGGTCGCGGTGCACCTGTCCCACGCGGTGGGCGGCAGCCTGTTCCTCGGCTTCATCTCCGCCGTGGCCTTCGCCACCATCCTGGCGGTGGTCGCTGGCCTGGCACTGTCCGGCGCCTCGGCCGTCTCTCACGACCTGTATGCCTGTGTGATCCGCAAGGGCCGCGCCAGCGAGCGCGAGGAAATGCGCGTGTCGCGCATCGCCACCCTCTGCATCGGCGCGCTGGCGGTAATCCTCGGCCTGTTGTTCGAGTCGCAGAACATTGCCTTCCTTTCCGGCCTGGTGCTGGCCATCGCCGCATCGGTCAACTTCCCGGTGCTGTTCCTCTCCATGTTCTGGAAGGGCCTGACCACCCGTGGCGCCGTGGCCGGCAGCGTGATGGGCCTGCTGTCCGCCATCGTCCTGCTGGTGTTGAGCCCGGCCGTCTGGGTCAACGTGCTGCATCACGACACGGCGCTGTTCCCGTACTCCAACCCGGCGCTGTTCTCCATGGGCATGGCCTTCTTCAGTGCCTGGCTGCTCTCGGTGACCGATGCCTCCGAGCGTGCCAGGGAAGAACGTGGCCGCTACCTGGCGCAGTTCATCCGTTCCATGACCGGAATCGGCGCAGCCGGCGCCGCGCGCCATTGAGCGCGCCCCTTTCACCTACTTACTCCGCAGAGAACATCCGATGACCCAAGCCACTACCCTGCAAAGCTTCATCGCCGGCCGCTGGATCGGCCAGCAAGGCGCTCAGGCACTGCGCAGTGCCATCGACGGCGGCACTATCGCCCGCGCCCACGAGGAAGCCCTGGACTTCTCCGAAGCCATCGAGCACGGCCGCAAACGCGGCATCGCCAGCCTCATGGCCCTGGACTTCCAGCAGCGTGCGGCGCGCCTCAAGGCCCTGGCGCTTTACCTCAACGAGCGCAAGGAACAGCTCTACGCGCTGTCCCGCCACAGCGGCGCCACCCGTGCCGACAGCTGGATCGACATCGAGGGCGGCACCAGCACCCTGTTCAGCTACGCCGGCGTCGGCGCCCGCGAGCTGCCATCGGGCAACATCGTTCATGAAGGCCCGGCCATGCCGCTGGGCAAGCAGGGCACCTTTGTTGGCACCCACATCCTGGTGCCGCGCGGCGGCCTGGCCGTGCACATCAACGCGTTCAACTTCCCGATCTGGGGGATGCTGGAGAAGTTCGCCCCGAGCTTCCTCGCCGGTATGCCGTGCATCGTCAAACCCGCCACCGCGACCAGCTACCTGACCGAAGCCGCCGTGCGCCTGATGCATGAATCCGGCCTGCTGCCGGAAGGCAGCCTGCAGCTGATCATCGGCAGCACCGGCGACCTGCTGGACCGCCTGCAGGGCCAGGACGTGGTGACCTTCACCGGTTCGGCCGACACCGCCGCCAAGCTGCGCGTGAACGCCAACCTGATTCGCAACTCCATCCCCTTCAACGCCGAAGCGGACTCGCTGAACTGCGCCATCCTCGCCCCGGAAATCACCCCGGACGATCCGGAGTTCGACCTCTTCGTCAAGGAAGTGGCCCGCGAGATGACCGTGAAGGCTGGCCAGAAGTGCACCGCCATCCGCCGTGCCATCGTCCCGGCAAAGCACATCGACGCCGTGGCCGAGCGCCTGCGCGAGCGTCTGTCCAAAATCGTGATCGGCGACCCCGCCGTGGAAGGCGTGAAGATGGGCGCGCTGGCGTCCCATGCCCAGCAGGCCGACGTGGCCGAGCGCCTGGACGCCCTGCTGGCCAGCAGCGACCTGCTGTTCGGCGCCCGTGACGGCTTCGCCCCGCGCGGTGAGGGCGTGAGCGAAGGCGCCTTCTTCGCCCCCACCCTGCTGCGCGCCCGTGATCCGCACGCCGAAGGCGGTGCCCACGACATCGAGGCCTTCGGCCCGGTGAGCACCCTGATGGCCTACGACGACATCGACGAAGCCATCGCCCTGGCCGCCCGTGGCAAGGGCAGCCTGGTGGCCAGCCTGGTCACCAAGGACCCGACCGTCGCTGCCCACGTGGTACCGCAAGCCGCCGCCCTGCACGGTCGCCTGCACATCCTCGACCGCGAAGCCGCCGCCGAATCCACTGGCCACGGCTCACCGCTGCCGGTGCTCAAGCACGGCGGTCCTGGCCGCGCCGGTGGTGGCGAGGAACTGGGCGGCCTGCGCGCGGTGAAGCACTACCTGCAACGCGCCGCCGTCCAGGGTTCGCCCACCATGCTGGCCGCCGTCACCGGCGAATACGTGCGTGGCGCCAAGGTGGTCGAGACCGAAGTACACCCGTTCCGCCGCTACTTCGACGAGCTGCAGATCGGCGAATCCCTGCTGACCCACCGCCGTACCGTCACCGAGGCCGACATCGTCAACTTCGGCTGCCTGTCGGGCGACCACTTCTACATGCACTTCGACGAACTGGCCGCCAAGGAATCCCAGTTCGGCAAGCGCATCGCCCACGGCTACTTCGTGCTCTCCGCCGCCGCCGGCCTGTTCGTCTCCCCGGCCCCCGGCCCGGTGCTGGCCAACTACGGTTTGGACAGCCTGCGCTTCATCACCCCAGTGGGCATCGGCGACACCATCCAGGCGCGCCTGACCTGCAAGCGCAAGATCGACCAGGGCAAGAAGAGCCCCAAGGGCGAGCCGCAAGGTGTCGTGGCCTGGGACGTGGAGGTCACCAACCAGAACGGCGAGCTGGTGGCCAGCTACGACATCCTCACCCTGGTGCTGAAACGCCCTTGAGCCATGTGAACCGAGTCGCTGCGTGAGATTACGACCGGCCTTAGGGCCGGTTTTTTTTGCCTGCTCGGACGATTCGCGTTCTGTAGGGGCGATTTCAATCGCCAAGCGGACCGCAGGTCCGCCAGTGCAAGACAGCGGGGCAGCTGCGCCGCCCTTGGCGAATGAATTGGTTCTGTCTGCATAACATGTTGCAAGCAGCTGCTTTGCCCGTAGGAGCTGGCTTGCCAGCGAATGGCTCCGTTTCGCTGGCAAGCCAGCTCCTACAAGGCTCTTGGCCCGATGGTGAATCTCTCGCAACTGCTAACGCAGACATAGCGAATGAATTCACCCCTACAACGCACAGCCCCCGAATCTGGCACGCAGCATCAAGCCCTTGGCAAGCAGGCACAAGGCCAGTGCACGGCAACTCCTTAGTATCCGGTCGCAGAAACGCTCCGCTGCCAATACCAAGAAGAAGGAAGCCTTGCCATGTCCCGGTCGAACCTGTTCCGACTTTCCACCCTGGCGCTGCTGGTGGGTGCCGCTACCCACGCGGGTGCCTATGAGCTCTACGCCGACGACGACACCCACCTGAACGCCACCCTGGAGGCCGTGTACGGCTTCTTCCACAGCCAGGAAAACTACGCCACCGCTGGCTCGAAGAGCGAAGGGTCGTCGTCCTGGCGCGAGGGCTATGCCAAGTACGGCATCAGCTTCGACCAGGGGCTGGCGGGGGCCGGCACCGGCTATGGCGCCTTCAACCTGCTCAGCTCCGGCACCTGGGGTGACGGCGACGCGGCTGGCTTCACTGATGGCTCCGAGCGCACCACCAAGATCGAAGACGCCTACCTCGGCTGGCGCTCCGGCCAGTTGTTCGAGGCCCTGGGCGAAGACGGTGTGGACTTCTCCTTCGGCCGCCAGAACGTCATGGTCGGCGACGGCTTCCTCATCAATGGCGATGCCCTCAACCTCGGCAAAGGTCTTGCCGATGGCGAGTTCAACCGTGGCGGTGCCTACTGGCTGGCGGCACGCAAGGCGTTCGACCAGACCGCCATCCTGCGCCTCGGCGGCAAGGACGGCCTGCGCGGCGACCTGATGTGGCTGAAATCCGACAACCGCGCCCAAGCCAAGCCCGAGCTGCTGGTGGGCACCCTGGAGCACGTATCCGAGGCCGGCACCCTGGGCCTGACATTCATCGATATCCGCGATATCGATGAAGAGTTCGCCTCGCCCTTCCAGGCCGAACGCGACGGCATGAAGACCTACAGCCTGCGCGGCCAGGGCAATGCCGGGGTGGAGAACCTGTTCCTCTCCGGCGAGTACGCCTGGCAGGACAAGAAAAACGTCGACGACGAGAACGCCTGGTACCTGGAAGCCGGCTGGACCTTCTCCGACGTGGCCTGGAGCCCGAGCGTGAACTACCGCTACAGCCGCTTCTCGGAAGGTTACGACCCGCTGTTCACCGGCTTCAGCCGTGGCTACGGCACCTGGTTCCAGGGCGAGGTGGCGGGCAACTACGCCGGCCCGTTCAACTCCAACACCCAGGTCCACCACGTTGCCTTCAAGGTGACGCCGCTGGAGAACCTGAGCCTTGGCGCGCTGTGGTTCGACTTCAACACCCTGGACCGCGACCTGGGCAACTTCGATGGCAGCGAGGTGGACCTCTACGCCGAATGGGCAGTGAGTGAAAACCTGATCGTCATGCCCGTGGTCGGCCTCTACAAGCCCGACCGCAGTGCGGACGAAGGCGGCACCCAGCTCGGCGGCGACGACAGCAACCTCTACAGCCAACTGGTGTTCGTCACCGTCTTCTGAATCCATCCGGGGCGGCAACGCCCCGGCTTCTCCAAGCGACCGCGTCCATGTCCAGCCCTAGCCTCAGCATCCAAAGCAAGATCACCCTGCTGGCGAGCCTCTGCCTGATCCTGGTGGTGGGCCTGCTGGTCGGCCTGTCGCTCTACCAGACCCGCACCAGCACCGAGCGGGTCAAGGACTCCAGCGGGCGCATGCTGGCCGAAGCCGCGCGCCTCAACCTGCAAGCGCAGGGCAAGGTGCAGGCGCTGCAGATCCAGCGCAGCTTCACCCGCACCCACGAATACGGGCTGGGCCTGGCGCGGCACCTGCTCTACCTGCGCGAGCAAGCAGCCCGAGGCGAAATGAGCGCCGAAGCCCTGCGGGCCGAACTGGCCGGTGAACTGCGCAAGGCCGTGGAGCAGCGCGCTGATCTGCTCGGCCTGTTCCTGATCTTCCAGCCTGATGCCCTCGATGGGCGCGATAGCGACTTCCGTGGTCGCGGCGACCTCGGCAGCAACGATGCCGGACGCTTCGCCCTCTATTGGCTGCAGGCGAAACCCGGTGAATTGCAGGCGGTGCCGGGCGACGAAAAACTGCTGTCGGACACCTCCCCCGGCCCCAGCGGCGCCCCCTTCAACGCGTTCTTCACCTGCCCGCGCGACAGCGGGCAGCTGTGCTTGCTGGAACCCTACTTCGACGAGTCTTCGGGCAGCCGCAAGCTGGTCACCAGCGTCGCCTTCCCGCTGTTGGAGAACGGCAAGGTAGTGGCCGTGATCGGCCTGGACATCAGCCTCGACAGCCTGCAACAGGACGCCCTGGCCGGCAGCCGCGAACTCTATGAGGGAAACGGCCGCGTCAGCATCGTCAGCCCATCCGGCGTGGTCGCCGGCCATAGCCAGGATGCCGGCCAGCTCGGCAAGCGCCTGCAGGTGGTGCTGCCAGACCAGGCCGCCGAAGTCCTCGACTTTCTCGGCCGCAGCGAGCCCCACGCCTTTATCGACCAGGGGCAGATCAGCGTGCTGGAACCCCTCGCCCCCATTGCCGGCGCCAAGCCCTGGGGCGTGTTGCTGGGCGTGCCGCAATCGGTGCTGCTGGCCCCTGCCGAAGCCCTGAAAGTGCAAATGGATGACGAGCGCCTGCAAAGCTCAGCACTGGAGTTCGCCCTGGGTTCGGTCGCCGCTCTGCTCGGTGTCGCGCTGATCTGGCTGGCCGCCCGTGGCGTAACCCGCCCCTTGCTGCGCCTGGCCGCCATGCTGGACGGCATCGCCGACGGCGAAGGCGACCTCACCCGTCGTCTGACCTACTCCCGAAACGACGAGCTGGGCCGCCTGGCGCTGGCCTTCAATCGCTTCCTCGACAAGCTGCAGCCGGTGATCGCCAAGGTGCAGGGTTCGGTGCGCAATGCCCGTGACACGGCCGACCAGTCGGCCCTGATCGCCCGCCAGACCAGTGAAGGCATGCAGCAGCAGTTTCGCGAGATCGATCAGGTGGCCACCGCGCTGCACGAAATGTCCGCCACCGCCAACGCCTCGGCCCAGAGCGCTGCCCAGGCCGCCGATGCCGCGCGTAACGCTGACCAGGCCAGCCGCGAAGGCTTGCAGGTGATCAGCCTCACCACCCGCGCCATCCATGCCCAGGCGCGGGACATGAGCGAGGCCATGGCTCAACTGCAGACGCTGGCGCAGAGCAGCGAGCAGATCGGTTCGGTGCTGGAGGTCATTCTCTCCATCGCCGGACAGACCAACCTGCTCGCCCTCAATGCCGCCATCGAGGCCGCCCGGGCGGGCGATGCCGGGCGCGGCTTCGCCGTGGTTGCCGATGAGGTGCGCAGCCTGGCGCGGCGCACCCAGGACTCCGTGGAAGAGATTCGCCAGGTGATCGACAACCTGCAGAACGGCACCCGCGATGTGACCCAGGCCATGCAGGGCAGCCATGGCCTGGCGCAGGAGAACGTCAGCCAGGTGCAGCAAGCTGTAGCCGCCCTGGAGCGCATCAGCGACGCCGTAAACCTGATCACCGAAATGAATTTGCAGATCGCCAGTGCCGCCGAGGAGCAAAGCAGCGTCGCAGATGAAATCAATCGCAACGTCGAGGCCATCCGCGACGTGACCGAGTCGCTGTCCGGCCAGGCCGAGCAGTCGGCCCAGGTCAGTCGCCAACTCAATGAACTGGCCAACCATCAGCAAGGGCTGATGCAGCAGTTTCGTGCCTGAGGTCCACAAGACCCCGGCGCGTCGTCAGGCAGCCCGGCTGCCACTCCCCGTCGCCACCGGCCTGAAGGGCTACCCGCCCTGACGGGTCGGTGGCACTCCCGTCACAACTTCTTCTCGGGTGTGACCGCCCCACAGGTGGGCCGCGTCATCGAAGAAAACCTCCCTGCCCGCAGAAGTCTCCATGCATCCACTACGCAAAGCCCTGCACAACGAGCTGCACTCGCGTCCGTCGATCTACTTCCGTGATCCGGCCCACGTCTATCACTTCGCCTTCGCCGATGCCGAGGACGTCTGCGACGCCCTGGTAGAGAGGCTCAACCAGGTCACTGACGCACCGCTGGCGAGCAACGGCTCCCAGGGTCTGCTGCGGATGGGCGAGAACACCCTGAAATGGGAACGCCACACTGAGTTCTTCACCCTGACGCTGGTAGTACCGCGCACACCGGGCGACGCCTTCTGGCCACCGCTACCTGCCGAACTGGAAAGCCTGGTGGCCGACTACCGTCACCTGCTGATCAACGCCGACCAGGTGCTGGTGGAGTCCGAGACGAACTGGGCCGGCGAGACGTCAGCCTATGGTTTCAAGGACCCTTCAGGCTCCACCCTGGGCGGTGGCGATGCGATCGCCTGGTCCGACTTTCGCCTGACTGAAGACGGGGTGAACCGCATCCTGCTGGTCAACCGCCGGCTCAATGCGTATCGCCTCGGCCGGATGATCCGCCGCCTGCTGGAGATCGAGACCTACCGCATGATGGCCTCCCTCACCCTGCCGGTAGCCCAGGCGGTGAGCCTGCAGCTGAAGGAATACGACAAGGAGCTGACCAGCCTTTCCGACCGCAACGCCGAGGGAAAGAGCAGCGCCAAGGTGCTGTCGGCCGATATCGCCGCCCTCTCCGCACGCATCGTGCGCAGCACCGCACGCACCCGGCAGCGCTTCAGCGCCACCGAAGCCTACGCGCAGATCGTCTTCGAGCGGATCAACGAGTTGCGCGAATCCCACATCGGCGATTGTCAGCGTCTGGGCGTGTTCATCGAGCGCCGCTTCCGCCCCACCGTGCGTTACTGCGTCGCCACTGACCAGCGTCTGGTACGCCTGGGACAAAGCGTCGCCAACCTGGGCGACCTGCTGCAGGCGCGGGTGCAGGTTGAAGTGGAAGAGCAGAACTCGGAAATCCTGCGCAGCCTGAACGCCCGCGCCGATACGCAGATCAAGATCCAGAGGGCGGTGGAAGGCCTGTCCATCATCGCCATCAGCTACTACCTGCTGAGCCTGTTCAAGCTGTTCTACGGCGGCCTGCACACCCTCGGGCTGGATATCTCGGCGAAGACCGCAATCCTGGTGACGACGCCGGTGGTGGTGCTGATCCTGGGCGGGATATTCCTGCGGATCAGGAAGGCCAAGGGGCATTGATCCCAATACCGGAAGTCGCCGGGAGCTGTAGGGGCGATTTCAATCGCCAAGGCCGGCGAAGCTGCCCCCCTGCAAGTCCGATGGGCAGACCTGCGGCCTGCATGGCGAATGAATTCGCCCCTTCAAATGAGTGCCAATGCCTCGGGATTGCACAGCACAGTAGCCTGGATGAAATCCAGGAAATGCCCCCGGATTGCATCCAGGCCACGAGCGCCACCCGTTCTGCAAATGGCGCCAGCAAGAAATCGCACCCAAAAAAAGACCCGGCAATTTGCCGGGTCAATAACCGTGATTAGCCTGATGAGGAGATAATCTGATGAGTCCGAAATCTGGGCTTGTCAGCTTATCCAGCTGGCCGCGAGGCCAGTGATTGGAATAATAATGATTCCCATTCTTCAGTCAAGTGATTTTTACCGCCAAATGTGAATCAATGCTATTCACTGACCAGCGGCCCTTCTCCCCTCCCACTCATTCCAGCGCCAGCCCGGCCTCGGCCAGTGTCCGGCGGTAGCCCTCGCGCAAGGGCTCAAGCCGGCTCCAGACCTGCCCTATGCATTCTTCGAGGGCGATGTGGCTGCTGGCGCGAACGCGGTCTTCCAGATTGCAGCCACGATAGAAAGCGTTCACCACCTCGACCATGGGCTCACGCTGGTTCTCCATCAGCACTGCAGCGTGGGCCAGGACCACATGGCGCCCGTCGTCGCGGCGACGGCGCCAGCGCTGGGCGGTGCCCACCAGCTTGCGTGCCGAGACGGTGACGTTGTAACGACCGTCGCAGAAAGCGCCGTCCACCTCGCCCAGCCCACTTTCCAGACCCATGCCGGACAACCAGTCGAGCATGGGCTGGCACAGGCGCACGTAGGCGTTCTCGATGCGGGTCAGCTCGCTCTCACGCGGTGGCAAGGCATAGGCCAGCGCCACATTGAGTACCGCCGACGATTGCGGCACGGGTTCGCCGCCGCTGTCGCGCAGGGCGACGGGCCAGCCGAGCGCCATGCAATCGGCCTCGGCAGCCGCGAACCCGGCCAGCCGGCTCATCCGCTGCGGCATCACCAGTGCTGCTGCATTCGGCCGCCAGAGCAGCAGCCCGCATTGCTGCTCGCCTTGCTGGATGCGCTCCAGCAGTTGGCGTTCGGCGTCCAGTCCTGCGGTTACCGCGAATCGTGAAACCTGGTGCATGAGTGCTCCTGCTCAAACGGCTTGCCACCGCCGACGTCTTGCAGCGCCAAACCGATATTCCGTTCTTGGGTTGCTACCGTTGATGAACTCACCTCAACGATCTCTTCAGCTCACCCGTCCCAGATTCACCACCAACGGCCAGCTCACCCGGCGGGTGCTGGCCGGGTCGCCCCAGGCCTGCTGGAAGCGTTCCCGCAATGGGTCGAGGGGGTTGCTGCCGTGGGTGGCCTGGTAGGTCGCCAGGGCCGACCAGCTTTCCAGGTAGCCCAGCAGACGCGTCAGGTCCCACTCGGCATCCAGGGTAAACGGCGGGACTTCGATGCGTTCGAAGGGGAATGGCAGGGTGCGGTAGCCCTGCTCCACGTGCTTGCGCTCCTCGGCCCAGTAGCTGCCGAGAATATCGTGGTAGAGGTGGCTGACCAGCGCATCCACCTCGGGGGTGATCTGCGTGAGGTTGTAGGAGATCACCGCCAGCAGCCCACCCGGTTTGCTGACGCGTCGTACTTCCGCATAGAAGCGCTCCAGGTCGAACCAGTGCAGCGCCTGGGCCACCAGGGTCAGCGACACACTGGCGTCGGCCAGCGACGTCTGCTCGGCCGGCTCGCAGCGGTAGTCGATATTGGCTGCCGGCTCGGCCCTGGCCAGTTGCGATGCGCTGATATCGGTTCCCACCACACGCTGGAAGTGCTGGGCAAGGTCTTGCGTGGCCTGGCCGGTGCCGCAACCGCAGTCCCAGGCCAGCGACAGGTCGGGGGCCTGTTGGCTGAGCCAGGCAATCAGGGTGGGATCGTAGGTGGGACGATTGGCGCGATAGGCGTCGGAATTGCGGGTGAAGAGCGCGCTGGTTTCGGACATGGCAGAAGATCCGGTTCGGGTCGCTGGGGGCTGCCAGCATAGCGCGGGTGAAGCCGTAGGGCTGGCCTTGTAGGGGCGATTCCAATGGCTATGTCTGCGGTAGCTGTTGCAACGATGAAGGAAGCGCTCTAGTGCAGACCTTCGAGGCTTCCGTGCCAGCCTGACACAACCCTCACCCCCGCCCCTCTCCCAGAGGGCGAGGGGTGACTCGCGCCGGCGAGGCACGAACCATCCTGAAGCCCACACGGGCCTGACACCGGGCAGACAAGGTGGGGCAGCGACTGCGCCCCTTCAGGCGGCCGAGTGGAATCGTTGTGTAGGGGGACGAGCGGCATGGATGCCGCGAGAGGCGTGTGGGGCCATGGATGGCCCCTCGCGCCGTGCCCCCGGACGCTGCTTGCAGCGAACGCACTTCAGTGCGGCCCGAAGGGCGAGCGAAGCGAGTAACAACGATGGAGGGAGGGTAGTTTGGCGGAGCCAAACCCGGATGCAGGGGCAAGCCCTTTGGTTCCTTTCGGCGCTTGAGAAAGGGACTCGTCCGGGGGGACGAAACCAGAAACATCCGCAGAACTCGGCAAGCAGC
>NZ_SCOK01000082.1:0-16636 GCF_005502555.1 Pseudomonas sp. D(2018)
TCGTTGTCGTCCTTGCCTTCCAGCGCCATCAGCGCGGAGCCGATCACGATCGGAGTGTCGTCACCCGGGAAGTCGTAGGTGTTCAGCAGATCGCGAACTTCCATTTCGACCAGTTCCAGCAGCTCAGCGTCGTCAACCATGTCGGCTTTGTTCAGGAACACGACAATGTAAGGAACGCCCACCTGACGAGACAGCAGGATGTGCTCGCGAGTCTGCGGCATGGGGCCGTCAGCAGCGGAGCAAACCAGGATCGCGCCATCCATCTGGGCGGCACCGGTGATCATGTTCTTCACATAGTCAGCGTGACCAGGGCAGTCAACGTGAGCGTAGTGACGAACGGCGGAATCGTACTCAACGTGGGAGGTGTTGATGGTGATACCGCGAGCCTTCTCTTCCGGCGCGTTGTCGATCTGGTCGAACGCACGAGCGGAGCCGCCCCAGGTCTCGGAGCAGACCTTGGTCAGAGCAGCAGTCAGAGTGGTCTTGCCATGGTCAACGTGACCGATGGTGCCAACGTTGACGTGCGGTTTGTTACGTTCAAATTTTTCTTTAGCCACGACAGTAAACCTCTTACTTAAAGGGCTGAATCAACCTTGTTTTTTAACCAGTGCTTCGACGACATTCGACGGAGCTTCGGCGTATTTGGAGAATTCCATGGAGTAGCTCGCGCGACCCTGGGACATGGAACGCACGTCGGTCGCATAACCGAACATCTCGCCCAGCGGAACCTCGGCACGGATCACCTTACCGGAAACGCTGTCTTCCATCCCCTGAATCAGACCACGACGACGGTTCAGGTCACCCATCACGTCACCCATGTAGTCCTCAGGAGTCACCACCTCTACCTTCATGATCGGCTCAAGCACCTTACCACCACCCTTCTGGGCCAGCTGCTTGGTTGCCATGGAGGCAGCGATCTTGAACGCCATTTCGTTGGAGTCAACGTCATGGTACGAACCGTCGAAGACGGAGGCCTTCAGGCCGAGCAGCGGGTAGCCGGCAACAACGCCGTTCTTCATCTGCTCTTCGATGCCCTTCTGGATCGCCGGGATGTATTCCTTCGGAATCACACCACCCACGACTTCGTTGGTGAACACCAGACCTTCGGTGATGTTGCCCTTCTCGTCGACTTCAGCAGCCGAGAAGCGGATCCAGCAGTGGCCGAACTGACCACGACCACCGGACTGACGAACGAATTTGCCTTCGATCTCGACGTTGTCCTTGGTGATGGTTTCACGGTAGGCCACTTGAGGCTTACCGATGTTGGCCTCAACGCCGAACTCGCGCTTCATGCGATCGACGATGATGTCCAGGTGCAGCTCACCCATACCGGAGATGATGGTCTGACCGGACTCTTCGTCGGTCTTGACGCGGAAGGACGGATCTTCCTGGGCCAGCTTGCCCAGAGCGATACCCATCTTCTCCTGGTCTGCCTTGGTCTTGGGCTCCACGGCGACGGAAATTACCGGCTCCGGGAAGTCCATGCGCTCAAGGATGATCGGCTTGTCGAGATCGCACAGCGTGTCACCCGTGGTGACGTCCTTCATGCCGATCAGCGCAGCGATGTCGCCAGCACGGCATTCCTTGATCTCTTCACGCTGGTTGGCGTGCATCTGCACCATCCGACCTACGCGCTCTTTCTTGCCTTTTACCGAGTTCAGCACGGAGTCGCCGGAAGCGAGGACGCCGGAGTAAACACGAGCAAAGGTCAGAGTACCGACGAACGGGTCGGTCGCGATCTTGAACGCCAGAGCGGAGAAAGGCTCGCTATCGTCTGCACGACGCTCGTCGACGATCTCCTCGTTATCCGGGTTGGTACCCTGGATCGGCGGAATCTCGGTCGGAGCAGGCAGGAAGTCGATCACGGCGTCGAGAACCAGGGGCACGCCCTTGTTCTTGAAGGAAGAACCGCAAACAGCCGGAACGATTTCGCTGGCCAGAGTACGAGCACGCAGACCAGCCTTGATTTCTTCGGCGGTCAGCTCACCCTCTTCCAGGTACTTGTTCATCAGCTCTTCGTTGGCTTCGGCAGCCGCCTCAACCATGTTGGAGCGCCACTCTTCAGCCAGATCCTGAAGCTCGGCCGGAATCTCCTCCTCGCGGTAGGTAGTACCCTTGTCGTCTTCGTTCCAGTAGATCGCCTTCATCTTGATCAGGTCGATCTGACCCTGGAAGTCGTCTTCAGCGCCGATAGCCAGCTGAACCGGAACCGGAGTGTGACCCAGACGGTTCTTGATCTGACCTACAACGCGCAGGAAGTTGGCGCCAGCGCGGTCCATCTTGTTCACGTAGACGATGCGCGGCACACCGTACTTGTTGGCTTGACGCCATACGGTCTCGGACTGCGGCTCAACGCCGGAGGTACCGCAGAAGACCACGACCGCACCGTCGAGCACGCGCAGCGAACGCTCTACTTCGATGGTGAAGTCAACGTGGCCGGGGGTGTCGATCACGTTGACGCGGTAGTTGTCGAACTGACCACGAGAACCTTTCCAGAAGGTTGTTACAGCAGCGGAGGTAATGGTAATACCACGCTCCTGCTCCTGAACCATCCAGTCGGTAGTGGCGGCACCGTCGTGCACCTCACCCATTTTGTGGCTGAGACCTGTGTAGAACAGGATCCGCTCCGTAGTAGTGGTCTTACCGGCGTCTACGTGTGCGCAGATACCGATGTTACGGTAGCGGTTGATAGGGGTTGTACGAGCCACGAAAAAATCCTCGCTAGATTAGAAGCGATAATGCGAGAAGGCCTTGTTGGCCTCTGCCATGCGGTGCACATCTTCACGCTTCTTGACAGCAGCGCCTTTGCCATCGAAGGCATCCAGCAGCTCGCCCGCGAGACGCAGGGCCATGGATTTCTCGCCACGCTTGCGCGCGGACTCGACCAGCCAGCGCATGGCCAGGGCATTACGACGGGACGGACGAACTTCGACCGGAACCTGGTAAGTAGCACCGCCTACACGGCGGGACTTGACTTCGACCAGCGGAGCGATGGCGTCGAGAGCTTTCTCGAAGATCTCCAGGGGATCGCTGTTCTTGCGTGCTTTGACGGTATCCAGGGCACCGTAAACGATGCGCTCGGCTACGGCCTTCTTGCCGCTTTCCATCACGTGGTTCATGAACTTGGCGAGAATCAGGCTTCCGTATTTCGGATCGTCCAGAATCTCACGCTTGGCTGCTACACGACGTCTTGGCATTGATAAGCCCTCAAACGGTCTTCAGGTTAGCCCGGGACCATAACCATTCGGTTACGCCCGACCTTACTCTTATCGACTCAATGAATAAAAAAACTGTTAAACGCCGAATTATTTCGGACGCTTGGTACCGTACTTGGAACGACCCTGCTTACGGTCTTTAACGCCGGTGGTATCCAGCGAACCGCGCACAGTGTGGTAACGCACACCCGGAAGGTCCTTTACACGACCGCCACGGATCAGCACTACGCTGTGCTCTTGCAGGTTGTGACCTTCACCACCGATGTACGAAGTAACTTCGTAGCCGTTGGTCAGGCGAACACGGCACACTTTACGCAGTGCAGAGTTCGGCTTCTTCGGCGTAGTGGTGTAGACGCGGGTGCAAACGCCGCGACGCTGCGGGCAGTTTTGCAGCGCAGGTACGTCGGATTTCTCGACGATACGGCTGCGCGGCTTACGCACCAGCTGGTTAATAGTTGCCATCTATAGCTCCACTGTTGTCTTTCGACATAAACAAAATGACAGAGCCAAGCGCCCTGCCAAATTTAGGGGTGCATGAGTCTAAAGAGACTCATAGCCCCCGTCAAGGCAAAGCCCCCGGCGGTAAAGACCGCCGGGGGTTTGCACTCAATTGCTGCTCAAGTTCAACGCTTCGGTCAGCGCCGCTTCCACTTCGCTGGCGCTGACGCGGAGCGGCTTGCCGGCTTCGCGCTGACGCTTGCGCTCACTGTGGTAGGCCAGACCGGTACCGGCCGGAATCAGACGACCTACCACCACGTTTTCCTTCAGGCCGCGCAGGTAGTCGCGCTTGCCGGTAACCGCTGCCTCGGTGAGGACGCGAGTGGTTTCCTGGAAGGACGCCGCGGAAATGAACGACTCGGTGGACAGAGAGGCCTTGGTGATACCCAGCAGAACGCGCTCGAACTTGGCGATGAAGCGATCTTCAGTCGCCAGACGCTCGTTCTCTTCCAGCACCTGGGTCAGTTCCATCTGGTCGCCCTTGATGAAACTGGAATCGCCCGACTCCGCGATCTCGACCTTCCGCAGCATCTGACGCAGGATGGTCTCGATGTGCTTGTCGTTGATCTTCACGCCCTGCAAGCGGTACACGTCCTGAATCTCGTTGACGATGTACTTGGCCAGCGCGCTGACACCCAGCAGACGCAGGATGTCGTGCGGGTTGCTCGGGCCGTCGGAGATAACTTCGCCGCGGTTCACCTGTTCGCCTTCGAACACGTTGAGGTGACGCCACTTCGGAATCAGCTCCTCGTACGGATCGCTGCCATCGTTCGGGGTAATGACCAGACGGCGCTTGCCCTTGGTCTCCTTACCGAAGGAGATGGTGCCGCTGACTTCCGCCAGGATCGAAGGCTCTTTCGGACGGCGAGCTTCGAACAGGTCGGCCACGCGCGGCAGACCACCGGTGATGTCGCGCGTCTTCGAGGTTTCCTGCGGGATACGGGCGATTACATCACCCACACCCACCTGGGCGCCGTCGGCCACACCCACCAGGGCGTTTGCCGGCAGGAAGTACTGCGCAGGCACATCAGTGCCCGGCAGCAGAAGTTCCTTGCCGTTGGCATCGACCAGCTTCACAGCCGGACGGATGTCCTTGCCAGCGGCCGGACGGTCCTTCGGATCAAGAACCTCGATGTTGGTCAGACCTGTCAGCTCGTCGGTCTGACGCTTGATGGTGATGCCCTCCTCCATGCCGACGAAGGTCACAGTACCCTTCATTTCGGTCACGATCGGGTGGGTGTGCGGGTCCCACTTGGCGACGATTGCGCCCGGGTCGACCTTGTCGCCTTCCTTCACCGAAATCACAGCACCGTACGGCAGCTTGTAGCGCTCGCGCTCACGACCGAAGTCGTCGGCCACGGCCAGCTCACCGGAACGGGACACTGCCACCAGGGCACCGTCCAGACGCTCGACATGCTTCAGGTTGTGCAGACGGATGGTGCCGCCATTTTTAACCTGGACGTTGTCAGCCGCGGAGGTCCGGCTAGCCGCACCACCGATGTGGAAGGTACGCATGGTCAGCTGGGTACCCGGTTCACCGATGGACTGGGCGGCAATTACGCCAACCGCCTCACCGATGTTCACCTGGTGACCACGAGCCAGATCACGGCCGTAGCACTTGGCGCAGATGCCGTAGCGGGTTTCGCAGGTGATCGGCGAACGCACGATCACTTCGTCGACGCTCATGCGCTCGACAAACTCGACCCACTGCTCATCGATCAGGGTGCCGGCAGGAACGATCACTTCGCCATCGTCGCTACCCGGCTTGAACACGTCACGGGCAATAACACGACCCAGTACACGCTCACCCAGAGGCTCGACCACGTCGCCGCCTTCGATGTGCGGTGTCATCAGCAGGCCGTGCTCGGTACCGCAGTCGATCTCGGTCACTACCAGATCCTGGGCGACGTCTACGAGACGACGAGTCAGGTAACCGGAGTTCGCGGTCTTCAGGGCGGTATCCGCCAGACCCTTACGAGCACCGTGAGTGGAGATGAAGTACTGCAGTACGTTCAGACCTTCACGGAAGTTCGCGGTGATGGGGGTCTCGATGATGGAGCCGTCCGGCTTGGCCATCAGGCCACGCATACCGGCCAGCTGACGAATCTGTGCAGCCGAGCCCCGCGCACCGGAGTCCGCCATCATGTACATGGAGTTGAAGGACTCCTGGTCGACTTCCTTGCCCTCGCGGTCGATGACCTTCTCTTTCGAGAGGTTGGACATCATCGCCTTGGACACTTCGTCGTTGGCCTTGGACCAAAGGTCGATCACCTTGTTGTACTTCTCGCCCTGGGTTACCAGGCCGGAGGCGTACTGGGATTCGATCTCCTTCACTTCCTCGGTGGCGGCGTCGATGATTCGCGCCTTTTCGTCCGGAATGACGAAGTCGTTCACGCCGATCGAGACACCAGAAATGGTGGAGTAAGCGAAACCGGTGTACATCAGCTGGTCAGCGAAGATGACGGTGTCCTTCAGACCAACCACGCGGTAGCACTGGTTGATCAGCTTGGAGATCGCCTTCTTCTTCATCGGCTGGTTGACCACGTCGAAGGACAGGCCGGCCGGCACCACCTGGAACAGCAGCGCGCGACCGACAGTGGTGTCGACGATGCGAGTGTTCTTGGAGATAGAGCCGTCCTTTTCCTTCACGACTTCCTTGATCCGCACTTTCACGCGGGCGTGCAGGGACGCCTCGCCGGCGCGGAACACGCGGTCGACTTCCTGCAGGTCAGCGAACACGCGGCCTTCGCCCTTGGCGTTAACGGCTTCGCGGGTCATGTAGTACAGACCCAGTACCACGTCCTGCGACGGCACGATGATCGGCTCGCCGTTGGCGGGGGACAGGATGTTGTTGGTGGACATCATCAACGCGCGCGCTTCCAGCTGGGCCTCGAGGGTCAGCGGAACGTGAACGGCCATCTGGTCACCGTCGAAGTCGGCGTTGTACGCAGCGCAGACCAGCGGGTGCAGCTGGATAGCCTTGCCTTCGATGAGGACCGGCTCGAACGCCTGGATACCCAGGCGGTGCAGGGTCGGCGCGCGGTTCAGCAGTACCGGATGCTCGCGGATGACTTCGGCGAGAACGTCCCAGACCTCGGGCAGCTCGCGCTCGACCATCTTCTTGGCCGCCTTGATGGTGGTGGCCATACCGCGGGCTTCCAGTTTGCCGAAGATGAACGGCTTGAACAGCTCGAGAGCCATCTTCTTGGGCAGACCGCACTGGTGCAGGCGCAGGGTCGGACCGACGGTGATTACCGAACGGCCGGAGTAGTCCACGCGCTTACCGAGCAGGTTCTGACGGAAACGACCTTGCTTACCCTTGATCATGTCGGCCAGGGACTTCAGCGGGCGCTTGTTCGAGCCTGTGATGGCACGGCCGCGACGACCGTTGTCCAGCAGGGCATCGACAGCTTCCTGCAGCATGCGCTTTTCGTTGCGCACGATGATGTCCGGAGCAGCCAGGTCGAGCAGGCGCTTCAGGCGGTTGTTACGGTTGATGACGCGACGATACAGATCGTTCAGGTCGGAAGTCGCGAAGCGGCCGCCATCCAGCGGAACCAGCGGACGCAGGTCCGGCGGCAGGACTGGCAGGACGGTCAGCACCATCCACTCAGGATGGTTGCCGGAGTCCTTGAAGGCCTCCATCAGCTTCAGACGCTTGGACAGCTTCTTGATCTTGGTTTCCGAGTTGGTCTGCGGGATTTCCTCGCGCAGGCGGCCAATCTCGTGCTCCAGGTCGATCGCGTTGAGCAGTTCGCGAACAGCTTCGGCGCCCATGCGCGCATCGAAGTCGTCACCGAACTCTTCGAGAGATTCGAAGTACTGCTCGTCGTTCAGTAACTGGCCCTTTTCCAGGGTGGTCATACCCGGATCGATCACCACGTAGCTCTCGAAATAGAGCACGCGCTCGATGTCACGCAGGGTCATGTCCAGCAGCAGGCCGATACGCGACGGCAGGGACTTCAGGAACCAGATGTGGGCGACTGGCGATGCCAGCTCGATATGGCCCATGCGCTCACGGCGCACCTTGGCCAGAGCGACTTCCACGCCGCACTTCTCGCAAATCACACCACGGTGCTTCAGGCGCTTGTACTTACCGCACAGGCACTCGTAGTCCTTCACCGGGCCGAAGATCTTGGCGCAGAAGAGGCCATCACGCTCCGGCTTGAAGGTACGGTAGTTGATGGTCTCCGGCTTCTTCACTTCACCGAAGGACCAGGAACGGATCATCTCGGGCGAAGCCAGTCCAATACGGATGGCATCGAACTCTTCGATTTGACCCTGGTTTTTCAACAGATTCAGCAAGTCTTTCAAGGCCTTTCCTCCTCACGGACCCGCTACGACCAGCCTTGACCAGCCGTAGCGTTTTGGGCGTCGCGTGTTATTCGGTTTCCAGTTCGATGTCGATGCCGAGCGAGCGGATCTCTTTGATCAACACGTTGAAGGACTCGGGCATGCCGGCCTCCATGCGGTGATCGCCGTCCACGATGTTCTTGTACATCTTGGTCCGGCCGTTCACGTCGTCCGACTTCACGGTCAGCATTTCCTGCAGGGTGTAGGCGGCACCGTAGGCTTCCAGTGCCCAGACCTCCATCTCCCCGAAACGCTGGCCACCGAACTGCGCCTTACCACCCAGCGGCTGCTGAGTAACCAGGCTGTAGGAGCCGGTGGAACGTGCGTGCATCTTGTCGTCGACCAGGTGGTTCAGCTTGAGCATGTACATGTAGCCGACGGTGGTCGGACGCTCGAACTGATTACCGGTACGACCATCGAACAGGCGCATCTGACCGCTTTCCGGCAGGTCGGCAAGCTTCAGCATCGCCTTGATTTCGCTTTCCTTGGCACCGTCGAACACTGGGGTGGCCATGGGTACGCCGCCCTTCAGGTTGTTCGCCAGATCCAGGATTTCCTGGTCGCTCAGCTCGCTGAGGCTTTCCTGACGTCCGCCGATCTCGTTGTAGATCTCGTGGAGGAACTCGCGCAGTTCAGCAATCTTGCGCTGCTCTTCCATCATGCGGTTGATCTTCTCGCCCAAGCCTTTGGCCGCGAGGCCCAGGTGGGTTTCAAGGATCTGCCCAACGTTCATACGAGACGGTACGCCCAGCGGGTTCAGAACGATGTCCACAGGAGTGCCATTGGCGTCGTGCGGCATGTCTTCGACCGGCATGATCACGGAGACCACACCCTTGTTACCGTGACGGCCCGCCATCTTGTCGCCCGGCTGGATGCGGCGCTTGATGGCCAAGTAGACCTTGACGATCTTCAGCACGCCTGGAGCCAGGTCATCGCCTTGCTGCAGCTTGCGCTTCTTGTCTTCGAACTTGTCGTCCAACATCTGGCGACGGTCAGACAGGTAGGCCTGGGCCTTTTCCAGCTGCTCGTTCAGGGCGTCTTCCGACATGCGCAGCTTGAACCACTGGCCACGCTCGAGGCCGTCGAGGTACTCGTCGGTGATCTCGGTGCCCTTCTTCACGCCAGCGCCGCCTTCGGCAACCTGGCCAACCAGAGCGGAACGCAGTCGCTCGAAGGTAGCACCTTCGACAATGCGGAACTCTTCGTTCAGGTCCTTGCGGATCTCATCAAGCTGCATCTTCTCGATGGACAGCGCGCGGCTATCACGCTCGACGCCATCGCGGGTGAAGACTTGCACGTCGATGACGGTACCTTTGGTGCCAGTCGGCACACGCAGGGAAGTGTCCTTAACGTCGGAAGCCTTCTCACCGAAGATCGCGCGCAACAGCTTCTCTTCTGGAGTCAGCTGGGTCTCGCCTTTCGGAGTGACCTTACCGACCAGGATGTCGCCAGCCTGCACTTCAGCACCAACGTAGACGATACCGGCTTCGTCCAGCTTGTTCAGCGCTGCCTCACCCACGTTCGGGATGTCCGCAGTGATTTCCTCTGGGCCGAGCTTGGTATCACGCGCCACACAGGTCAGTTCCTGGATGTGGATAGTGGTGAAGCGGTCTTCCTGGACCACACGCTCGGACAGGCAGATGGAGTCTTCGAAGTTGAAGCCGTTCCAAGGCATGAACGCCACGCGCATGTTCTGCCCGAGAGCCAGCTCGCCCATGTCAGTGGACGGGCCGTCAGCCAGGATGTCGGCACGAGCGACCACATCACCCTTCTGCACCAGCGGACGCTGGTTGATGCAGGTGTTCTGGTTGGAACGGGTGTACTTGGTCAGGTTGTAGATGTCGACACCGGCTTCGCCGGTTTCAACTTCGTCGTCATTGACGCGAACTACGATTCGACTGGCATCGACGGAGTCGATCACGCCGCCACGGCGAGCTACGACGCAAACGCCGGAGTCGCGAGCTACGTTGCGCTCCATGCCGGTGCCGACCAGGGGCTTGTCGGCACGCAGGGTCGGCACAGCCTGACGCTGCATGTTCGAACCCATGAGTGCACGGTTGGCGTCATCGTGTTCGAGGAACGGAATCAGCGAGGCAGCGACGGACACGACCTGCTTCGGCGAAACGTCCATCAGGGTCACGTCTTCAGGCGCCTTGACGGTGAATTCGTTCAGGTGACGCACGGCCACCAACTCGTCGACCAACTGACCTTTCTCGTTCATCGTTGCCGATGCCTGAGCGATAACGTGGTCAGCCTCTTCGATGGCGGAGAGGAAAACGATTTCGTCAGTCACCTGAGTGCCGTTCACAACGCGGTACGGGCTTTCCAGGAAGCCGTACTGGTTGGTGCGGGCGTAGGTCGCCAGGGAGTTGATCAGACCGATGTTCGGACCTTCAGGGGTTTCGATCGGGCACACGCGGCCGTAGTGGGTCGGGTGTACGTCACGAACCTCGAAGCCCGCGCGCTCACGGGTCAGACCACCTGGGCCGAGTGCAGAAACACGACGCTTGTGGGTGATCTCGGAGAGCGGATTGTTCTGGTCCATGAACTGGGACAGCTGGCTGGAACCGAAGAACTCCTTGATCGCGGCTGCCACAGGCTTGGCGTTGATCAGGTCCTGCGGCATCAAGCCTTCGCTTTCGGCCATGGACAGACGTTCCTTGACCGCGCGCTCTACACGCACCAGGCCAACACGGAACTGGTTCTCGGCCATCTCGCCAACGCAACGGACACGACGGTTACCCAGGTGGTCGATGTCGTCGACGATGCCTTTGCCGTTACGGATGTCGACCAGAGTCTTGAGGACATCGACGATGTCTTCCTTGCTCAACACGCCCGAGCCTTCGATCTCGGAGCGACCGATGCGGCGGTTGAACTTCATGCGACCAACGGCGGACAGGTCGTAACGCTCGGCGCTGAAGAACAGGTTGTTGAACAGGGTCTCGGCGGCTTCCTTGGTCGGCGGCTCGCCAGGGCGCATCATGCGGTAGATCTCGACCAGGGCTTCCAGTTGGTTGCCGGTGGAGTCGATCTTCAGGGTGTCTGAAATGAACGGACCGCAGTCGATGTCGTTGGTGTACAGGGTCTCGATGCGAACGACCTGGGCCTTGGCAATCTTCACCAGCAGGTCGGTGGTCAGCTCGGTATTGCACTCGGCAATGATCTCGCCGGTCGCCGGATGCACGATGGCCTTAGCCGAGGTACGGCCAAGGACGTAGTCCATCGGGACTTCCAGTTCCTTGATACCGGCTTTTTCCAGCTGATTGATGTGGCGGGCAGTGATACGACGACCCTGCTCTACGATCACCTTGCCGTTCTGGTCCTTGATGTCGAACACGGCGATCTCGCCGCGCAGACGGTGCGGTACCAGTTCCAGGTGCAGGCCTTCGCCCTTCACGTGGAAGACGTTGGTCGCGTAGAAGGCGTTCAGCACTTCTTCGGTGGTGTAGTTCAGTGCGCGCAGCAGGACAGTAGCCGGCAGTTTGCGGCGACGGTCGATACGCACGAACACGCAGTCCTTCGGATCGAACTCGAAGTCCAACCAGGAACCGCGATAAGGAATGATGCGAGCGGAGTACAGCAGCTTGCCCGAGCTGTGCGTCTTGCCACGGTCATGATCGAAGAACACGCCCGGGGAGCGGTGCAGCTGGGACACGATGACGCGCTCGGTACCGTTGATGATGAAGGTACCGTTCTCGGTCATCAGGGGGATTTCCCCCATGTAGACTTCTTGCTCCTTGATGTCCTTGATCGCTTTGTTCGACGACTCTTTGTCGAAGATGATCAGACGGACTTTTACCCGCAGCGGCACGGCGAAAGTCACGCCACGCAGCACGCATTCCTTGACATCGAAGGCCGGCTCGCCCAGGCGATAACCGACGTATTCCAGGGCGGCATTGCCGGAATAGCTGATGATCGGGAAAACAGACTTGAAGGCCGCGTGCAGACCGATGTCACGGAACTGCTCTTTGCTGACTCCCGCCTGCAGGAATTCGCGATACGAATCCAGCTGGATGGCCAGGAGGTAGGGTACATCCATGACGTCCGGCAACTTGCTAAAGTCTTTGCGGATACGTTTTTTCTCAGTGTATGAGTAAGCCATCAGCGTTCCCCAGCTTGGTCACCTGCTTGTTTGGCCCCTCCGACGGGAGTAGCCAGAAAATCTTGCAGACCCCTTGGTCTGCTCCGCCTCCCACTGGAGGTCGGGTCACGTTCCGGGTAGCGTACGGAGACAACCACCTAGAACGGAAAAAGGCCGGTGGCATAAGCCACCAGCCGTCAGCCTTGCGCGGAGCGCACCGGCTGTTGACGCAAGGTCGTCGCTTACTTGAGCTCGACTTTGGCGCCAGCTTCTTCCAGAGCTTTCTTGGCAGCTTCGGCCTCTTCCTTGGAAGCGCCTTCCTTGACCACGCCCGGGGCGCCGTCAACAACTGCTTTGGCTTCTTTCAGACCCAGACCGGTCAGTTCGCGAACGACTTTGATGACGTTCACTTTCTTCTCGCCGGCTTCGGTCAGGATGATGTTGAACTCGGTTTGTTCTTCGACAACAGCAGCGGCAGCAGCCGGGCCAGCAGCAACGGCAGCAGCAGCGGTAACACCGAACTTCTCTTCCATCGCTTTGATCAGTTCAACGATCTGCATGACGGACATTTCGGATACGGCGTTGATGATGTCTTCGTTGGTCAGAGCCATGACTCTAATTCCTGTATTGGTGGACAGCCTTCGCGGCCATCAAAAATTGAACAAAGTAGCGTGAAAGGGACTATGCGGCCTGGATCAGGCAGCAGCGCCTTCTTTCTGGTCGCGAATTGCCGCCAGAGTACGAGCCAGCTTGCTGGTAGCGCCTTGGATAACGCTCATCAGCTGTGCAACGGCTTCGTTGTAGGTCGGCAGGGTCGCCAGTACGTCGATCTGATTGGCTGCGAGGAACTGGCCCTCGAATGCAGCGGCCTTGATCTCGAACTTGTCCTGACCCTTGGCGAATTCCTTGAAGATACGAGCAGCAGCGCCCGGATGTTCGTTGGAGAACGCAATCAGGGTCGGGCCTTTGAACACGTCGTTGAGCACTTCGAACTGAGTGCCGGCAACGGCGCGACGAGCCAGAGTGTTACGCACAACACGTACGTACACACCAGCCTCGCGGGCCTCTTTACGGAGTCCGGTCATAGCGGCTACGGTCACGCCACGGGCATCAGCCACGACAGCGGACAGGCCAGCTTTGGCAGCCTCGTTGACTTCAGCGACGATGGCCTTCTTGTCTTCGAGTTTAATTGCCACGGGTCTAACTCCTGGATGTTACCGTTTCGTCCGGCCGAGGCCGGACGGCGTTTTGGTGTCTGATTCGGCAACCGAATCGGGAGCACCATCTGCGTAGGCTCGGGAATCGATTCCCGGTTTGAGGCTTTCGCCGCCTACGGTCTTGGATAGCCCCCGCCAGGCAGGGACCCCAATACCTGCACAGCGGGCGAGCCCGCTGCGACTTTATTTCTTAGGCTTCCAGCGAAGCCTGGTCGATCTGCAGACCCGGACCCATGGTGCTGCTCAGGGTCACGCGCTGGACGTAGACGCCTTTCGAGGTCGACGGCTTCAGACGCTTCAGATCAACCAGCAGGGCTTCCACGTTCTGCTTCAGCTTGACCGGCTCGAAGTCGACCTTACCCACAGAAGCGTGAATGATGCCGTTCTTGTCAGTACGGAAACGAACCTGACCAGCCTTGGCATTCTTGACAGCGGTAGCCACGTCCGGAGTCACGGTACCGACCTTCGGGTTCGGCATCAGGCCGCGCGGACCGAGGATCTGGCCCAACTGACCGACGACACGCATTGCGTCCGGAGAGGCGATGACCACGTCGTAGCTCAGGTCGCCGCCCTTCATCTCGGCAGCCAGCTCGTCCATGCCAACGCGGTCGGCGCCGGCAGCCAGTGCGGCTTCGGCAGCAGGACCCTGAGTAAACACGGCAACGCGGACGCTCCTACCGGTACCATTCGGCAGAACGGTGGCACCACGAACGACCTGGTCGGATTTACGCGGATCGACGCCCAGGTTAATGGCGATATCCACGGACTCCTTGAACTTGGAGGTAGCCAGTTCAGCCAGCAGTTTGGCGGCGTCCTCGAAAGCGTACTGTTTGCCAGCTTCTACTTTCTCGGCAATTGCCTTTTGGCGCTTGGTCAGCTTAGCCATTACACACCCTCCACGTTCAGGCCCATGCTACGAGCGGAGCCGGCGATGCTACGCACGGCCGCATCCAGGTCAGCTGCAGTCAGATCAGCCTTCTTGGCTTTAGCGATCTCTTCCAGCTGAGCACGGGTAACGGTGCCTACCTTCTGGGTGTTCGGACGTGGGGAACCGCTGGCGATACCGGCTGCTTTCTTCAGCAGTACGGAGGCAGGGGTGCTCTTGGTCTCGAAAGTGAAGCTGCGGTCGCTGTATACGGTAATGATCACAGGAGTCGGCAGACCCGGCTCGAGGCCCTGAGTCCTGGCGTTGAACGCCTTGCAGAATTCCATGATGTTCACGCCGTGCTGACCCAGAGCTGGACCGACCGGCGGCGACGGGTTGGCCTGAGCGGCCTTCACTTGCAGCTTGATATAAGCTTGAATCTTCTTAGCCATGTATAACTCCAGTTACGGGTTCTAGCGCCCAAAGGCTCCCCGATTGCTTTCGCGTTTATCCCAATGACGACAAAACCCCGCAACCTAGGGCTGCGGGGTTGGGATGCCATTGTCAGTTAAGCCTTCTCGACCTGACTGAACTCCAGCTCCACCGGGGTAGAGCGACCGAAAATGAGCACGGCCACCTGGATCCGACTCTTTTCGTAGTTAACTTCCTCAACAACACCATTGAAGTCAGCAAACGGACCATCAATGACACGAACAGTCTCGCCCGGCTCAAACAGGGTCTTCGGCTTCGGCTTGTCGCCACTATCAGCAACACGCCGCAGGATAGCCTCGGCTTCCTTCTCAGTGATGGGAGCCGGCTTATCGGCGGTACCACCAATGAAGCCCATGACGCGCGGCGTATCCTTGATCAGGTGCCAAGTCGCCTCGTTCATTTCCATCTGGACCAGGACATAGCCAGGGAAGAACTTACGCTCGCTCTTGCGCTTCTGGCCATTACGCATCTCCACCACTTCTTCGGTGGGGACCAGAATCTCGCCGAACTCGTCTTCCATGCCAGCCAGCTTGACGCGCTCAATCAGCGAGCGCATGACATGCTTCTCGTAACCCGAATAAGCATGCACAACGTACCAACGCTTAGCCACGGCGCACCTATTAACCAACAATCAACGAAACAAGCCAGCCGAGCAGGGTATCAAGCCCCCACAACAGCAGCGCCATTACCAGCACGACAGCCACAACAATCAGAGTGGTCTGGGTGGTTTCCTGACGGGTCGGCCAAACAACCTTGCGAATTTCCGCGCGAGCTTCCTTGGCAAGAACAAAGAAAGCCTGACCCTTAGCAGTCTGCAGAGCCACAACAGCAGCAACAGCAGCAAGAGCGAGAAGCGCGAGAACGCGATACAGGATCGGTTCAGCAGAAAAATACTGATTACCGACCACACCAACAGCAACAAGAGCCACCACAACAACCCACTTCAGAACGTCGAAGCGTGCTTCTTTGGCTTCAGCCTTGGCATTCATCAGCTAGGATCCTGTGAGAGAAATGCCAGATTCTCATTCTTGGAATCTGGCAGGCCAGGAGGGAATCGAACCCCCAACCTGCGGTTTTGGAGACCGCCGCTCTGCCAATTGAGCTACTGGCCTGTAACAAAGTCAGGCCGACCATTATGCCGGCCTGACACACCAAGATCAAGTCGTTATTCGATGATCTTGGCCACAACACCGGCACCAACGGTACGACCACCTTCGCGGATCGCGAAGCGCAGGCCGTCTTCCATGGCGATCGGAGCGATCAGGGTGACAACCATCTTGATGTTGTCGCCCGGCATTACCATCTCTACGCCTTCCGGCAGTTCGCAGTTACCGGTCACGTCGGTGGTACGGAAGTAGAACTGCGGACGGTAGCCCTTGAAGAACGGGGTGTGACGACCACCTTCTTCTTTGGACAGTACGTACACTTCGCACTCGAACTTGGTGTGCGGCTTGATGGTGCCCGGCTTGGCCAGAACCTGACCACGCTCTACGTCGTCACGCTTGGTGCCGCGCAGCAGGGCGCCAACGTTCTCACCAGCACGACCTTCGTCGAGCAGCTTGCGGAACATTTCCACGCCGGTGCAGGTGGTCTTGGTGGTCGGACGGATACCAACGATCTCGATTTCCTCGCCCACTTTGACGATGCCGCGCTCAACACGACCGGTTACCACGGTACCGCGACCGGAGATGGAGAACACGTCTTCGATCGGCATCAGGAACGGCTGGTCGATGGCACGCACCGGCTCCGGAATGTAGGAGTCCAGGGTTTCAACCAGCTTACGAACGGCGGAAACGCCGATTTCGTTGTCGTCCTTGCCTTCCAGCGCCATCAGCGCGGAGCCGATCACGATCGGAGTGTCGTCACCCGGGAAGTCGTAGGTGTTCAGCAGATCGCGAACTTCCATTTCGACCAG
>NZ_SCOK01000083.1:0-15996 GCF_005502555.1 Pseudomonas sp. D(2018)
CGCGGACCACGAGCCGGACGCTCGCCACCTTCGCTGCGCGGGCCACGAGCCGGACGCTCGCCACCTTCGCTGCGCGGGCCACGAGCCGGACGCTCGCCACCTTCGCTGCGCGGACCACGAGCGCCCACCGGCTTGGCCGACTTGCGCTGCAGGCGATCCAGCTTCTCGCGGAACTTGCCCTTCATGGCCGGAAGAGCCACAGGCTTCAGACCAACTTCAGTGCTGAGGATATCCACCTCGTTCTGGCCCATCTCACGCCAGCGACCCATGGTCAGGTCGGAGGTGATGAATACCGGGCCGAAGCGCACGCGCTTCAAGCGACTGACCACCAACCCCTGGGATTCCCAGAGACGACGCACTTCACGGTTACGGCCTTCCATCACCACGCAGTGGTACCAGTGGTTGAAGCCTTCACCACCCGGCGCTTCCTTGATGTCGGTGAACTTCGCAGGGCCGTCATCCAGCATCACGCCCTGCTTGAGGTTCTCCAGCATCTCCTCGGTGACTTCGCCGCGCACGCGCACGGCGTACTCGCGGTCCATCTCGTAGGAGGGGTGCATCAGGCGGTTGGCCAGTTCACCGTCAGTGGTGAACAGCAGCAGGCCGGTGGTGTTGATGTCCAGGCGACCGACGTTGATCCAACGGCCGGCCTTCAGGCGCGGCAGGCGCTCGAACACCGTGGGACGGCCTTCCGGGTCGTCGCGGGTGCAGACTTCGCCTTCTGGCTTGTTGTAGATCAGTACGCGGCGGACGCTCTCGACTTCTTCTTCGCGCTTGAGCAGACGACCATCGACGCTGATGGCGTCATGGCTGTCGACGCGCTGACCAAGGGTGGCGGCTTCGCCGTTGACCTTCACTCGGCCTTCAGTGATCCAGGCCTCTATATCGCGGCGAGAAGCCAGCCCCATACGGGCCAGGACCTTCTGCAGCTTTTCCCCTGTGGGGCTGTATTCGACGTCACTCATCTGGGCACCTCCCGGTGTAGCAGTAAAAGGCCGCGCATCATACGCGGCCGCTGGCACTGAGGCTAGTTGAGCAAAGGCCCGGCGTCAGCCTGTCCGCTGACCGGTGGTGTCAATGCAGGGTTTCGTCCGGAAGCGACTCGTCGTCGGCTTCGGCAATAACGGCTTCCGCTTCGTCGGCCTCATCGAGCAGCAGATCGTCGAAGTCGGTCTTCAGACCCTCTTCCATGGTGTCGAGCTCGGCCAGCAGGGAGCGGAAACTGGTTTCCACGCGCGGCTCGGCAAGCTGTTCGGCGTCCGCACGGGCCTGCAACCCTTCGGGCACTGGCGCATCGCCGTCGTCCAGCTCCAGCACCGGCTCGGGTTCCAGCTCACGCAGGGCGGCCAACGGCGGGAGCTCTTCCAGGCTCTTCAGGTTGAAGTGGTCGAGAAATGCGCGCGTGGTGGCGAACATGGCCGGTTTTCCGGGTACGTCGCGATAGCCGACCACCCGTATCCACTCCCGCTCCAACAGTGTCTTGACGATCTGGCTATTGACCGCAACACCGCGAATATCCTCGATTTCGCCACGGGTAATGGGCTGCCGATAGGCCACCAGGGCCAGGGTCTCCAGCATCGCGCGCGAGTAGCGCTGCGGCCGCTCCTCCCAGAGCCGGCCAACCCAGGGCGAGAAACGCTCGCGAATCTGCAGACGGTAGCCAGAGGCAACCTCGCGCAGTTCGAACGCACGTTTCTCGCAACTTTTGGCGAGGATGGCCAGGGCCGAACGGATCACCGACAGCTCGGGGCGCTCGGCCTCTTCGAAGAGTTCGGCCAGGCGTTCCAGCGAAAGAGGCTTGCCGGACGCCAGGAGGAAAGCTTCCAGCAGCGACGCAAGTTCCTTGGGATCGTTGAGGTTCATCTACTCGGCTCGCGCCCGAACGTGAATGGGGGCAAATGGCTCATTCTGCACCAGTTCAACCAGCTGTTCCTTGATCAGCTCCAGCACCGCCATGAAGGTGACCACGACGCCAAGACGACCTTCCTCGACCGTGAACAGCACGACGAAAGGTACGAAAGCCCCGCCCTTGAGCTTTTCCAGCACCTCGCTCATACGTTCGCGGGTGGACAGCGCCTCACGGGTTACCTGGTGGCTTTCGAACATATCCGCGCGGCGCAACACCTCGGCCATGGACAGCAGGACCTCTTCCAGGGCGACATCCGGCAGCAGCTTGCGCGCTCGCGCGTCCGGTGCATCCACACGCGGAACAATGAGGTCGCGCCCCACGCGAGGCAGTTGATCGATACCTTCGGCAGCCGCCTTGAAGCGTTCGTACTCCTGGAGGCGGCGGATCAGCTCGGCGCGCGGATCGTCTTCTTCCTCTTCCGCCTCGTTCGAGCGCGGCAGCAGCATGCGCGACTTGATCTCGGCCAGCATGGCGGCCATGACCAGGTACTCGGCGGCCAGCTCCAGGCGTACCGACTTCATCAGCTCGACGTAGGCCATGTACTGGTGGGTGATGGCCGCGACCGGGATGTCGAGGATGTCAATGTTCTGCTTGCGGATCAGGTACAGCAGCAGGTCGAGAGGGCCTTCGAAGGCCTCGAGGAAGACTTCCAGCGCATCCGGTGGGATATACAGGTCTTGCGGCAGCTCAGTCACCGCCTGACCGTAGACCAGGGCGAAGGGCAGCTCCTGCTGGGCGCCCGCCTGGGGATCCGGCGACTCGTTTAGCGGCGTTTCGTGCATGTGTTCCTCTCGTTGCTCGGCCGCTGCGCGCTGCTGCCCTCGGTTGAAGCCTACCGGGTCGGACCGGTCGGCGGGAAAGCGGGCAAATTAGCACCATGTGCCAGACTAAAAAAGTACGACGCAGCGCCCTTGGTCAGGTCTGGAGCGAAACGCCCAAGGAGGTTCCGATGAAACTATTCGCCCTGATTTTCAGTACCGTCCTCATGTTCGTCTACCTCGGCCTGGTGCCGGTTACAACGGTGCAAGCGGGCATGATCGGCACCGATGAAGCCATCGCGACCCAACAGCAATCCAGCGATCGCGCCAGGATCGACGCCTTCCTCAGCCAGTCCGAGGTTCAGGATCAGATGCGCGCCATGGGCGTGGATGCCGCCACGGCACGCACGCGGGCACAGGCCCTGACCCATGAGGAAGCCGCCCAACTTGCGCAAAAAATGAACGCAGCACCTGCGGGTGGGAACATCAGCAGTACTGACTTCATCATCATCCTGCTGGTGATAATCCTGGTGGCGATCCTGCTTTGAGCGGGGAGCTCAGTCCTCGTCAAGGAAGGGCTGCGGGTCGCCGCAACCCACGCGCACCACCTCGGGCTTGCCTTCTGAGAGGTTGATCACGGTGGACGCTGCCATGCCGCCGTGACCGCCGTCGATGATCAGGTCGACCTGATGTTCGAGAATCTGGCGCATCTCGTAGGGGTCGCTCATCGGCAGTTCTTCACCCGGCAGGATCAGGCTGGTGCTCATCAGGGGCGCGCCCAGTTGCTCCAGCAACGCCAGGGCAATGGGGTGGTCCGGTACCCGCATGCCAATGGTGCGCCGTTTCGGGTGCATCAGCATGCGCGGAACTTCACGGGTGGCGCTAAGAATAAAAGTGTAAGGGCCGGGCGTATGCGCCTTGATCAGGCGGAACGCTGCGGTATCCACCTTGGCGAACAATCCGATCTCGGACAGATCGCGGCACACCAGGGTGAAATTGTGTTTCTCATCCAGGCGACGCAGTCGGCGAATACGTTCAACCGCGTTCTTGTCACCGATCAGGCATCCCAGAGCGTAAGACGAATCGGTGGGGTAGACGATCACCCCGCCCGCCTTGACGATCTCCACCGCCTGCTTGATCAGGCGCGGCTGTGGATTCTCCGGATGTATCTGGAAAAATTGACTCACGACATCTCCCTGTTCAGAGGGCAGCAATAGGGCTGTATGCATGGCGGAAGCGCCCCCAGATCGGCGGCAGATCATCCGGCAAGGGTCGGTACATGCCCAGCTCCGACCAATCGCAGGGTGCATGGAAGTCACTACCGGCACTGACCAGCATGCCGAATTCTCGCGCCAGTATGGCCAGGCTTCCCACCTGGTCCGCTGGCTGCAGGCCGTTCACCACTTCCAACGCGTGACCGCCGGCCTGGATGAAATCCGCCACCAGCTTGCGCCGCTTGGTGCCGGTGAAGTTGTACTGCCACGGGTGCGCCAGGCTGATCCAGGCACCCGCGGTGCGCAGGGTTCCCACCGCATCGGCCAGGGTTGGCCAGTGCTGCTTCACATCGCCCAGCTTGCCGGCCCCTAACCATTTGCGAAACGCCTCGGCACGGTCGCGCACGTGGCCATTGCGGACCAGGAACTCCGCAAAATGCGGGCGTGCCGGTGCGTTGCCGCTATCACCCAACTCCTGCTGCACCGCCCTGGCACCCTCCAGGGCACCCGGCATGCCTTTGGCGGCCAGGCGACGGGCGATTTCCTCGGCCCGCGACCAGCGGCCGCGATGGAGGTCCGCAATGGCCTCCAGCAACGCAGGGGCATCGGCAGCGAAGGCGTAGCCCAACACATGGATGGTGGCGCCACCCCAGGTGCAGGACAGTTCGATACCGTTGATCAGCTGCATATCCAGCGCTACGGCTGCTTTGCGAGCCTCGTCCAGGCCTTCGAGGGTGTCGTGGTCGGTCAACGCGAGCAGGCGCACGCCCTGCTCGTGAGCGCGGGCGACGAGGGCCGCGGGCGCCAGGGCACCGTCAGAGGCCGTACTGTGGCAATGCAGGTCGATCTGCATGGGGTCTGCTTTCGCTAGGGGATTGGTTTGTTATTATGCCGCCACATCCCGCTTCTGGCTGCCGCCGTGAAACAATTCATCGACTTCATCCCGCTTATCCTCTTCTTCGTCGTCTACAAACTGGAACCACGCGCCATCGAGCTGGCCGGGCATACCTATATGCTAGGCGGTATTTTCAGCGCTACCGCGGTTCTGATCATCAGCTCGGTGATCGTCTACGGCGCCATCTTCCTGCACCAGCGCCGCCTTGAGAAAGGCCAGTGGCTGACGTTGGCAGCCTGCCTGGTATTCGGTGGCATGACGCTGGCCTTCCACAGCGAAACCTTCCTCAAATGGAAGGCGCCCGTGGTGAACTGGCTCTTCGCCCTGGCGTTCGCCGGCAGCCACTTCATTGGCGACAAGCCCCTGATCCAGCGCGTGATGGGACATGCCCTGAGCCTTCCGCAGGCCATCTGGGTGCGCCTGAACCTTGCCTGGGTCGCATTCTTCCTGGTCTGCGGCTGCGCCAACCTCTTCGTAGCCTTCACCTTCCACGAGTTCTGGGTGGACTTCAAAGTCTTCGGCAGCCTCGGCATGACCGTGCTCTTCCTGGTCGGCCAGGGCGTCTACCTGGCTCGCCACCTTCACGACGGCGAAACCGAAAAGCCCCAACAATAAGGATTGCCATGCTCTACGCCATCATTGCCACCGACGTTGCCGATTCCCTGGAAAACCGTCTCGCTGCCCGCCCGGCGCACCTCGCGCGCCTGGAGCAGTTGAAGGCCGAAGGCCGCATCGTGCTGGCCGGCCCGCACCCGGCAGTAGACAGCGTTGACCCGGGCAGCGCGGGTTTCACCGGCAGCCTGATCGTTGCCGAGTTCGACTCCCTCGAGGCCGCCAAGGCCTGGGCCGACGCCGATCCCTACCGCGCCGCCGGCGTCTACGCCGACGTTGTGGTCAAACCTTTCAAGCAGGTCTTCCCCTAAGCCAATCCCCTTCAGCCGTTCCACGCCAGGAAAAAGGAGTTCCCATGCACGTCGGTCAATTGCCCCTGCTGTTTACCGCCGCGCTGCTCTGCAGTCTGGCCCTGGCTGAAGAACCCCGGCACGTGACGCCGGCGGAAGAAGATCTCCCTGCGCGTTCCGTGGCCCCGGCAGCAGCAGCCGTCGCAAGCGACTCCCTGGTCGCTCAACTCGGCCAGCTCCAGCGCCAACTGGCCGAAAGCGAGCGTCAGCGCAACGAACTGAGCACCCAACTGGAAGCAGCCAGCGGCGAGCGGGAGAATGCCTTGCTCTCCCGCCTGCGTCAGGAGAACCAGCGCCTCAAGCTGCAACTCAAGGAAGCCCAGGCATCGCAATCGCCACGCTTTCTGACCGAACAGCAGACCTGGTTCGCAGTCGGCGGTGGCGTCGCCCTGTTCTCCCTGTTTGCTGGCCTGGCAGCCCGCGGTGGTCGCCGACAACGCCGTCAATGGATCAACTGAACCGCACCATGAGTGAATTGCTGCTTATCGATGACGACCAGGAACTCTGCGAGCTCCTGATCAGTTGGCTCAGTCAGGAAGGCTTCAACGTCCGCGCCTGCCATGACGGCCAATCTGCGCGTGCGGCCCTGGCCGAGCACGCTCCATCTGCCGTGGTGCTCGACGTGATGTTGCCGGATGGCAGTGGCCTGGAACTGCTCAAGCAACTGCGCAGCGACCACCCGGAACTGCCGGTCCTCATGCTCTCCGCCCGTGGTGAGCCGCTGGACCGCATCCTCGGCCTGGAACTGGGCGCCGACGACTACCTGGCCAAGCCCTGCGACCCCCGCGAACTCACCGCCCGCCTGCGCGCCGTGCTGCGTCGCACCCAGCCGCCGCCGCAATCCAGCCAGCTTGAACTGGGCGACCTCTGCTACAGCCCGGTGCGCGGCATTGTCACCGTCGGCAATCACGAGATCAGCCTCACCCTTTCCGAAGGCCGCCTGCTCGAAGCCCTCTTGCACCAGCCCGGCGAACCGCTGGACAAGCAGCAACTGGCGCAACTCGCCCTGGGCCGCAAGCTGACCCTTTACGACCGAAGCCTGGATATGCACGTCAGTAACTTGCGCAAGAAACTCGGCCCCCATGCGGACGGCCGACCTCGCATCCTGGCGCTGCGCAGCCGCGGCTATTACTACAGCGCCTGAGAGCCTGTTTACGATCTCGCGAGCTAGAGCCTGCTTTTAGCGCAGCAGGGCCGACGCCCAGCAGATTGTCAGCAGGCTCTGCGTCTTTACCCAGGCTTTACTCACGGCTGACTGCCCTTGACCTTGCCATCCCTAGACTGGGCACATCCGGCAACTGGCCGGAATCGAGACTAGGAGAACCACCATGCGCAAGACCCTCATCGCCCTGCTGCTCGCCGCTACCCTGCCGACCCTGGCCATGGCCATGCCGGAAGGCGGCCCGCGCCATGAGCGCGGTTTCGGTGGCCATATGTTCAAGGAGCTGAACCTCACCCAGGAACAGCGCCATGAAATCGGCAAGCTGATGCGCGAGCAGATGAAGTCCCGCCACGACATCACCCAGCGCTACCTGGACAAACTGCCGGCTGCCGAGCGCAAAGCCATGCAGGACGAGCTCAAGGCCGCCGAAACCAAGAACCGCGATGCCATCCGCGCCCAGCTCAAGCCCGAGCAGCAGAAAGCCTTCGACGATCTCCAGAAGAAGATGGAAGAGCGCCGCGCCGAACGCGCCGAGTTCGAAGCCTGGAAGGCGGAGAAGGACAAGAAGGCCCAGTAATCGCCAGGCGGCCCAGGCTGCCGGCACCCACCCTACGCCCATCAGGCCAGCCGGCCTGATGGGTTTTGCCGTTCAGGAGCTACACCGTGCGTTCACTCTTCTGGCGAATCCTGGCCACCCTCTGGCTGGCCCTGGCCCTGGTGGCTGGACTGTCCATCCTGCTGGGCCGCGCGCTGAACCAGGATGCCTGGATTCTCAGCCACCACCCGACTCTTCAGGGGTTGGCCGAGCGCCTGGTGCAACGCTACGAAGACCAAGGCCCGCAGGACACCCAGCGCTACCTGGAACACTTTCGCCATCGCGCGCGAGTCGACGTGCAGATGCTCAACGACACTGGCCAGCCCGTGGTCGAAGGCACCTTTCCGCCTCGCGCCGCCGCCTTCGAAGCACGCCAGAAGAACCCGCGCCGCCTGCCGTGGCGCCGCTTGACCGAGGAGTACACAAGCCCCGTCAGCGGCGAGTCCTACCTGCTGATCTACCGCATCCCCTACCCGGAGCTGGACGCCTGGCACCGCGGCAGCCTGCTCTGGCCCTTCAGCGCCCTGGGCATCGCCCTGGTGGTGCTGACCCTGTTCAGCCTGGCCCTGACACTGTCCATCACCCGCCCCCTCGATCGGTTGCGCCGGGCCGTGCATGACCTCGGCCAGACCGCTTACCAGCAGGACAGCCTATCCCGCCTGGCGCGACGAAGGGATGAGTTGGGCGTCCTGGCCGGCGACTTCAACCGCATGGGCCAGCGCCTGCAAGGGCTGATCGGCAGCCAGCGCCAGCTACTGCGGGATGTTTCCCACGAGCTGCGCTCTCCCCTGGCCCGCTTGCGTATCGCCCTGGCCCTGGCCGAACGCGCCGAACCCCACCAGCGGGAAGCCCTCTGGCCGCGCCTGGGTCAGGAATGCGACCGCCTGGAAGCATTGATCAGCGAAATCCTCGCCCTCGCGCGCCTGGACGCAGAGCCGGGCGCGCGTCACCCCATCGCCCTGAGAGCGTTGCTGGAGAAACTGAAGGAAGACGCCCGTCTGCTGGCGCCGGAGCAGGAGGTTCGCATCGACTGCATCGGCGAACCGCAACTGGAAGGCTGGCCCGACATGCTGGAGGGGGCGCTGGATAACCTGCTGCGCAATGCCCTGCGTTTCAATCCCCAGGGGCAGCCGGTGGAAGTGACAGTGAATGTAAAGGATGGCGCCTTGGTGATCAGGGTCCGCGACCATGGCCCCGGTGTAGCCGCCGAACATCTGGCGAGGCTGGGCGAACCCTTCTTCCGTGCGCCCAACCAGTCAGGTGCCGGGCACGGCCTGGGGCTGGCCATTGCACGCAGGGCGGTGGAGCGTCACGGTGGCAGCCTTGACCTGGGCAATCATCCCGAGGGCGGCTTCATCGCCACCCTGGAACTACCCGCTGCACTGAAGGCCTGATCAACCCCAGTTCTGGACGAAGTCAGCCGGAGCCAGCTCCGGCGCGGCGCGGCGCTCGCCCTCGACGCTGCCCAAGTAGAGAAAGCCGACTACCCGCTCATTTTCCGCCAGACCGAGTCCGTTGGCGACGGTGAGGTCGTAGGCCATCTCGCCGGTCCGCCAGATGGCCCCCAGCCCCAGGGCGTGTGCGGCCAGCAGCATTCCGTGGGCAGCGCAGCCGGCCGACAGCAACTGCTCCACCTCGGGCACCTTGTGACCCGCCTGCAGGGTCGCGACAACGACCACCATCAGCGGCGCCCGCAGCGGCATGTTGCGTGCTTTGGTGGTGGCTGCCTCCGGCGCTTGCGGGTCCTTGGCCAGCACGGCAGAGACGAACAGCTCACCGAGCTTCGCACGTCCCTCCCCCTCGATGGTGAGGAAGCGCCAGGGGCGCAGGTAACCGTGGTCAGGTGCGCGCAGGGCCGCACGGAACAGCACCTCACGCTGGGCGGCGTCCGGTGCCGGCTCGTGCAAGCGAGCCAGGGATACACGGTTGAGCAGAGCGTCGAGAGCCTCCATCGGCCACCTCCAGAATTCAGGGAGCCGGCATTCTAGCCGATAGCACGACTCAGTCTCGCAAGCATGCAAAGAGAACGCAGCGAGCAAGGTAGCGATCCAACGAGGAGATGATGGGAGTGGATCGTAGAAGGTAGGAGCGGAGCCATCTGCACATGCCTATCCTTTTCCTGGCCGGAAACGCGTGAGCCCCTCCAACCGGGCATTTCGCGGAGTTCGAAGGCCCAGTAGAATGCCCCGCTCGATTACTGCCCCAGAGGGCTCCATGTCCCTGTCGACATTGCGCACCATCGGTTTCATCATCGGCCTCTTCCTGATTACCCTGGCCGTGAGCATGGTTATCCCCATGCTGACCCTGCTGCTGTTCGAGCGCACCGATGACATCTTCGCCTTCCTCTGGTCAAGCCTGATCACCTTCGTCGCCGGCCTCGCGCTGGTAGGCCCGGGACGTCCCGAAAACAGCCACCTGCGTCCCCGTGACATGTACATGCTGACCACCGCGAGCTGGGTCATCGTCTGCTGCTTCGCTGCCCTGCCCATGGTGCTGATCCAGCACATCAGCTACACCGACTCCTTTTTCGAAACCATGTCCGGTATCACCACCACCGGTTCCACCGTGCTCACCGGCTTGGACACGGCCTCACCGGGGCTGTTGATCTGGCGCTCGATGCTGCACTGGCTGGGCGGCATCGGCTTCATCGGCATGGCCGTGGCCATCCTGCCGCTGCTGCGCGTCGGCGGCATGCGCCTGTTCCAGACCGAATCCTCCGACTGGGGCGAGAAGGTGATGCCGCGCTCGCACATGGTGGCCAAGTTCATCGTGCTGACCTACCTGGGCCTGACGTTACTCGGCACCCTGGCGTTCTGGCTGGCCGGCATGACCCCATTCGATGCGGTCAACCACTCCATGGCCGCGATTTCTACCGGCGGCTTCTCCACATCGGATTCATCCCTGGCGAACTGGAAGCAACCCGCGGTGCACTGGGTAGCCGTCGCCGTGATGATCCTCGGCAGCCTGCCCTTCACCCTGTTCGTCGCGACACTGCGCGGAAATCGGAAGGCACTGCTACGCGACCATCAGGTGCATGGTTTCATTGGGTTCCTGGTGGTGTCATGGCTGCTTGTTGGCACCTGGCTCTGGGCGCACTCCGACAACAGCTGGCTCGACGCCGTGCGCATCGTCGCCGTGAACATCACCTCGGTGGTCACCACCACGGGCTTCGCACTGGGCGACTACACCCTGTGGGGCAGCTTCGCAGTGCTGCTGTTCTTCTACCTGACCTTCATCGGTGGCTGCTCCGGCTCTACCTCCGGCGGCCTGAAAATCTTCCGCTTCCAGGTGGCCTGGCAACTGCTCAAGGCCAACCTGCAACAACTCGTGCACCCTCGCGCGGTGATCAAGCAGCAGTACAACAACCACAACCTGGACGACGACATCGTCCGCTCGCTGATCACCTTTTCCTTCTTCTTCACCACTACCATCGCGGTGATTGCCCTTGGGCTTTGCCTGGTTGGCCTGGACTGGGTCACTGCCCTCACCGGCGCGGCCACCGCCGTGTGCAACGTCGGCCCGGGGCTGGGCCCGATCATCGGGCCGGCGGGCAATTTCTCCACCCTGCCCGATGCGGCCAAATGGCTGCTGACCATCGGCATGCTGCTCGGCCGGCTGGAAATCCTCACCGTGCTGGTGCTGTTCACGCCGGGGTTCTGGCGTCACTGAGGGTCGGCGCAGGCTATAGTCCAACGGGCGCCGGGTTTACAGGGCGCCGAGCCCGGTTAGAATTGCGCGTTTCGCCCTCCAGCCAGAAGCGGACCCCATGGCCCTGCCGACCCTTCGCATCATCGGCTTTCTCAACGGTATCTTCCTGATCACCCTCGCGGTCAGCATGGCCATTCCCGTGCTGACCCTGGTGGTCTACGAGCGCACCGAAGACATCAATGCCTTCGTCTGGTCGAGCCTGATGACCTTCATCGCCGGCCTGTCGCTGGTCATTCCAGGTCGCCCCGAGCAAGTCCACCTGCGCCCCCGGGACATGTACCTGCTGACGGTGTCGAGCTGGATCATCGTCGGCGCCTTCGCCGCGCTGCCCTTCCTGCTCACCCAGCACATCAGCTTCACCGACGCCTGGTTCGAGAGCATGTCCGGCATCACCGCCACCGGTGCCACGGTGCTGAGCGGCCTGGACAGCATGTCCCCGGGCATCCTCATCTGGCGTTCGCTGCTGCACTGGCTCGGCGGCATCGGCTTCATCGGCATGGCGGTGGCGATCCTGCCGCTTCTGCGTATCGGTGGCATGCGCCTGTTCCAGACCGAATCTTCCGACCGCTCAGACAAGGTCATGCCGCGCTCGCACATGGTGGCCAAGTACATCGTCGCCATCTATGTCGGCTTCACCCTGCTGGGTAGCCTGGCGTTCTGGGCAGCGGGCATGGGGTCGTTCGACGCGATCAACCATGCCATGTCGGCCATTGCCACCGGTGGTTTCTCCACCTCCGACCAGTCCCTGGCCAAGTGGCAACAACCGGCAGTGCACTGGGTGGCGGTGGTGGTGATGATCCTCGGCAGCCTGCCCTTCATGCTTTATGTGTCCGTGCTGCGCGGCAATCGCAAGGCGCTGATCAGGGATGAGCAAGTACAAGGTTTCATCGGCCTGCTGTTGGTCATCTGGTTGGTGCTGGGTACCTGGTACTGGCTGACCACCGAACTGCATTGGCTGGACGCGCTGCGCCATGTGGCGGTGAACACGACGTCCATCCTGACCACCACCGGTTTCGCACTGGGCGACTACAGCCTGTGGGGCAACTTCTCGCTGATGCTGTTCTTCTACCTGGGCTTCATCGGTGGCTGCTCGGGTTCCACCGCGGGCGGTATAAAGATTTTCCGCTTCCAGGTGGCCTACATCCTGCTCAAGGCCAACCTGACCCAACTGGTGCACCCGCGCGCGGTGATCAAGCAGACCTACAACGGCCACCGCCTCGATGAAGACATCGTCCGCTCGATCCTGACCTTCTCGTTCTTCTTCACCATCATCATCTGCGGCATCGCCCTGGGCCTGTCGCTGATGGGTCTGGACTGGATCACCTCGCTCACGGGCGCCGCCGCCACCGTATCCGGCGTGGGGCCAGGCCTGGGCGAAATCATCGGCCCGGCAGGCAACTTCTCGAGCCTGCCGGATGGCGCCAAGTGGCTGCTGACCCTGGGCATGCTGCTGGGTCGCCTGGAAATCCTCACCGTACTGGTGCTGCTGACGCCTTACTTCTGGCGGCACTGATCATTCAGCGACAGCGGTGGGCTGAAGCCCACCCGGACGTCATTCCAGGCGCGCGCGGAACTCTCCCGGAGTGCTGTCGAACCAGCGACGGAAGGCGCGGAAGAAGTTGCTCGGATCGGCGAACCCCAGCAGGTAGGCGATCTCCAGCAGCGTCAGGTTCGGTTGCGCCAGATACTGCTCCGCCAGCTCACGACGCGTATCGTCCAGCAGTTGCTGGAAGCTCACCCCTTCTTCCTGCAAACGCCGCTGCAGGGTGCGCTGGGACAGGTGCATCAGGCTGGCCACCACTTCACGCTTGGGTTCGCCCTGCGGCAATAGACGGCAGAGCACCTGGCGCACCTGGTGCGTGACACGGGTGCCAGAGAAGCGCGCCAGGTAGTCGCCGGCGAAGCGGTCGTGCAACTGCGCCAGGGATTCGTTGGCGGTGGGCAGCGGGGTTTCCATATCGCCACGGCTGAACAACAGGGCGCAGTGCTCGGTATTAAAGCGCAGCGGCGCCTGGAACACCTGGCGGTAGGGCTCCAGGTCCGCCGGTGCCGGTCCCTGGAAGCGGATCTCCAGCGGGTTGATCGGCCGGCCGGTCATCCAGCGGCAGAATGCCAGGCAGTAAGCCATGGAAGCCTCCGCGCTCTGCCGGGCCGGCGGTAGGCGGTCACCATGGATCGACAAGCGCAGCTCATAGCCTTCGCGCGTCGCGCAGAAGCTGAGGTCGGCGCCTTCGGCAATGATCCGCTGGTAGCGCACCAACCGGGTAAAGCCCTCCTTGAGGGTGCGGCTGGACATCAGCGCATAGCCCACAACATGGAAGGAAGCCGGACGAACCACCTTGGCCATATTCAGGCCAATGGCCGGATTGCCGGACAGCTCGACAGCCCGGAGCCAGAGACGGGTCATGCCGTCCTGAGGGAAACGGGCGTCGGGATCGTTCAGGGCCTGGTAATCGAGACCGAGTTCGGGAAACAGATTGAGGCAGTCCACTCCACCCATTTCCAGGGCCTGGACTATCCCCAGGGCCCAACTCGAAGAAGTCGTGCGTTCGCTCATGGCGCCTTCTTGTTCTGAAGTTCAAGACAGCCACCCGCAGGGCGGCGTGCCGGCAAGGATACTAAAGTGGCGCTCATTGTCACTGGCCCACGAAGACACCCGTCCTACACTGCTCCAGACAACAAGAACCTGGAGCCGCCGTCATGCCCACTGAGTCAGTACACCGCTTTCAAAGCTTCGCCGAGTTTTACCCTTACTACCTGCAGGAGCACAGCAACGACACCTGTCGCCGCCTCCACTATGTAGGCAGCCTGCTGGTGCTGAGCATCCTCGGTTACGCGCTGGTCACCCAGCAGTGGCTTTGGCTGCTGGCCATTCCCTTCGCCGGTTACGGCTTCGCCTGGGTCGGCCATTTCGTTTTCGAAAAGAACAAACCGGCCACCTTCAAGTACCCGTTCTACAGCTTCATGGGTGACTGGGTGATGCTCAAGGATGCCCTGACCGGCCGCATCCGCTTCTGAGCCCCGGAGTCTGACGGGGTCGGCGTCAGCTTGGCCGCCGGTCCCTCGCCTGGTTATGATCCCGCACCAGCCAAAAGTCATGGCCCAGGACTTGCAGCGTTACCCGAACACTGCAACCCGGCGTCAAGAAAGCACCAGGGACAGACCCAAGCCATGAAGCCCGCCATGCTCGACCCCTCCACCGCAACGCCAATGCTGCGTGAGTACTACTCACGTGTGCTGGCCTATATGGCCATCGCCGCCAGCATCGCCGCCGGCACCTACGTCCAGCATTTCAGCTTTGACATCCTCTGGATGGTTCCCTACGCCCTGCTCTACCCTCACCTGGCCCACCATCTGAGCCTGCGTTTCCCAGGGGAGCGCACCGACCGCATTCTGCTCGGCGTCGACACATTCCATTCCGGCGCCGCCGTTGCCCTGCTGGGCTTCTCGGTGGTTCCGGCGCTGATGATCGTGCTGACCCTCTGCTTCAGCGCCATGATCCTCGGCGGCCTGCGCCAGATGACCCTGGTGCTGGGCGGATCGCTCGTCAGCATGGCCGCTGTCGGCCTCGCGCTGCAGCCGGAGTTCAAGGGGGGTACCCCAGCCCTGGTGGCCCTGGTCAGCGTGCTCTTTACCACCCTTTACATCTGCATCATCGCCTTCTTCGTACACCAGCAAGGCTTGCGCCTGGCCCAGGCCCGCAGCGAGATCAAGCGCGAACAGGAAAAGGCCGCGCGCCTGGCACGCAACCTCGCCAAATATCTGTCGCCCCAGGTCTGGGAAATGATCTTCAGCGGCAAGAAAACCGTGCGACTGGAAACCCAGCGCAAGAAGCTCAGCGTGTTCTTCTCCGACATCAAGGGCTTCACTGAGCTGTCCGAAGAGCTGGAAGCCGAGGCACTGACGGACCTGCTCAACAACTACCTCAACGACATGTCGAAGATCGCGCTCAAGTACGGCGGCACCATCGACAAGTTCGTCGGCGACAGCGTCATGGTGTTCTTCGGCGACCCCAGCACCCAGGGCGCCAAGAAGGACGCGGTGGCAGCCGTGTCCATGGCCGTCGCCATGCGCAAGCACATGAAGGTGCTGCGCCAGCAGTGGCGCGCACAGGGCATCACCAAGCCGCTGGAAATCCGCATGGGCATCAACACCGGCTATTGCACCGTGGGTAACTTCGGCGCCGATACCCGCATGGACTACACCATCATCGGTCGCGAAGTGAACCTGGCCAGCCGCCTGGAAACCGCCTCGGATGCGGGCGAAATCCTGATCTCCCACGAAACCTACTCGCTGGTGAAAGACGTGATCATGTGCCGCGACAAGGGCCAGATAAACGTCAAGGGCTTCACCCGACCGGTGCAGATCTACCAAGTCGTGGACTTCCGCCGCGATCTGGGCGCCGCCTCCAGCTACGTCGAGCACGAGCTGCCCGGTTTCTCCATGTACCTGGATACCAACGGTATCCAGAACTACGACAAGGCCAGGGTCATCCAGGCCCTGCAACAGGCTGCCGAGAAACTGCGGGACAAGATCATTCCCTGACGCTTGTAGCGGCCACTTCATTCGCCAAGCAGGCCGAAGGCCTGCCCTGATGAAACCCGGCGGGCCTGCTGCGCAGTCCTTGGCGAATGAATTGGCTATGTCTGCGTTAAGTGTTGCTAGAACGTCCTGAGCCCAGCTGCTTGCCGAGTTCTGCGGATGTTTCTGGTTTCGTCCCCCCGGACGAGTCCCTTTCTCAAGCGCCGAAAGGAACCAAAGGGCTTGCCCCTGCATCCGGGTTTGGCTCCGCC
>NZ_SCOK01000084.1:0-15911 GCF_005502555.1 Pseudomonas sp. D(2018)
CGAGCTGATGGGATAAATCCCGCTCCTCGCTTTCGATTACCCAGAAACGCCAACGCCCCGAACCAGTCGGGGCGTTTGCTTGGCCTGCACTCAGGGAGTTTTCACACAGCCTGAATAGCGGGCCTCTTTCTGTGCTTAGCCTTCGCCTCCCTCAGCCCCAGTAAGCCTGGCCGCCGTCCAGCGGAATGGTGGCACCGGTCAGGTAGCGGGCGTTGTCGCTGACGAGGAAGGCCACGGTGCGGCCGATATCCTGTTCGCAGTCGCCGACCCGGCGCAGCGGAATGCTGCTGAAGTAGGCTTCGGCCTCTTCCGGGTTGGCTTCGATCCAGCCGCGCAGCCCGGGTGACAGGGCGTGGGGGGCGATGACGTTGACGCGGATGCCGTCCACGCCCCATTCGCAGGCGGCGCCACGGCTGAGCGAGCGGATCGCTTCCTTGGTGGCGGCGTAGTGGCCGTAACCGGAGGCGTCCCAGCGCACGGCGGCGGCGGAGGCCAGGTTGACCACCGCGCCATCGCCCTTGAGGTGCGGGTAGCAGGCGCGCATCAGGCGCAGGGTGGCCATTGGTCCGGAGTCGATACCCTGCATGAAGGCTTCGTCACTGACGTCGAGGATGCGGCCCAGCGGCACGATGTGCGCGTTGTTGACCAGGATGTTCAGACCGCCGAAGGCCTCCACCACCTTTGCGACGCAGCGGTCTATGTCCGCCTGGCTTATCACGTCGCACTCCACGGCCAGGGCCTGACCGCCACGGCGACGGATCTCCGTGCAGGTCTCTTCCAGAGTGGCGAGGGTGCGGCCGGCGACGGCCACCCGGGCACCTTCGGCTGCGAGCGCGTAGGCGATGCCCTGGCCGACACCCTGGCCGCCACCGGTGACCAGCGCCACCTTGCCTTGCAACATGTTCATCGGGGTTGATTCCTTCATGGCTGGGTGGCTCCGGCGGCGATTCCGGAAATCAGTTGCGCGTTGTCGATGCGCAGCTCGGCACCGTTGACGAAGCGCGATTCGTCCGAGGCGAGGAACAGCACCAGGTTGGCCACATCCTCGGGCATGCACATGCGCGCCATGGGGTTGTCGGCGATGCCCAGCGCCACGGGATCGAGGCCGGGTACCAGGGCCTGGGTCATGGGTGTCCAGATGCCATCCGGGTGGATCGAGTTGCAGCGGATGCGATAGCCGCTGCTCTTGCAGTGCACCGCCACGCTGCGGGTCAGTGCGGTGACCGCGCCCTTGGAGGCGCTGTAGGCACACATGGGGGGCAGGCCGCCGAGGGCGGCAATCGAGGACATCATGATGATCGAGCCGCCGCTGGCATTCTGCTTCATCGCCTCGATGGCGTACTTGCAGCCGAGGAAGTAGCCGTCGGCGTTCACCCGCAGCACGTTGCGCCACTGCTGCAGGCTGGCCTGCTCGATGCTACCCAGGGGGCAGATGGCGGCGTTGTTGACCAGCACGTCCAGGCGGCCAAAGCGCTCCAGGGTTTGGGTGATGGCACGCTGCCAGTGCTCTTCTTCGGCGACATCCAGCTCGACGAACAGGGCGTTGGCGCCGATCTCGGCGGCCAGGGCCTGGCCACCCTCGCGGTCGATGTCCGCCAGCACCACACGGGCGCCTTCGGCGGCCAGCAGCAGGGCGTCGGCCTTGCCGACTCCGCTGGCGGCACCTGTGATCAGGACCACCTTGTCTTCCACGCGTTTCATTCAGGACTCCTCATGCTGGCCTGGCCGGCCAGGGCATCCCGCAGGGCGACCGCGCCATGCAGGGTCACCACCGGGTCGTCCAGGCGGGGATTGCGGCACAGTTCGTTGCCGCCTTCGATGGCCAGGTTCTGGCCGGTGATTCGCACGGTCTTGCCGTTGAAACTGAAACCGGGCCCCTCCGGCACGGCGTCCGGGCTGAACAGACGGGCCAGGGCTTGCTGGCGCCGTTGGTCCATCGCCTGTGCAAAACGGCAGACGAGTGCGTAGCGCGCTTGCTTGTGCGATGCCGCGGACATGCGGGGAGCCTCCTGATGCGGCCTGCTTCGATACAGGTGCGGGGACACTCGCATTGGCGGCGTGGTGGGGCATCGTCCGAGGGGACTAAGGCGGCGCCGTGGTAGCAGGGCGCGTTTGTTGCACCTGGGTCGGGGGCTGCCTGGCGCGCCGGTGTTGCAAAGCGGGACATTGGCCATAATGTTGGCTTCCCACCCTTATTGCTGCGGAGACCCTCCATGTACCAGAAGACCCTTATCGCTGGTTGGGGCGACATGGATTTCAACTCCCACATGCGCAACACCGCCTACCTCGACAAGTCCGCCGATGTTCGCATGATGTATTTCGCCGATCATGGCTTTCCCATGTCCGAGTTCCGCCGCCTGCGCCTGGGCCCGGTGGTGATGAAGGACGAGATCGAATACTTCCGCGAATTCCACCTGCTCGACGAACTGGACATCACCATGAGCGCCGCCGGCTTGGCGACGGATGGCAGCCGGATGTTGCTGCGCAACGCGTTCTTCCGCAGCGGCACGCTGGCGGCACGGGTAACGTCCACTGTTGGCTGGTTCGACCTGGAGCAACGCAAGCTGACCGTCCCGCCGGCCAATCTGCTGGTGGCGCTCCAGGCCATGGACAAGACCGAGGATTTTCGCGAACTGCCCAGTAGCAGTCGCTGAGGAGCCGGGGCGATGAGCATCCGCATCGTCCGGCTGGGTACGCCACGGGCCGCGGGGGAGGGGGTGCGCATCGGCACGGTCCGGCGGCCACCGCGCGGTGTGCCCAGGGCCGAGTTCGCCAGCCGCGACTACTACGACACCTGGCTACCGCTGCTGGCCCCCAGCGCCGAGCTGATGGCCGAGGGCAAGGCCGTCGAAAGCGACGCCGACTGGGCGCGCTTCGCCAAGCGTTACCGCGCGGAAATGGAAGGCGGGGAGGGCGCGCGGGTGCTCGACCTGCTGGCAGCCCTGTCCCATGGCAGCGACTTCGCCGTGGGCTGCTACTGCGAAAACGAGGCGCGCTGCCATCGCTCCCTGTTGCGCCAGTTGCTGGCTGAGCGCGGCGCCTCGATTCGCTGATCCTCGTGGCGAAGTTCGCCCACGCTCTCCCTCTGGCGAACATTCGACCAAAGGCGCAAAATCGCGCCCCGTCGACGGAAGGCACTGAGTACTTTTACTTCTTCATTCCTATACTTAGCCGGTATCGGTCCTACATTTCATTTCCTCCTTTCTTCTTTACTTACGTTACTGGACGCATCGTGAAAATTCGCAGTTCGATCGCCAAACTGTTCGTTCTGGGTTCCTGCCTGTTCGTTCTTGCAGGTTCGCCAGCCCAAGCCCAGGAACAGTCCTTGCCGGCACGTGACCCGGCCAAGCTGCAACTGTCGTCGCGCAGTGCTGTGCTGGTGGACCTCAACAGCGGCAAGCTGCTCTATGCACGCAATCCGACCCGCGTGATGCCCATCGCGTCGGTGACCAAGTTGATGGTTGCGGTGGTGGTGCTGGAGTCCAGGCAACCACTGGACGAAGTGCTGACCGTCACCATTCGCGACAACCGCGAAATGCGCGGGGTCTATTCGCGGGTGCGCCTGGGCAGCCAGCTGAGCCGTCGCGAATTGCTGCACATCGCCCTGATGTCTTCGGAAAACCGCGCCACTTCGACCCTGGCCCACCACTACCCGGGTGGTTACCGGGCCTTCATTGCGGCGATGAATGCCAAGGCGCGCGCGCTGGGAATGAAGAGCACGCGCTATGTCGAGCCCACCGGCCTGTCGCCGCTGAACGTATCCACCGCCAACGACCTGGTGGTGCTGCTGAAGGAAACCCGCAAGTTCCCGCTGATGACCCAGCTCAGCACCACCGAGAGCAAGACCGTCACCTTCGTCAAGCCGCGCTACAGCCTGGGGTTCCGCAACACCAACGGCCTGGTGCGCAAGCCGAACTGGAGCATCCAACTGACCAAGACCGGCTTCACCAATGACGCCGGCCATTGCCTGGTGATGCTGACCCGCATGAATCAGCGACCGGTGGCCATGGTGCTGCTGGATGCCTACGGCAAGTACACCCACATGGCCGACGCGACGCGCATGCGCCGCTGGCTGGAAACCGGCACCAGCGGCAAGGTGCCGGCGGGGGCTCTGGCCCACAGCCGCTAGCGCACCCTGCGCAAACGAAGAAGCCAGCCCCTGGGGCTGGCTTCTTCGTTTCGGGCCGAGGTGGAGCGGCTTCAGGCCTCGGCTGCCATTGCTTCCGGCAGGGTGTCGCCGCGCTTGCGCACTGCGCGGTGCAGCAGGCTGGAGACCATGAAGCCGATTACCGCCAACACGCTCATCAGCCCGAACACGTAGGTATAACCCTGTTCCCCCGGGTAGTGGTCGAGGATGGCGCCGTAGATGACGTACGCGAACATGCCCGGTGCGTAGCCGATCAGGCAGCCGATACCGAAGGCAGAGCCGGTGATGCGCGAGGGAATGCCGACCTCGCTCATGGGCGCCCAGAACACGCCGCGCATGGTGAAGACGATCAGCGCGAACGACAGGGTGGCCGCCATCCCGGCGTAGATGAAGCTTTCCCCTGTGGGAATCGTCAGGATCACTGCCATGACCGGCAGCAGCGCCAGGAATGCCCACTTCAGGTAGCGGCTCGGGCTCTGGAAGCCCTTGTCCGCCATGAAGCCACCGGCCGGACCGCCGAGCACCTTGAGGAAGTACTGGTTGATGATCCCGTAGGCACCGACCAGCGCGACCGGCAAGTGGTACATGTCCTTCAAGTAGGGGATGAAGTAGGTCAGGCCGCAATAGACGATGTAGACCATGAACACGTTGAGGCTGACCAGCCAGATACCCGGTACTCGCACCGCTTCCAGCAGGCCGGCCAGACCGATGGTTTCAGTGCTGGCAGGGCCTCGCTTGCTTTCCTTGAGCAGGAACCAGGTGAGCAGGCCCGCGCCGATATCGATCACCGAATAGAACAGAATGGCCGATTTCAGGCCGGCTTCGCCCGAGCCCATGGCGACGAACACGCCCAGGGCAGAGAAGGCCACCAGGGTATCGACCACACCACGGCCGCCTTCCAGGAAGCCGAACATCCGTCCCTGCTCGGTATCGTCGCCCAGGTTGCGAACGGCCTTGAGCAAGGCGGGCCAATAAATGCAGTCGGCGCAGATGGCGAACAGGCTGAACACGATCAGCAACTGGCTGTAGCCGGGGAAGGTTGCCAGGTAAAGGCCCAGCGCGCCGGTGCCGATCAGGCCCAGGGGTATCAGTTTGCGGGTGTCGAAGCGGTCCGCCAGGAAGCCGCCGACCACGAACAGGGCGGTAGCGATGATGGCGTTCGCGCTGAGCAGGGTACCGATCTCGGTGTGGCTCAGGCCCATGTGTTCCTGCATGGGCACGTAGAAGGCGTCTTTCAGGTTGGCGAGCTTGTAGATGGTCCCGCCGCCGAGGACGAGGATCAGGAATCTGAGCCACTTGGCCTTAGCCTGTGCTGTCATTTTTGTTCTCCACAGTATCAAGGGGTGAATTGCTGGCGGCGGGTCAGGCGCAGGATTGGCCGGCCTCGGTCAGCGTGAGTTCGGCCAGCACGCGCAACTCGGTGAGCAGCCCGCGGACATGCCGGACCTGGTTGTTCGCCCAACGGTGCTCGTCGGCCATCATGCGGTCGGCCGTGTAGCCGGGCGGCAGGGCGGTTTCGCTCATCTCCCGGTAGGGGATGAAGGGATCTTCCGCCTCGTCCGATTGGCGGAACGACGGGGCGATGTAGTGGTTTTCCTGCTCCAGGATGAAGGCGATCACCTGGGGCGCGTGCTCGCCGAGCATCAGCAGTTCGAACAGCATCCGTGCGCCGGGCAGGTCGTCGTCGGGGCTGCCATGGAGCACGCCGTAGTGGCCGAAGCCGTTCTGTTCGGGGACGATGCGCACGCCCTTGAGGTGTACCTGGCGGATGTACGGGGAAAGCGCCTGAAGCGCGGGAAGCGGTTGCTCGCAGGCGTTAATCATGTTGCCGAAGTCGAACAGCGCGTTCAGGCGCGGGTTGCCGGCTTGACGCAGCAGTTGCGCAATCTCGCCGCTCTTGAGCTCCTCGTGCTGCTCGAAGTCGAAGTGCAGGTCGTGCTGGTCGGCCAGTTGGCCGAGGTACTGGAGGTCTGCCTCGATCAGCGCCATGACCCGCGAAAGGTGACCCTCGTAGCGCGAGTAGACGCGGATGTTGCGGGTGCCTATCGCCTGGGCGACGGCCACCACTTGGTCGACGTCTTCGCGGCGCGTGCTGCTGATCTCAAGGTGCACGTCCAGCCCCAGCTCGCGCGCCTTGTCGGCGAAGGCACGGAGCTGGGCCGGGCTCATCTGCGACAGGCTGTTCTCTTCACCGTCCAGCAGGTGCAGGCTCAGGCCCTGCAGTTCATGGCGGTAGGCGAAGTCCAGCAGGTCCTCGGGCTTGAGCCGGCCGTGGGTGAGGTTGGTCAGAAGCGGGTAGCCGTGGGCGAACAGGCGGAGGCTTTCGAGACGTGCCAGCAGGCGGGTGGCGAGGTCTGGCGTCAGGACCGGAGGCGGGGCTTCACTGCTGGCGTTCTGGCGCAGCAGCGCGGCAAAGCGTGCTTGGATAGCGTTCATTCTTGTCATTCCTGAAAAAGGTGCCGGGTTGGCCGGCGCTGCCTTTATCTCTCCGGAATGGCGCTATCGATATAGCCATTATTTTTTAATTGTTATGACCACTTTGGGTGGGCACCGTTACAGGCGGTAGCCGAGATTCGCCAGGGCCCTTGCCAGAGCCTCGACTTTCTCGACGGCCTGTTCCTCGGGGGTACCGGCAAAGCCAATCAGCAATCCCGGAGGCAGGTACCGCTTGATGCAGTAGTCGCCCAGTCCATAGGTGTAGATCTGCTGCTGGGCCAGCCCCTGAGCGACGGCGTTGTCGTCCTCGCCCTCGTCGAGCCAGCCGATCAGGTGCAGGCCCGCTTCCACGGGGTTGACCCGCATGAAGCCACCCAGGCGGCGCTGCAATTGCTCGAGCAGCCGTTCCTGGCGTGCGCGGTAGAGCGTTCGCATGCGGCGGATGTGACCGAGGAAGTGCCCCTCGACGATGAAATCTGCGGTGGTTGCCTGGTGCAGGGTGGAGGGGCTGCGGTCCATCACCGCGCGGATGGCACAGAAGGGCTCCACCAGGGCCTCCGGCAGGATCACGTAGCCCAGGCGCAGCGAGGGGTAAAGCACCTTGCTGAAGGTGCCGACGTAGATGACCTTCTGCCATTGATCCATGGCGAACAGCGCCGGTAGCGGACGACCGACATAGCGGAATTCGCTGTCGCAGTCGTCCTCCACTATCCAGCCATGGCCACGGCCGGCCCACTCGATCAGTTCCAGGCGTCGGGCATAGCTCATGGTGGTGCCGAGCGGATGCTGGCGCGAAGGCGTGGTGAACGCGAGGCGGGCGTCCGGACATTCGCGCAGGCCCTGCTGCACGTCGAGGCCCTGATCGTCGATGCGCAGCGGAACCAGCCGGCAGCCCTGGGCCTGGAAGGCGATGCGCGCGGCGATGTGGCCGGGGTCTTCCATCCACACGCCGTCCTGCGGGTCGAGCAACAGCATGCCAAGCAGGTTGAAGGCCTGCTGGGCGCCGGATACCACCACGACCTGGTCCACGCTGCACTCTATTCCGCGAGCGTCGAAGACGTATTCGACGATGGCCTCGCGCAGGCGCTGCAGGCCTTTCAGTTCGCCGTAGCCGAGCAGCGCCTTGGTGGGATGGCGGAGGTGTCGGTTCATCAGGCGCTTCCACACCGGCAGGGGAAAGGCATCGTAGGCCGGGTGGCTGGGCAAGAAGGAAGTCGGGCACTCGGGCGCCCAGGTGGCATAGGACACCCCGCCGAAATGCTCGCTGCGCAGGGAGTGCACGGACTGACTCAGGCTCGACAGGCGCGGCGGCTTGCGCGGGCTATCGGCAGCGGCATCACGGCGCTCCCATTCGTCGCCGACATAGGTGCCGGCGCCGGTGCGTGGCGCCAGGAAACCTTCGGCGGTCAGTTGGTCGAACGCGTTGAGGATGGTGATCCGCGACAGCTCCAGCTCCTTGCATAGCGTGCGGGTGGAGGGCAGTCGTGTGCCACCCGGTAGCCGGCCGCTGAGGATCTGCTTGCGCACTTGCAGATAGAGCTGGCGGTAGAGGGGAATGGCGCTGGCGCGGTCCAGCTCGATTGCTGTCAGCAACATGCCGCCGGGTGACTTCATTCTGTGCCTGCCTCGTCGTGTCGAACTCGGTGCGGGTGTCTATTGTGCGTCAGCCTGGCCAGGGAACGTGGCAGGGCGTCGTTCAGTCCGTGCGGTGCAGCCGTGCTTCCAGCGCCCTGATCAGGCTTTGCGCGTGCTCGTGGAGTATCTCAGTGGCGGTATCCACCAGCACGGAGGAGGGCCGGAACTCGGGCCGGATCAGCTGCACGCGAAAGGGAATCGACGTGCGCAGGCGCCGTATCTGCAGGCCCCGGCCCGCTTCGTCCAGGGCACTCAGCGGGTTGACGATGGCCAGCCCCAGGCCCTGGCGGACCATGGCGCAGACCGAGGCGGCGGTGCTGGTTTCCACGACCATCCGGCGCTCCACCCCGGCGGCGAGGAAGTGGGCGTCCAGGCTCTGCCGATAGATGTCCAGGCCGGCCAGACTGATGAAGGGTTGCCCATGGAAGTCCGCCAACTCCAGCTCGGGTCGCGCCAGCAGTTCGTGGCCTTCAGGCAGCACGCAGACCATATCTGCAGCGAACAGCGTCGAACCTTGGGTTCCGCGCGGCAGGATGTCGGTTTCCGAAAGCCCAAGATCATGTCGCTGGCCACTGAGGGACTCCTCCAGCAGCGGCGATTCCTGGGCGCTGATGGACAGGCGCACGCCGGGATGGCGTTCGAGGAAGGCCTGGCAGAAGCCGGGAAGCAGGGTCTGGGCGAACACCGGCAGGCCAGTGATGGCCAGTTGGCCCTGGTCGAATCGGCGGATGGCCTGGGCGGCACCGACGATGCGTTCCAGCCCGGCGTAGGAGCGTTGCACTTCATCGAACAGCGCCAGGCCCTGGGCAGTGGGCGCCAGGCGGCCGCCCTCACGGTCGAACAGACGGAAGCCCAGCAGGTGCTCGAAGCGCGCCAGCTCGCGGCTCACCGTGGGCTGCGAGGTGAACAGCAGGCGCGCGGCGCCGGTTACGCTGCCGGCGGTCATGACCGCGCGGAAGACTTCGATATGGCGGATGGAAAGGTCCATGGGGCGCTCGGGAGCAGGTGACTGTGCATATCAATAATGAATGGTGTCAGCAAAAATTGGTATTTTATTGAATTGCTCGGCCTCGACATCATGGCGCCATTCCTTTCCAGGAGGCCGCCATGCGCCCGAATATTCCCGCCGCCACCCTCGCCAACCTTGCCCGTGAACACGGCACCCCGCTGTGGTGCTATGACGCTGCGGTGATCCGTGAGCGCATCGCCCAGCTCAAGGGGTTTGATGTGATCCGTTTTGCCCAGAAGGCCTGCTCCAACCTGAGCATCCTGCGCCTGATGCGCGAGGAAGGCGTGCAGGTGGACGCGGTATCCCTCGGCGAAATCGAGCGCGCGTTGCTGGCTGGCTATTCGCCCAAGGGCGAACCGGCCGGCGTGGTGCTGACCTGCGACCTGCTTGACCGCCCGACCCTGGCGCGTGCCGTGGAACTGGGCATCGAGGTCAACGTCGGCTCCATCGACATGCTCACCCAGCTCGGTCAGGCAAGCCCTGGCCACCGTGTCTGGCTGCGCATCAACCCCGGTTTCGGCCATGGCCACAGCCAGAAGACCAACACCGGCGGCGAGAACAGCAAGCACGGCATCTGGCACAGCCAACTGGATGCGGCGATGGCGGTGATCCGCGACTACGGCCTGGTGCTGGTGGGGCTGCACATGCACATCGGTTCGGGCGTGGATTACAGCCACCTGGAAGAAGTCTGCGGTGCGATGGTCGGCGCGGTGCGTGACCTGGGCTGCGACCTGGAAGCCATCTCCGCCGGCGGCGGCCTGTCCATTCCCTATCGCGATGGCGATCCGGTGGTGGATATCCCGCGCTACGCCGAACTGTGGAACCTGGCCCGGCGCGAGATCGAAGGCATCGTCAAGCATCCGGTGCGCCTGGAGCTGGAACCGGGCCGCTTCCTGGTCGCCGAGTCCGGCTGCCTGCTGAGCGAAGTACGCGCCACCAAGGATGTCGGCAATAACCACTTCGTCCTGGTGGACGCCGGCTTCAACGACCTGATGCGCCCGTCCATGTACGGCAGCTTCCACGCCATGACCCTGCTGGACGACGCCGGTAATCCGGTCAATGCTCCCAGCCGCCCGACAGTGGTCGCCGGCCCGCTGTGCGAGTCCGGTGACGTCTTCACCCAGCACGACGGCGGTCTGGTAGCCCCGCGCGAGCTGCCGGCTGCGCAGGTCGGCGATTTGTTGCTGATCCACGACACCGGTGCCTACGGTGCCTCCATGTCCTCCAACTACAACAGCCGTCCGCTGCTGCCGGAGGTACTGGTGGATGGCGACGAGGCCCGCCTGATTCGCCGTCGCCAGACCCTGGCCGACCTGCTGGCGCTGGAGCAGTTCTGAGTGCTCTGCTCCCCTCTCCCACCGGGAGAGGGGTCGGGGATGAGGGTTGTTTCCGTCACGCGGATGTATCCGAGGCCCGATGCATTGGGCTTCGCTGCGCTCTGCGACAACTGACGAACCTTCCCCATGGCGCCTGCAACCGCCACAATGCGGCGCCATGACTTTCGACTCCCCCCTTGCCGCCTACCGCCATGCCCTGGAGCAAGGCGGTTTCCAGCCGGATGCCGCCCAGCGCCATGCCGTCGACTGCCTGCAGGCCTGCCATGAGGCGTTGCATCGCGCCGATGAAGTGACCGGCGTCTACCTTTGGGGCCCTGTTGGACGCGGCAAGACCTGGCTGATGGACCGCTTCCATCAGAGCCTCAAGGTCCCGGCGCGGCGCCAGCACTTCCATCACTTCATGCGCTGGGTTCACCAGCGCCTGTTCCAGCTCACCGGCACACCGGACCCGCTCCAGGCGTTGGCGCGTGAGCTGGGTCGGGATGTACGGGTGCTATGTTTCGACGAGTTGTTCGTCAATGACATCGGCGACGCCATGCTGCTCGGCCGCCTGTTGCGGGCGATGTTCGAGGAAGGCGTGGCCATGGTCGCCACTTCCAACCAGCCGCCGCAGCAGCTCTATGCCGACGGTTTCAACCGCGAGCGCTTCCTTCCAGCCATCGAGGCAATCGAGCGGCATATGCAGGTCGTAGCGGTGGATGGCGATCAGGACCATCGGTTGCACCCCGGTGCGGCTCATCAGCGCTACTGGGTGGCCGAGCCTGGTCGACCCAGCGCCCTGGCTGAGGTGTTCGAGCGGCTGGCGGCGGGCCAGGGCAGTTCCAGCGCTGCCGTGGAGCTGGGCCATCGTCCGGTGCCGGTCGTGCGCCGATGTGCCACGGCGGTCTGGTTCCGCTACGAAGACCTGTGCCAGCAGCCACTCGCCGCGCTGGATTTCATCGCACTGTGCGACCGCTTCCAGGCGATTCTCCTGGGAGAGGTGCCCAACCTCAGCGCTGCCCGTCGCGAAGGGCGCATCGCGCGTGGCACCGAAGATGGCGCTGAGCGAGTGGCCGCTGGCGATCGGGAGCTGCCGCAACTGTCCGTACATGACGATGGTGTGCGCCGCTTCATTGCCCTTGTGGACGAGTGCTACGACCGTCGTGTGCCGCTCTACGTGGAGGCCGCCGTGGCCATGGACCGCCTCTACACCGACGGCTACCTGGAGTTCCCCTTCCGTCGCACCCTGAGCCGGCTGCGGGAGATGCAACTGGAACGCTTCTAAGCGGCATCTGCCTTCTTAACATTTGTTAATGCCTCTGCTGCATCGGCCCCCAACAATCGGCGCACAACAACGCGCAGGTCCAGGAGGCCGCCATGTCCAGCCAAGCTCCCACCACTGTCTACGAACTGTTGCAGGCCTCGGCGTCGCGCCACCCGGAGCGGACTGCCCTGACCTTTATCCACAGCCTGGGGGCAGAGATCGGTGAGCAGAACTTGAGCTACGCGGCGTTCTTTGCCCAGCTCAACCGCAGCGCGCGGCTGTTGCTGGAGCTGGCGGGAACCCGCAAACCGGTGATCACACTGTTGCTGCCGAACATTGCACAGAGTCAGTGCCTGCTCTGGGCGGCGGCCAGTATCGGCATCGCCAACCCGATCAATCCGTTGCTGAATGAAGACGCTCTGGTCAGCTTGATGGAAAAGGCCGGCACTGACCTGGTGGTGGCCCTGGGCCCGGTGGCGGGTTCCGACCTGTGGCAGAAGGCCCAGGGCGCCTCCGTGCGTTTACCGAACAAGCCGAAGTGCATATCGGTGCTGACGCAGGGCGGGGAGTTCTTCTATGACGCGTTGCTCGGGGGTTACAGCGACGCTGCGTTGGAGCCAGCGCTATTGCCTCGGCCGGAGGATAGCGCTGCCTACTTCCACACCGGCGGCACCACCGGCCTGCCCAAGCTGGCCCGGCAGACCCATGCCAACCAGGTGGCGGCAGCCTGTGCCTATCGCGCTTACATGGAGGCCGGCCCGGAGGACGTTGCACTGAATGGCCTGCCGATCTTCCATGTGGCCGGCGCCCTGGTGAACAGCCTGGGCGGCCTGGCCAGTGGATTGCGCATGCTGCTGCCGACCCTGGGTGGGTTCCGCAATCCAGAGGTGATCCGCCAGCACTGGCGGCTGGTGGAGCACTACGGCATCACCCTGAGCGGCGGCATACCCACCTCGGTTGCGGCCATGCTCGAAGTGCCCATCGACGGACGCGACATCGGCAGCCTGCGCTTCATGCTCTCCGGCGGCGCGCCCGTACCGGCGGCCCTGTGCGAAAAGGTGAAGGCGGTTACCGGGCTGGAGCTGTACCAGGCCTATGGCATGACTGAATGCACCGGCGTGATCGCCTTGCCCAACCTGGCCAGCCCGGCGATTCCCGGGAGTGCCGGGCATGTGGCGCGGCCCATCGAGGTGAAAATCGATGGTGGGGAAATCTGCGTTCGCGGGCCAACCGTGTTCGCCGGCTACCTGGGGCAGGACATTCCATCCCTGGAGGACGGCTGGCTGCGCAGTGGCGACCTTGGGCATCTGGACGAGCAGGGCAACCTGTTCATTACCGGGCGTGCCAAGGACCTGATCATCCGCAGTGGCCACAACATCGACCCGGCGCTGATCGAAAGTTGCCTGGAAAGCCACCCGGCGGTGTCCATGGCTGCCGCCGTGGGCATGCCGGACGAGTATGCAGGCGAGCTACCGGTGGTCTACGTGCAACTGCGCCAGGGGCAGACGGCAAGCAGCGACGAGTTGCAGCAGTTCGCGTTCGACCATATCGCCGAACGCCCGGCCTGCCCGAAGCGGGTGTTCCAGGTGCAAGCCCTGCCGGTGACTGTGGTGGGCAAGATATTCAAGCAGCGTCTGCGGGAAATGGCGGCGGCCAGTGTCTATCGCGAGCGGGTCGCCAGTCGCTGCCCGATGCTGGGCTGCGAGGTCGTGCAAGGCGCTGATGGCGGTTTGTGGATAACGCTGACGGATGTCCCGGCCGAGCAGCACGACTTCTGTGTGGAGCGTGCCGAGGTCCTGGGTTTGCGGGTACGGGAGGTGGTCAGCGGTCCTGCCTGCGCTTGACCCGCGAGAAAGACACCGGGTCCATCCCCAGATAGCTGGCCAACTGGTACTGCGGCACCCGATCCAGCAGCCAGGCTTCGTGCTCCATCAGCCACTGGTAGCGCTGCTCGCTGTTGCTGGTGAGCAGCAGCGCCTCGCGGTCCTCGTTGCGCAACATGATCTGGCGGGTCACCAGATCCTGCATCTGTTGCAGTTGGGGGAAGCGCTTGCCCTGCTGGCTGAGAATCGCCAGCGGCAGGCTGGCCAGCCGGCACCGTTCCACCGCGGCGATGCTGTAGGTGCAGGGCTGCTGCTTGAGGTGGGCGCTGAGGGACCCGATCATTTGGCCCTCGCGGAAGAAGGTCTTGTTCCACTGCCGACCTTCGGGGGACAGGTAGTAGTAGCGCGCGACGCCGGAAAGGATGACGTAGAAGTGGGTGGGACGTTCGCCAGCGCGGATGATCAACTGGTCGCGGTCGTAGTCGCGCAGCTTGAGCGCCTGCATCAGGCAATCCTGTAGCGCCGGGTCGGTCATGCCGTGGGCACGGAAGATGTCCTGCAACTGGACCAGGGTATCGACGGGGATCATGGGGTTCGGCCTGTGGGCGATGGGTTTATCTAAGCACAGGCGCGCACGTTGCCCCCAATCGAGAATTGCCCGCCGCTCTACCGTGCCTGACACTAGACTCCTTTCAGCCCCAACCAAGAAGGATCACCTCGTGTCCCCAAGCCAACAAGACAGCTGGGCCCAGATCTGCCTCGCCGCCGGCCTTGACCCGAAAAAGCGCCTGGCCGCCCGTCAGGCCGTGCTCGACCATGCCGATGCCCTGGACTGCACCCTCTATCGCCCCGATGAGAATGACCTGGACGCCGAAGAGGAAGACCTCGGCGATGCGCGTGTTCTGTTTACCGGGCCTTTCCAGGCCCCGGCCGAATGGAGCGAGCAGGATCGCGAAGACTACTTCGGTGACATCGACCCCTCGTCCTTCGTCACGGCGCTGATTGAGTGCCAGGCCGATCCGGCGACCCGCGATTTCTTCCTCGCGGATGCCGGCGATTTCGTCGCGGTAGTCACCGCGACCGGTGACGTGCAGATGTTCTACCTCTACGACTGCAGCGAAGACGATGACGGTCTGCACTGTGTGCTGGTGCGGGAAGACGAGGAAGCCTGATTCCTCCGGTGGACTTAACCCCCGGCGGGAGATACGGCACGGTTCAACCCGCCGCTGCCGTCTTCAGCACGTACTGGCTGGTGGGGAGCACATCGATCTTGTCGAAATCGATGAAGCGGTTGCAGCTCTCCATCATGGCCGCAAGGTTCTTCTGGAGCTTCTCCTCGTCACCCACGGCGTCGAAGAAGGCCATGGGATCGGTCATCGCGGCCGGCGGGAAAGCTTCTTCCACAATGGCGTCCAACGGCGCGGCGCCGTGGGTCAGGGCTCGTACCACCAGGTTCTGCACGTAGAGGAAGTTGTCCTGGGTGTCGATGGCTACCTGGGTATGGTAGTTGCGCCAGGTATCCAGCCAGGCGTCCCGGGTCAGGCGCGGTGGGCAGCTGAGGACGGCGATCTGCGAAAAACCGTGGGTGCGCTGGCCAGGGTGGGCGGGGACACGAGTATTGCGGATCGCCACCGACTCGCACACCAGGTAGGCCGCCAGGCGGCTGCTGGTCGCTGCCAGGACTTCATCCAGGGGCCGACGGCTTTGCGCGTTGGCGCTGTCGACCCAGAGCGACACGACCGCATCCGCCAACGGCCGGTTGTTCTCCTGTCGCAGTCCCGCGGCGGGGGCGACATCGGCGTCGGCCAGGTTCACCTGCAGGCCACGGCCGCCCAAGGTGAAGAGTTGCTCGGCAACTCCACCCCGCAGGCGCTGGGAAAAGGCGTCGAGGCTGTCCGACGGATTGCGCCACAGGGCGTAGATGATCTTTTCCACGGCAAGGTCCCTCAATAGGCAGTGAGTTCGGCCGGGTTTCGGCCGGGCCGACAGAACATGCAACGCGCGCCGGGGCGCTGCATCGTCTGGCCGGACTAGCGTCTTCGTACTCGCACAAAACAAAACGGGCCCGAAGGCCCGTTTTGCATTCCTCACTCCGCGGCTCAGGTCAGTCCGTTCTGTTTGCGGAAGTAGGGAATCACGTGTTCGCCGATGTTCTTCAGGGTCTCGAGCTGTGCCCACTGGGGCACGGTGCCCATCTGGCAGATGAAGAGGATTTCGTCGGCGCCGGCGTCGATCAGGCGCTGCACGTAGCCGATGCAGTCGTTCACGGTGCCGTAGGCAT
>NZ_SCOK01000085.1:0-15879 GCF_005502555.1 Pseudomonas sp. D(2018)
GAAATGACCCGGTACTCCGCCCCTAGCTCCTGCGCCAGCTGTTTCGCCCGCCCGAGCCGGATCGCCCCGCCTTCGATATCCACCAGCAAGGTCGGGCAACTGAGCGGATCAAGCGTCGGCCACTCCTTCAAACGGCCATCGGTGAGGACCAGCATCCGCTGCGCCTCGGCCGGCTTCTGCCGTTGTCGCCGCGCCAGCCAGTGGGCGGATTGCTGCAAGGCCTCGATCAGCGGCGTGCCGCCACCGGCGCCGAGTTCGGCGAGCCAATGGTGCAGGGCGGGAGAGGCCTTGCTGCCTTGCCAGAGCCACTGCGGTTGGCGGCCGGTGGCGTGGAGCACGGCGAGGCGGGCGCGCTGGCGGTAGGCTTTTTCGAAGAGTCCGGCCAGCAGCCCCTTGGCCTGGGACAACGCACCATGGCGGCGGGTGGAAGCGGAGGCGTCGACGATCACCAGCCAGAGTTCATCGGGGCGCTGGCTGCGTGGCGCGCGGACGAGATCGACCGACTTGCGCGGGCGGCCGCGCAGCAGGGTCGGCAGCCATTGGATGGCGCCCTCTATTCCCGTGCGGCGAGCGCCGCTGCGACCGTTGCCGAGAGTGCCGGGTCTGGGCCGGGCACCCGCCCCTGTGACCGTGCGCGGGCGGATGCTCAGGGCTTTTTTGGCCAGCGCGGCAGGTCGCGCCGTTCTCCCATGGGGACGGCTTGTGCGGGCAGTTCTCCCCACTGGCCTTCGCCACCGGACGCCGGCGTATGCGACTGGGCGGGCGGCGACTGCGGAGGCTGCGCGGCGGGCGGCGGGGTGTGGGTGCGACGGTGGGCGAGGGCGAAGTGCTCGACGGCGTCGATGTCCGCAGCCTCGATGCGATCAGCGCCGCGCCAGGCCGCATGGGCGCGGGCGGCACGCAGCCAGACCAGGTCGGCGCGCAGGCCGTCGACGCCGGCGGCGAAGCAGCGTTGGGCGATTTCATCCAGGGCGGCATCGTCCAGCGGGATGGCCGCCAGACGGGCGCGGGCGTCCTGGCAGCGCTGGGCCAGGGCCTGTTGCGCGCCATTCCATTGGGCGATGAAGCCTTGCGGATCGGCGTCGAAGGCCAGGCGACGGCGGACGATCTCGGCGCGCTCGGCAGGCTGCGGCTGACCGTTCTGCAGCACCTTCAGACCGAAGCGGTCCAGCAGTTGCGGGCGCAGTTCGCCTTCCTCGGGGTTCATGGTGCCGATCAGCACGAAGCGCGCGGGGTGACGGTGGGAAATGCCGTCGCGTTCTACCTGGTTCACACCACTGGCGGCCACATCCAGTAGCAGGTCCACCAGGTGGTCGGGCAGCAGGTTCACTTCATCCACATAGAGCACGCCGCCGTGGGCCTTGGCCAGCACGCCGGGAGAGAACTGAGCGCGGCCTTCGCCGAGCGCCGCATCCAGGTCCAGGGTGCCGACGATGCGTTCCTCGCTGGCACCCAGGGGCAGGGTGACGAAGAGGGCTTCCGGTAGCAGGTCGGCGATGCCACGGGCCAGGGTGGACTTGGCCATGCCACGCGGGCCCTCGATCAGCACGCCACCGATGGCGGGGTCGATGGCGGCGAGGTAGAGCGCCAGTTTCAGTTCATCGGAACCGACGACTGCGCTCAGGGGAAAGTGGGGAAGGTCGGACATGGCGGGTTCCTGGAAACGCATGGCGGGCATGTTAGCGAAAGCCCGAACGCGCCGATAGAAATCAGTGATTGAACGGCGCGTGGCGATGCAGTAGGTTAGCCAGCATTCGCTTTGGAGATTGTCATGCCGCACGTCGCTTCCACTTCGCTCATCGCTTCCCCGGCTCGCGCCGTGGCAGGTGAGCGTGTGGCCGCTGCGGCCAGCTATTTCTATGGGTATTGGTTTAGCCACGGGCTGACCTGATACCCATCAGGCGGCCCACTCCAGCAGGGTCGCCGCCAAAGCTCCACGAAACCCCCGGTCGGCAACCCGACCGGGGGTTTTTGTTTTCCGGCCCACAAGGCCAAACACATGAAATCCGAGGATCGCACCATGATCAGCTACCGCACCTACCAGACCTATTACCGCAACTCCGACTGGCGATTTAGCCGCTCCATTACCGCCCAGACACCGTTGAATCGAACACCCAGATAGCGCCGCGCGCGGATCGAGCCGCGCCGGCTGAGGATGCCAGTCATGAACTCTTCCGTTTCCGTTCTGCCCACCGCTATACAGCCACTCCACGCCATGGCGCTGGAGGCTGCCCTGCCCACGTCGCGCAGCACCCAACCACTGCCCACCCCCGCCGAACTGCGCCAGCGCCTGCCGCTGAGCCATGCCATTGCCCGCCAGATCAACGCCCAGCGCGAGGCAGTGCGAGCCGTGCTGGATGGCGAAGATTCGCGCCTGCTGGTGGTGGTAGGCCCCTGCTCCATCCACGATGCGGATTCCGCCCTCGACTACGCCCGCCGCCTGGCGGCCCTGGCGCCAGAAGTCAGCGACCAGTTGCTGCTGGTGATGCGCGCCTACGTCGAGAAGCCGCGTACCACCGTGGGCTGGAAGGGCCTGGTCTACGATCCGCACCTGAACGGCAGTGGCGACATGGCGGAAGGCCTAGCCCTGAGCCGCCGACTGATGCTGGAGATGGCCGAGCTGGGCCTGCCGGTCGCGACTGAGCTGCTGCAGCCACTGGTCGCCGGCTACCTGGACGACCTGCTGAGCTGGGCCGCTATCGGCGCGCGCACCAGCGAGTCGCAGATCCACCGCGAGATGGTCAGCGGCCTGGACCTGCCCGTGGGCTTCAAGAACGGAACCGATGGCAGCCTCGGCATCGCCACCGACGCCATGCGCTCGGCCGCCCATGCCCACCAGCATTTCGGCATTGATGAACTGGGGCGTCCGGCGCTGGTGCAGACCGCCGGCAACGCGGATACCCATCTGGTGCTGCGTGGTGGTCATCAGGGGCCCAACCATGACGCGGCCAGCGTGCAGGTCGCCCGTTCCGGCCTGGAGAAACTCGGCATCGCGCCGCGCATCCTGGTCGATTGCAGCCATGCCAACAGCGGCAAGGACCCGCTGCGCCAGCCGGCCGTGTTGCAGGACGTGATCGACCAACGCCTGGCCGGCCAGGACGCCCTGCGCGGGGTGATGATCGAGAGCCACCTGTTCGATGGCGCGCAGTCGCTGTCCTGCGATTTGCGCTACGGGGTTTCGATCACCGACGGCTGCCTGGGCTGGGCAGGGACGGAGGCGATCCTGCGGGAGGCAGCAGTGCGTTTGCGGGGGTGAGCTTCCGGACTCCGAGTGGAGCAGAGCTTCCCTCACCCCCGGCCCCTCTCCCAACAGGAGAGGGGTGACTCACGAGCCTGACTGGCGCCGACTGCTCCCTCTCCCTCCGGGAGAGAGTTGGGGTGAGGGCATTGGCCACCGGCTCGCACTCTCAGGGACTACTCCCTGCTTCTCTCACTGCTCCTCGCTATCCAGCAGCAGGTTCTCGATTGCTTCGCGGTATTCCCCCGGGTTCTCCCAGAGCCCGCGCTGCTGCGCTTCCACCAGCCGCTCGGCGATGTCGCGCAGGGCTTCGGGGTTGTGCTGGCGAATGAATTCGCGGGTGTCCGCGTCCAGCAGGTAGGCGTCGGCCAGCAGTTGGTACTGGTGGTCGTCGATCAGCTCGCTGGTGGCGTCGAAGGCGAAGAGGTAATCCACCGTCGCCGCCAGTTCGAAGGCGCCCTTGTAGCCGTGGCGCTTCATGCCGGCGATCCACTTCGGGTTGGCGGCACGGGAGCGGACCACGCGAGCCAGTTCTTCTTTCAGCGAGCGGATACGCGGCAGGTCCGGCTGGCTATGGTCGCCGTGGTAGCTGGCCACTTTCTCGCCACGCAGGGTTTCAGCGGCGGCGAGCATGCCGCCCTGGAACTGGTAGTAATCGTTGGAGTCGAGGATGTCGTGCTCGCGGTTGTCCTGGTTCTGTAGCACGGCTTGCAGCCGCTGCAGCCGCTGGGCGAAGCGCTCCCGCGCCGGGGTGCCGGCATCCTGGGCGCCGTAGGCGTAGCCGCCCCAGTTGAGGTAGACCTCAGCCAGCTCGGCGCGGTCCTGCCACTGGCGTTCCTCGATGGCGCCCTGCACCCCTGCGCCGTAGGCGCCGGGTTGGGCGCCGAACACGCGCCAACCGGCTTGTAGGCGCGCATCCTCGGCGGGCAGGCCCTCGTCGGTGAGGCGTTCGCTTTCCGTTTTCACCCGCGCCGCCAACGGGTTCATATCCTCCGGCTCATCCAGTTCGGCCACGGCCTGCACGGCCGCGTCGAACAGGCGGATGAGGTTGGCGAAGGCATCGCGGAAGAAGCCCGACACGCGCAAGGTCACGTCCACCCGAGGGCGGTCGAGCAGGGACAGCGGCAGGATTTCGAAGTCTTCGACCCGCTGGCTGCCGGCCTGCCACACCGGGCGTACGCCCATCAATGCCAGCGCCTGGGCGATGTCATCACCCCCGGTGCGCATGGTGGCGGTGCCCCAGACGGAAATGCCGAGCTGGCGCAGGTGGTCGCCGTGGTCCTGCAGGTGGCGTTCCAGCAGCAGGCTGGCGGACTGGAAGCCCAGTCGCCAGGCCGTGGGCGTGGGCAGGTTGCGCACATCGACGGTGAAGAAATTGCGCCCAGTGGGCAGCACGTCGAGACGTCCGCGACTGGGCGCGCCGCTGGGGCCGGGCGGGACGAAGCGACCTTCCAGCGCCGCCAGGACGCCGCCGATCTCGGCATCGCCACAGGCGTCCAGGGTGGGGGCGATGACGGCGCGCAGGTTGTGGATAACCGCATCGCTGGCCGGGCCGATGGAGCCGAAGTCAGTGGTCTGGATCAGGCCCAGGGCCAGCAGCTCCAGACGTTCGCGTGTGTCGCCATTGCTGCGCCAGGGCTCATTGCTGACTGCGTCCAGCCATGCCGGGCGGGGGCCTTCCCAGGGTTCGGCCCAATTGAGGTCGAGCGGGTCGCGGCCCAGTTGCAGGTCGTTGGCCAGGGCGCGCAGCAGGCTGGCGTTGGCGCCCTTGCCGTCGCCACGAGGGATGCGCACCAGGGACAGCAGCGTGTCGTCGCGCAAGCGTCCTGCGGGAGATTCGCCAAACACGTGGAGGCCGTCGCGGATCTGCGATTCCTTGAGGTCGCAGAGGTAGGCGTCCAGCTGCGGCAACCAGCTCTCCGGGTCGTCGCTGATGACCAGGTTCAGTTCGCGATCCAGGGCCGTTGCCTTCACCAGTTCGAGGATTTCTCCGCGCAGCTGCACGGCGCGGCGCGGGTCGAGCAAGGAGGCGTCGTAGTACTCGTCGGCCAGGCGCTCGAGGTCGCGCAGCGGGCCGTAATTCTCGGCGCGGGTCAGCGGTGGCATCAGGTGATCGATGATCACCGCCTGGGCGCGGCGCTTGGCCTGCGCGCCTTCGCCGGGGTCGTTGACGATGAACGGGTAGATGTTCGGCAGCGGACCCATCGCCGCGTCCGGCCAGCATTCGGCGGACAGGCCGACGCCCTTGCCCGGCAGCCATTCCAGGTTGCCGTGCTTGCCGACGTGGATCAGCGCATCGGCGGCGAACACGTCGCGCAACCAGAAGTAGAAAGCGAGGTAGCCGTGGGGCGGCACCAGGTCGGCATCGTGGTAGATGGCCGCTGGGTCGAGCTGGTAGCCGCGCGCCGGCTGGATGCCGACGAAAACGAGGCCGAAGCGCAGGCCGGCCACCATCATGCGACCGCTGCGGAACATCGGGTCCTGCTGCGGCTCCCCCCAGCGCTCGATGACCGCGCGCTGGTTGGCCTCTGGCAGGCGGGCGAAGCAGGCGAGGTAGTCGGAAAGGGCCAGGCTCTGGGCGCAGGGGCGCGCATCGAGGCTGTCCAGGTCGTTGCTGACACCACCGAGCAGGCTGTGGATAAGCGCGGTGCCACTCTCCGGCAGGCCGGCCAATGGATAGCCTTCGGCCTCCAGGGCGCGAAGGATGTTCAGCGCGGCAGCCGGGGTGTCCAGGCCCACGCCGTTGCCGATACGGCCGTCGCGGGTAGGGTAGTTGGCGAGGATCAGCGCCACGCGCTTGTCGGCATTGGCCTTGCGCGAAAGCGCGCACCAGCGTCGTCCCAGTTCGGCGACGAAGTCCATGCGTTCCCGCTGCGGCAGGTAGCAGACCACGTCGCTCTGGCTGCGCTCGCTGCGCCAGGCCAGGCCCTTGAAGCTGATGGGGCGGGTGATGATGCGACCGTCCAGCTCCGGCAGCGCGATGTGCATGGCCAGGTCGCGCGGACCCAGGCCCTGCGGGTTGTCACGCCAGAGCGGTTCGTTGTCCAGCGAACAGATGGCCTGCAGCACCGGAATGTCGCGGCGGAACGGGCGCAGGCTGGGGGCGTCCGGGTTCGACTGGGCAAAGCCGGTGGTGTTGATGATCAGCCCGGCGCCCGCGGCGTCCAGCCAGTTTTCCACAGCCGCCAAGCACTCCGCTTCCTTGAGGCTGGCGACGGCGATGGGCAGGGGATTCAGCCCCTGGGCGGCGAGGCGCTCGCAGAAAGCGTCGATAAAGGCCGTGTTCGCGGCCTGCAAGTGGGTGCGATAGAAAAGGAGCGCGGCGACCGGCTGATCGGAGCGCCAGTCGGCCTGCCAGTCTTCCAGCCGCGCCGGGCGTAAGCGCGGGTGGTAGAGGGCGACACGGGGCAGGGCCTGAGGCTCGTTCCAGGGGCAATCACGGTCGAACCAGCGGTTGGCCAGGCAGTTGAACAACTGCCGGGCGTTGTCCAGGCCGCCCTGGCGCAAGTACTGCCAGAGGCGCTCGGCGTCTTCCGCGGGAACGGTGCACAGGCTGGCCAGCTCCGGGTCGGGACGGTCGTCTCCCGGCACCAGGATCAGCTTCGCTCCCCGTTCGGCCAGGGCCACCAGTTGCTCGATGCCGTAGCGCCAGTAACCCACGCCGCCATGAACGGAGATCAGGATGACCTTGGCATGCTGCAGCACCTCGTCGACGTAGAGGTCCACCGAGGCGTGGTTCTGCAACTGCATGGGGTTGGCCAGGCGCAGGCTCGGGTAGTCGTCGGGCAATTCGCGGGCGGCCTCGGCCAGCAGCGCCAGGTGCGAGTCGCCGCTGCAGAGGATCACCAGTTCGGCGGGTGTCTGGGCCAGGTGGGCGATGCCGTCGTCCGGGACGAAGCCGCCGGGTTGGGTGCGCAGGAGGTGCATTTACTCCCCTTTCCCTCTGGGAGAGGGGATTTGAATGCGTTTCATACGAGAGCCGTGCGCAGCTCGTTGGCAATCACTGCCTGATCCAGTTCCTGACCGATCACCACCAGGCGGGTGCTGCGGGTTTCGTCGGTCAGCCACTTGCGGTCGAAGTGCTTGTCGAAACGCTTGCCGACGCCCTGGATCAGCAGGCGCATGGGTTTGCCGGGGATGGCGGCGAAGCCCTTGATGCGCAGGATGTCGTGGCGCACCACCAGTTGGCCGAGGGCTTTGATCAGGGCGGCTTCTTCCACTTCCGGCAGGTCGACGTGAAAGGAGTCGAACTCGTCGTGGTCGTGGTCTTCATGACCTTCGTGGTCATGGTGGGTGGGGCGGCTGTCGATGTGCAGTTCCGCCTCGGCGTTCAGGCCCAGCAGCACGCTGAGCGGCAGCTTGCCGGCGCTGGCTTCGACGATCTTCACCGCAGGTGGCAGTTCCTCGGCCACCTCGGCGCGCACGGCGGCCAGGGCCTCGGCGTCGAGCAGGTCGGCCTTGTTGAGGATCACCAGGTCGGCGCTGGCCAACTGGTCTTCGAACAGTTCGTGCAGGGGGGATTCATGGTCGAGGTTCGGGTCCTGCTTGCGCTGCTCGTCCACCTGCTCGGGGTGGGCGGCGAAGGTGCCAGCGGCCACGGCCGGGCTGTCGACCACGGTGATGACGGCGTCGACGGTGCAGGCGTTGCGGATTTCCGGCCACTGGAAGGCTTGCACCAGCGGCTTGGGCAGGGCGAGGCCGGAGGTTTCGATGAGGATCTGGTCAAGGTCGCCACGGCGCGCTACCAATTCGCGCATGACCGGGAAGAACTCTTCCTGCACGGTGCAGCACAGGCAGCCGTTGGCCAGCTCGAAGACGCGGCCAACGGCCTCTTCTTCGGTGCAGCCGATAGAGCACTGCTTGAGGATCTCGCCGTCGATGCCCAGCTCGCCGAACTCGTTGACGATCACCGCGATACGGCGGCCTTCAGCGTTGTCCAGCATGTGGCGCAGGAGGGTGGTCTTACCGGAGCCGAGGAAGCCGGTGACGATGGTGACGGGGAGTTTGGCCAGGGTTTTCATGCGCGCCTCTGCGTGGTCGGTCGGCGGGCATGACGAACGCAGCGGGGCTCGCCCCGCGCAACGGATTCGCCACCGGATCACCCCGCCCGGTTGTCTGGAATGTCGTCGAGGCAGGTCTCCTGGCTCACGACCCTGCGCTTGGCGCGGCACCTTCGCCTTCCCGCTTGCGCAGTGGCGTTTCGAAAGGCCTGGGGGCGTTCACAGTTGCGGGGGCAGCCGTGGCCTTGACCACGTTCCCTCTTAGCTCCGGCGTACAGCCGGAGAACCTCGAAAGGGCGAAGGCTACGCAGCGCCTGGGCGACGGTCAATCACGGCAGTTGACGCTTGGTCGGACTCGTGATGTCCTAGCACGGTTTTTTCAGGTGCCTTGCGTCGCCGTACGCGAGGTGAAACGGGAAGTCGGTGCGTCCATTTTCGGACTAGTCCGACGCTGCCCCCGCAACGGTAAGCGATCGTAGGGTTAAGTACGCCACTGTGCCGACACGGCATGGGAAGGCATGCCCGTCCAGCCACAGGCTGGCGTCGTGAGCCCGGAGACCGGCCTGATCAGCTTTTTGGCAACCCGCGGTGGGCGGGCGCAAGCCGGAAATCGGGGTGCTCCTGCGCCCGCTTCCCTCGCGCGCGTTCCTCTGCCGGTATCGTTAGCAACGCAGAGGGAATCTCCATGTCCAGCCGCACCCTGTCCCATTCCGCCGCTTCTTCCTCGACCCTGGCCCAACGCCTGCTGCTGGCCATCGGTGCCAGCCTGATCGGCCTGTCCCTGGTGTATTTCGCCGGCTTCTCGCATATCGAGGCCATGCACAACGCCGCTCACGACACTCGCCACAGTGCCGCCTTCCCCTGCCATTGAGTGATTCCCGGATGATCAAGCGCATCGCCCAGACCGCCGGTTTCGCTGGTCTGATCGCAGCCCTGGTGCTGACCCTGTTGCAGAGCCTGTGGGTCACCCCGCTGATTCTCCAGGCGGAAACCTATGAAAACGCCGAACCTGTCGCTCAGGTTGAGCACGACCATGAGCATGGTGGAGCTGCCGTGGCCCATACCCACGAACACAGCGCCGAAGCCTGGGCGCCGGAAGATGGTTGGCAGCGCACCCTCTCCACGGGTGGCAGCAACCTGGTGGTCGCAGTAGGTTTCGCCTTGATTCTTGCCGGACTGTTCAGCCTGCGTGGCCCGACCCGTGCCTGGCAGGGCCTGCTCTGGGGCCTGAGTGGTTTCGCCACGTTCGCCCTGGCACCGTCCCTTGGCTTGCCGCCGGAACTGCCGGGCACCGCCGCCGCTGATCTGGCCCATCGTCAGACCTGGTGGGTCGGCACTGCCGCTTCCACTGCCGTGGGGCTGGCGCTCATTGCCTTCGGCCGCCATTGGGCTCTGCGCGTGCTGGGCGTCGTACTGCTGGTGATCCCCCATGTCGTAGGTGCGCCGCAGCCCGAAGCCCACTCCAGCCTGGCGCCGGAAGCGCTGGAACATGAGTTCATCGCTGCTTCCCTGATCACCAATGCGGTGTTCTGGGCCGTGCTGGGCTGGGCCGCGGCCTGGCTGTACCAGCGTCACGCGTCGCCGTCTGCTTGAAGCTGGTCGCTGGGCTGGGCTGCCGACGCGGCTGCCCGACGGACGAATTGCAAGGCCTGCTGATGCAGTGCCTTGCCGAAGCCGGCGCTTCACTCGATGATCTGGCCGCGCTGGCCAGCAGTGAGGCGAAGGCCGCGGAGCCGGGGCTGATCGCCCTGGCCGAGCGGTTGCGGCTGCCGCTGTATTTCCTGCCTGCGGATATCCTTGTTGCGGAGGACATGCGCCTGAGCCAGCCCTCCGAGCGTGTCCGGGAGGTCGCCGGCAGTGCGGGCGTGGCGGAGGCCGCCGCCCTGGTCCAGATCGAAGTCCTGTTCGGCGGTCGCGCCGCCCTGCTCATCGACAAACGTCGCAGCGCCGGTGCTACTTGCGCCCTGGCCTGCATCCTGCACGAGGCTTGACGGCCATGACGGTCTATTTCATCGGCGCCGGCCCCGGCGATCCAGAACTCATTACCGTGAAGGGCCAGCGCCTGATCCGCGCCTGTCCGGTGATTCTCTACGCCGGTTCGCTGGTGCCCGAGGCCGTGCTGGCCGGGCACCGCGCGGAGTTGGTGGTAAACACCGCTGAACTGCATCTGGATGAGATCGTCACGCTGCTGGTCGAAGCCCATGCCAGGGGCCAGGACGTGGCGCGGGTGCATTCGGGTGATCCATCGCTCTACGGCGCCATCGGCGAGCAGATTCGCCACCTGCGCGAACGGGACATCCCCTTCGAAGTGGTGCCGGGGGTAACGGCGACTGCCGCGTGCGCCGCGCTGCTGGGTTGCGAGCTGACTCTGCCGGAGGTTTCCCAGACCCTGATCCTCACCCGTTACGCCAGCAAGACGCGCATGCCTGAAGGGGAAGAACTAGGCGATCTGGCCCGTCACCGCGCGACCATGGCCATTCACCTGGGCGTGAGCCAACTGGCGAAAATAATCGAAGAACTGCTGCCGCACTACGGCGCCGACTGCCCCATTGCCGTGATCCATCGCGCCAGCTGGCCGGACCAGGAGCAGGTCACCGGCACCCTGGGGGACATCCTGCCCAAGGTCACGGCACGGGATTTCCGCCGCACGGCGCTGATCCTGGTGGGCGAGGTGCTGGCCGCCGAAGGCTTTGCCGATTCCTCCCTTTATCGGGCCGATCACGCTCATCTCTACCGACCCGGCAAGGCGTAGCCGCCACGCGGCTAGTGACGTACGCCGGTGAAACCCGCAGAATGCGGCTCTTATGCGGCGGGCAATTGGCCCGCACACTCTCTCTAACCGGCTTTAAGCGACCTTTTTCTCTATGCGAATGCGCTTGATGCTGTTGGGTGGCGGCAATTCACTCGGACAGGCGCTGATTCGCCAGGGTGCCGAGGAAGACATAGGTTTTCTCGCTCCGCGCCCGCCCGAACAGGGTTGGGACGCCGCCAGCCTGACCCAGCTGCTCGATGACACCCGGCCTGACGCCGTGGTCAACCTCGCCTACTACTTCGACTGGTTCCAGGCCGACGAAGTCAGTGGCCTCCGCCTGGCCGCCCAGGAGCGAGGCGTGGAACGTCTGGCCGAACTCTGCCAGCACCACAGCATCGTCCTGCTGCAGCCCTCCAGCTACCGGGTATTCGACGGCTCCCGCGCCACGGCCTACAGCGAGAAGGATGAAACCGTCCCGCTCAGCGAGCGCGGTCAGGCGATCTGGCGTATGGAACAGAGTGTCCGTGCCGTCTGCCCCAAACACGTGCTGCTGCGTTTCGGCTGGTTGCTGGACGACAGCCGCGAGGGTTCCCTGGGGCGTTTCCTCAGTCGTGCAGAGCGGGCCGAAGAAATTTGCCTGGCCGACGACCGCCGCGGTAACCCGACCCCGGTTGACGATGCTGCGCGGGTGTTGCTGGCCGTGATCAAACAGCTGGACTGCGCCGCGCCGCTCTGGGGCACCTATCACTACGGTGGCCACGAAGCGACCACGCCTCTCGCACTGGGCCAGGCCCTGCTCAGCGAGGCCCGCAACCTGCATCCGCTGACGGTGCAGGACATCACGCCCCAGGCCCACGCCGCCCGTCCCGATGCGGCGGACGAGCCGCAGAACGCAGTGCTGGCCTGCAAGAAAATCCTCCATACCTTCGGCATCAAGCCGCGCGCCTGGCGTGCTGCGCTGCCGACCCTGCTGGATCGTTACTACCGCCATGGCTGATTCCCCCATCCTCATTACCGGAGGCGCCGGATTCATCGGCTCGCACCTGGCCGATGCGCTGCTCGCCAAGGGCCATGCCGTGCGCGTGCTGGACAACCTCTCCACCGGCAGACGTTCCAACCTGGCACTGGACAACCCAAAGCTGGAGCTGATCGAGGGCGATGTGGCCGACGCGGCCCTGTTGACTCGCGCCATGGCTGGCTGCAAGGCAGTGGCGCATCTGGCGGCGGTGGCGTCGGTGCAGGCCTCGGTGGACGATCCGGTGGCGACCCACCAGAGCAATTTCATTGGCACCCTGAATGTCTGCGAGGCCATGCGCGAGCACGGCGTCAAGCGGGTGATCTTCGCGTCCAGCGCAGCGGTCTATGGCCAGAACGGCGAAGGCACTGCGATTGATGAGGACACGCCCAAGGCGCCGTTGACACCCTACGCGGTGGACAAGTTGGCCAGCGAGCAGTACCTGGATTTCTATCGCCGCCAGCACGGGCTGGAACCGGCGGTATTCCGCTTCTTCAATATCTTCGGTCCGCGCCAGGACCCATCCTCACCCTATTCCGGGGTGATCAGCATCTTCACCGAGCGCGCGCTGGCCGGGCTGCCGATCACCGTGTTCGGCGATGGCGAGCAGACCCGCGACTTCGTCTATGTCGGCGATCTGGTGCAGGTGCTGGTGCAGGCCCTGGAAGCGGAGTGGCTTGAAGTCGGGCCGGTAAACGTGGGTCTCAATCAGGCCACCAGTCTCAAGCAACTGCTGGCCGCTATCGGCGACGTACTGGGTGGCTTGCCGCCGGTGACCCACGCCGAATCGCGCGCCGGGGATATCCGTCATTCGCGGGCCAACACTGCCCGCCTGCTGTTGCGCTATGACTTCCCGCAACCCACCCCGCTCAAGCTGGGCGTAGCGCGGCTGTTGGGGCGCTGATCCCACCTGTCCCTGTACTTCGCCAACACATGAAAGGCGCCCGAAGGCGCCTTTTTACTGGGCGGTTGCCAGGGGAGTGGCTTAGAACTTGTAGCCGACACCCACCATGTAGACCCACGGGTCGACGTCCACGTCGACTTTGACCTTGCCCACACCGGCCAGGTCGGTTGTGGCCTGGGTGTCGATATCGATGTACCAGACGGCGGCGTTCAGCAGGATGTTGTCAGTCAGCATGTAGTCCATGCCGACCTGTGCAGCCAGGCCCCAGGAGTCGTCCAGGTCCAGGTTGCTGAAGCCCTGGCCCTTGCGCTGGCCGGTCAGGCTTTCGTCGAAGAACAGGGTGTAGTTGATACCGGCGCCGACATAGGGCTGGAAGGCGGAGCCAGGGGCCATCGGGTAGTACTGGAGGCTCAGGGTCGGCGGCAGCTGCTTGATGTCGGCCAGCTTGCCATCCAGCGCACCAAGGCCCTTCACGCCTACTTCATGCTGGAACGGGGTAGCAGCAAGCAGTTCCAGGCCGACATGGTCGGTGAGCATGTAGGTGCCGGTCAGGCCCAGTTGGGTGTCGCTGTCCAGGGTGGCTTTGGTGCCACCGACCTTGCCCCCGGCGATCGACAGGGCGGAGCTGTCTTCGTTCGGGCTTACGGTGGCGGCGCCGGCGCGAATGACCACATCGCCGGCCTTGTGGGCCTGGGCCAGGGGCGACGCGATGGCGAGGGCGAGCAGGGAGGCGGTGAGAAGATGCTTGCGCATGGAAGGCTCCAGTTGGTTCTAAGTGTGTTTGGCTGGAGCCAGTTTCAGTAATTAGCAAGCTTCGTATCTTGATCCAGAGCAATGTCACCGAGGGTCGATACGAAAAGGCCCGGCTTGACCGGGCCTTCATGCATTGGAGGTCAGTTGCTGGGGGATTCGTACGGGTAGATCTTGCTCGCATCCATCTGGTAGCCGGCTTCGGCCAGCTCGCTGCTGCTGGCCTTCACTTGCAACGGGCCTTCGATCCAGAAGGGCTGGTAAAGCGCGTCCATCAGCACACCGAGTTCGCTCGTCACATGGACGATCTGGTTCGACGGCGGCGGCGGCACATGGATGCAGGCGCCGAAGTAAGGCACCAGGAGGAACTCGGTGACGCGGCCTTCCTCGGTCACATCCAGCGGCACGATGTAGCCCGGCAGCTTCACGTCCTGACCGTCCAGCTCCTTGACCACCGGGGCCGCCGGCGATTGCTGGCTGGCGGCAGGGCCGGCCTCGGCGCTGAGGGCATCGGACAGTTGCGAGAGATCGTGGATGGGCGCTGGCGGCGCGGGCGGCGGAGCGCCTTCGGGGATCATCTCGGCCCAGGTGAGTTCTCGCGCCTCGCCGGCCCAGAGCGGGGAAGAAAGCGTCAGCAACAGGGCCAGCAGGATGCGCGTCATGGAACTCTCACAGGCGAATGGACAGACCGTCGGCCAGCGACTGCCGATAGGCACGCCAGGCTGGCACCACGCCCATCAACAGGGCGGCGGCCAGAATAGCGCCGAGCAGCGTCCACTCATAGGGGTTTGGAAGAGCGAGTGGAAGGTAGAGGCCATAGTTGGCCTGCACGTAGCCTTGGCTGAGGCCGATGCCGAGATAAAGCAGGCCCACGCCCAGTACCGCGCCGGCCATGGCCAGGGAGAAGGCTTCCAGCACCAGCAGGCTGCCGATGTGCCAGGGCCGCGCACCCACCGAGCGCAGGATGGCCATTTCCCGGCGGCGCTCGTTGAGGCTGGTGAGGATGGCCGTGAGCATGCCGATCAGGCCGGTGAGCACCACGAACAGCGAGACGACGAAGAGCGCCTTCTCCGCTGTACCCATCAGGCTCCAGAGCTCCTGCAGGGCCACGCCGGGCAGGATCGCCAGCAGCGGCTCGCCACGGTATTCGTTGATCTGTCGTTGCAGGGCGAAGGTGGCGATCTTGCTGTTCAGGCCAAGCATGAAGGCGGTGATGGCCTTGGGCTGCAGGTCCATGGCTCGCGCCTGATCGGCGTTGACCTTGCCGGCGCCGCGCGCGGGTACGCCGTTTTGCCAGTCCACATGCAGCGCTTCCATGCCCGCCAGGGAAATGTGCAGGGTGCGATCAACCGGAGTGCCGGTGCGGGCAAGGATGCCAACCACGGTGAAGGGCTTGTCGTCATGTTGCACCAGGCTGACGGTGCTGACGCCATGGGCGAGTACCAACTTGTCTCCCAGTTTGTAACGCAGGGCGTCGGCCACCTCGGCGCCGAGCACCACGTCGAACATATCGGCGAAGGGCTGGCCCTCGGCCAACTGAAGCGGCCGGCCACGCCCATATTGGTAATGCTCGAAGTAGGCGGCGCTGGTACCCATCACCCGGTAGCCGCGGTGGGAGTCGCCGAGGGAGATGGGGATGGCCCACTTCACCCGTTTGTCCTGGCTGATGGCTTCGAAACTGTCCCAGCGGATGTTGTTGGTGGCGTTACCGATGCGGAACACGGAATAGAGCAGCAGGTTCACCGAGCCGGAGCGGGCACCGACGATCAGGTCGGTGCCGCTGATGGTGCTGGCAAAGCTGGCGCGGGCTTCAGTGCGCACGCGCTCCACGGCCAGCAACAGGCAGACCGAAAGGGCGATGGCGAAGACCGTCAGCAGTGCCGTGAAACGACGGTTGGCGAGACTGGCCAGGGCCAGGCGCAGCAGATACATCTCAGTTCTCCTCGATGCGCGCGGCGTGGTTCAGGTCCGCCAGCGACAGGCTGCGATCGAACAGCGGCGCCAGGCTCTGGTCGTGGCTGACGAACAACAGGCTGGCGCCCGCTCCAGCGCATTCGGCGAACAGCAGCTTGAGAAAGGCTTCGCGGGCGTCCGCGTCCAGGGCCGAGGTGGGTTCGTCGGCGATCAGCAGCTTGGGTTCGGCGGCGATGGCCATGGCAATCGCCACGCGCTGGCTCATGCCCCCGGACAGTTGGTGGGGGTAAGCGTCGAGACGGCTGG
>NZ_SCOK01000086.1:0-14992 GCF_005502555.1 Pseudomonas sp. D(2018)
CTCCAGAACCATGCGCACGGCACGTTCACGGACTTCAGGGGAGTAGGTCGTAGTCTTTCTCATGGCCTCATCTTCTCAAGAGTTGAGGCCTCCACGAAACCCGGGGCGATTCATGAAGCCATCATGTTGAGCACTGAGGTCAGGCCCCTATCAGGGCATGTGGAGATCGATGGTGGCCACTTTTCCGGCAAAAAGCGCAAGCCTAGAAAGGTCGCGGAAAAGGAACTGCCGAAGCTGGCTAAGAAGTACCAGCATCGGGATAAGGTGGGCCCTGCGGAAAATCCTTTGCACGAGAACAGGCGCATCATCATCGTCTTTCGGGAGTGCGATACCCGCCCCCTAGAACAAGGCGGTCGTCCAGGGGCTATCCGTACGATCACTGCTATCTGCAAGGCCGAGGATAGCCAGGTTGTCCCGCTCGTTGAGAGATATGTGAAGAAGGGCAGCAAAGTCTACACAGACGAACTGCCCGCGTACCGGAAGCTCCAGTACATCGGCTTCAGCCACGAAACCGTCAATCACTCACGCGAATTCTCAACCGATGCGGGCGTGAACCAGAACCAGGCCGAGAGCTATTTCTCGCGATTGCGGCGGGCGTTCATTGGCGTTTTCCACCGGATTACGCCGCGTTATATGCTGGACTACAGCTGCGAGATGAACTGGCGTGAGGACATGCGTCGGACGGACTTGCTGGGTCAGGTCACTGATCTGTTCAGCAAGGTGACCAACACTCCGCACTCAAGGGACTGGCGAAACTATGTCCGGGGTAACAGGCGAGAGGGCGAGCTCAGGACGATTCCTGGACTGTAGGTCTTTCACCAATCCAAAGCCAAGATGCTTTAGCACCTGCACCGCCACCGTCAGTACGCAGTACCCAGCCACGGTCTCTCAGCACTCTCAACTCGTGAGCAATCCGGTGCATGGCATTCTCTCTGCCATCTGGGAGCTTGAGTCCTGGGTCTTCGACTGCTTGCAAGATCTCAAGGATTTCAGCGGTACTAAGGGGCTCTCTGAACATTTGTAAGGTCTGAGCCAATGTTTTCCTAAAGGATCCGTAGTGAGCGCCCTTTTTGCGTGGCCTCGCCTGAATCACTCGGACATCATCAGCATCCAATTCAAATGCTTGAATCTTGGTTGAGAGCAATACCGCTGCCTGCTCGGCAAGCTGCTTCTGAGACCTGACCTCGTCAAGCTCTGTAAGCAATACCTGCTCTCGTTCAGTAAGTGTCAGAATTTCGCCCTTTCTGTAGGCGAGATCTCTAGCCAGCTTGGCGAGTCTGGGATGATGGTTAGCCATCAGGGGAGGAGAGCACATGACAGCCAGGCTGTCATGTGCTTGTGGTGCATAATAGCGATGGACGGGATTCAGGCGTCCCGCTCACCTGCACGAACCTGGGCGGCCTTCGCCGCACGCTGTTTGCGCACCTCTTTAGGGTCAGCAATCAGAGGCCGGTAGATCTCCACCCGATCACCCTCATCCAACAGACGCTCCTCCGGCTTGGGCAGTGCCTTGCCGAAGATACCGAGCGGACAGTTGGCAAGGTCCAGCTCGGGAAAATGCAGCTCCATCCCTGAGCGCATGACCGCATCGCGAGCATTGATGCCGCGCGGAAAGGTCAAGCGCAGCAAACGCTGACAGCCGGCCAGCGCATAGACCACCTCAACCTGGATCACATCAGCCATAAAGCTGCTTCGCCCGCTGGCAGAACGCGTCCACCAGAGTGTTGGCGGCCTGATTGAACAACGGCCCCAAGGTGGCCTTGATGATCGGGCCGGCGTAATCGAAACGCAGATCCAGGCTGATCTTGCAGGCCTTGTCCCCAAGCGCCTTGAAGTGCCAGACACCGTGCAACTGAGTGAACGGGCCTTCCTCCAGGTTCATCTCGATGGCCTGCCCGTTGTCCAACTTGTTTCGGGTGACGAAGCGCTGGCTGAGGCTGCCCTTGGCGACTTCGAGACTGGCGAGCATATGGCTCTCGCTCACTTCCATCACGGTTGCAGACGAGCACCAGGGCAGGAATTCCGGGTAGCGCGCCACATCGTTGACCAGGTCGTAGAGCGCCTGCGCAGGAAACGGCAACAGGGCGGAGCGCTGGATATGCGTGGTCATCTTGGCCTCAAACAGGGTTCCGAGCCGCGCTGCATTAGGGATACGTCGGGCCGGACTGGTCAAAAAAGTGCCGCATTGTCAGGGATTCGCCAGTATCGCTCAAGCCTACGCCGCCGTAGCCGCGCCGTCTGCGACTCCCTATAATGCGCCGCCTATGGCTAAGCAAAAGAAACATCCGGAAGGCACCATCGCCCTCAACAAGAAGGCGCTGCACGACTATTCCATCGAACAGAAATTCGAAGCCGGGCTGGCTCTCGCCGGCTGGGAAGTGAAAAGTCTGCGCGCCGGAAAGGCACAGCTGGTGGACAGCTATGTGCTCCTCAAGGACGGCGAAGCCTGGCTGCTCGGCAGCCACATCACCCCACTGAAGACGGCCAGCACTCACGTGATCGCCGACCCGGTGCGTACCCGTAAGCTGCTGCTGCACAAGCGCGAGCTGGGCAAGCTGTTCGGCGCGGTGCAACAGAAGGGCTACGCCTGCGTGGCGCTGTCGATCTACTGGAAGAAGCACCTCATCAAGTGCGAGATCGCCCTGGCCAAGGGCAAGAAGGAATTCGACAAGCGCGCCACGGAGAAGGAGCGCGACTCCGACCGCGAGATCGCGCGCGCCATGCGCACCAAGGGCAAGGAATAAGCCCAGGACAAGACAACGCCGGGCAATGCCCGGCGTTTTTGTTTGCCTCAGATGCTTTGCCGCCGCTGCGCCCGCGCCAAACGCTGCGCCTCCAGCTGACTTTCCTCCAGCACCTCTTGCACGTACTGGATGTGCTGATGGGAAATGTCCCGTGCCTTCTCAGCACGCCGCTCGATGATCGCCTCGTACAAGGCACGGTGCTGCCTGGTCAACATCTCGCGGGTCTCGCCACGCTGCAGGTACATCCCGCCGATGTTGGTCACCACGTTGTGCTTCAGCAGATCGAATAGCCCGCGAATGGTGTGTAACAGCACGGCATTGTGGCTGGCCTCGGCGATCGCCAGATGGAAGCGCGCATCAGCGGCCCCCTCCTCCTCGCGACTGGCCTTGCTGTCAGGGGCGTAACAGGCCTGCAGCGTATCGAAAGCGGCTTTCAGCCGCTCATGGTCGACCGGCGTGGCGCGCTGCGCGGCATAGAACGCGCATGAGCCCTCCAGGGTGTGGCGGAACTCCAGCAGGTCCCTTTGCGCGTCTGGATTGTTTTCCAGCAACTGCAGCAGCGGATCGCTGAACGTCGAACCAAGCCCAGAGGCCACGAAGGTCCCGCCCCCCTGACGACTGACCAGCAGTCCCTTGGCCACGAGCTTCTGGATGGCTTCTCGCAATGACGGGCGTGAAACGCCGAATTGCTCGGCCAACGCTCGCTCTGCGGGCAGGCGCTCTCCGGCCTTGAGCGTCCCCTCGAGGATCATGGCGCCCAGTTGGTCGACGATGTCATCCGACAAACGGCGCTGTCGCACCAGCCCCACTTCCATCTTTCACCTCTTATTGGTTTGACCATCCAACCAGCTCTGGAACCAGCCTTGGAGGCAAGCCTATCCCCACTGTCCAGACGCAGCAACCTCGTCCTGCTCGACCAAAGTCGCAAGGCTGGAAATTGACATCACGAATGCGCGGCTCTTACTCTTTCCCCGCAGCCTTGTAAATTGGTCTTACCACTTTACAAAAGCAACTCCTAACAATTCCAAGAACGAGCCGAGGTTTTCAGCATGCCGCACCCTCTCCCCCACGCCATGCCCGATAGCACCCGCCCCTGCCACCCACCGCGCCACGCGCAGTGCTGAGCGGAGACTCGACATGTCGAACGGACTGCTTGCGTTCCTTGCCTTCTCCCCCATCCTCCTGGCGGCCATCCTGCTGATCGGCCTGCGCTGGCCGGCCAAGCGTGCCATGCCCCTGGTTTACCTGCTGACCGCGGGCATCGCGTTGACCGTGTGGGACATGAGTTTCAACCGCGTGCTGGCCTCCACCGTGCAGGGCCTGGTCATTACCGGCGGAGTGCTGTGGATCATTTTTGGCGCCATTCTGCTGCTGAACACCCTCAAGCACTCGGGTGGCATCACCGCGATTCGCGCCGGTTTCGCCACCATCAGCCCTGACCGGCGAATCCAGGCCATCATCATTGCCTGGCTATTCGGCTGTTTCATCGAAGGCGCCTCCGGTTTCGGTACTCCAGCCGCCATCGCCGCTCCGTTGCTGGTCGCCATTGGCTTTCCCGCCCTGGCCGCGGTAATTCTCGGCATGCTGGTACAGAGCACGCCCGTCTCCTTCGGTGCAGTCGGCACCCCCATCGTCATTGGCGTGAACAGCGGCCTGGATACTGCCACCATCGGAGCCCAGCTGGTCCAGCATGGCTCCACCTGGGAAGCCTTCTTGCAGCTCATCACCAGCCAGGTGGCGCTGATTCATGCCACCGTCGGCACGGTAATGCCGCTGATCATGGTGCTGATGCTGACCCGCTTCTTCGGTCGTGAGAAGAGCTGGAAGGCGGGCTTCGAAGTGCTGCCCTTCGCCCTCTTCGCGGGCCTGGCCTTTACCCTGCCCTACGCGGCTACCGGTGTATTCCTCGGCCCGGAGTTCCCCTCCCTGCTGGGCGGCCTGGTAGGCCTGGCCATCGTCACCACCGCGGCTCGCGCGGGCTTCCTGATTCCGAAAAGGAGCTGGGATTTTGCCCCGGCCAGCGAATGGCCGAACGAGTGGCTCGGCAGTGTCGAGATGAAGCTCGACAGCCTGACTGCACGTCCGATGAGCACGTTGCGCGCCTGGCTGCCCTACGTACTGGTCGGCGCCCTGCTGGTCATCAGCCGTGTGTTCCCCGAGGTTGGCACGGCGCTCAAGTCCGTCGCCCTGGTCTTCCCGGACCTTCTGGGTGAATCCGGCATCAAGGCCGATTTCATGCCGCTGTATCTCCCTGGTGGGATTCTTATCGCCGTGGTGATCGTCACGTTCTTCCTCCACGGCATGCGTGCACGGGAGCTGGCTGCAGCAGTGAAAGAATCCGGCAGCGTGCTGCTCGGGGCGGGGTTCGTCCTGCTGTTCACCGTGCCCATGGTGCGCATCCTGATCAACTCGGGCGTCAACGCTGCTGATCTGGCTAGCATGCCCATCACCATGGCCCGCTACGTCGCCGACAGCGTCGGCAGCGTCTATCCCCTGCTGGCACCCAGCGTTGGCGCCATGGGCGCCTTCATCGCCGGCTCCAACACGGTGAGCAACATGATGCTGAGCCAGTTCCAGTTCGGCGTGGCACAAAGCCTGGGCATCTCCGGGGCACTGATCGTGGCCGTACAGGCCATTGGCGCCGCTGCCGGCAACATGGTGGCCATCCATAATGTGGTCGCTGCGTCTGCTACCGTCGGACTGCTCGGCCGCGAGGGCACCACCCTGCGCAAGACGGTCTGGCCGACGCTCTACTACGTCTTGTTCACTGGCCTGATCGCACTGGTGGCGATCTACGCGCTGGGCGTCAGCGACCCCTTGGTCGCCCGCTGAGCACAAGCCTGACGGCGCCCCGGCCCAGCCGGGGTCTCCGCCAATAGAAAAACCGGGTAATCCTCCAAATGATCATCTCTGCCTCCACCGACTACCGCGCCGCCGCCCAGCGCAAGCTTCCGCCCTTCCTGTTCCACTACATCGACGGCGGCGCCTATGCCGAGTACACACTGCGCCGCAACGTTGAAGACCTGGCCAGCATCGCCCTGCGCCAGCGCGTGCTCAGGAACATGTCCGAGCTGAGCCTGGAGACCAAGCTGTTCGATGAGACCCTGTCCATGCCCGTGGCGCTGGCCCCGGTCGGCCTGACTGGCATGTATGCCCGCCGTGGCGAGGTGCAGGCGGCAAAGGCAGCAGCAGCCAAAGGCATTCCCTTCACGCTTTCCACCGTTTCGGTCTGCCCGATCGAAGAAGTGGCACCGGCCATCAACCGGCCCATGTGGTTCCAGCTCTATGTGCTGAAAGACCGCGGCTTCATGAAGAACGCCCTGGAACGGGCCAAGGCCGCCGGTGTGACCACTCTGGTATTCACCGTCGACATGCCGGTGCCCGGCGCCCGCTACCGCGACGCCCATTCCGGCATGAGCGGGCCCAACGCGGCGATGCGCCGTGTACTGCAAGCCATGACCCACCCGGCCTGGGCCTGGGACGTTGGCCTGCTCGGCAAACCTCACGACCTGGGCAATATCTCCACCTACCGCGGCAACCCGACTGGACTGGCGGACTACATCGGCTGGCTGGGCGCCAACTTCGACCCATCGATTTCCTGGAAGGACCTGGAATGGATCCGCGACTTCTGGGAAGGCCCGATGGTGATCAAAGGCATCCTCGACCCGGAAGACGCCAAGGATGCGGTGAAGTTTGGCGCCGACGGCATCGTCGTCTCCAACCACGGCGGCCGCCAACTCGACGGCGTGCTCTCCAGCGCCCGCGCACTGCCAGCTATTGCCGACGCCGTGAAGGGCGAACTGAAGATCCTCGCCGACTCCGGCATCCGCACCGGCCTGGATGTAGTGCGCATGCTCGCGCTCGGCGCCGACACCGTGATGCTCGGTCGCGCCTTCGTCTATGCCTTGGCCGCTGCCGGTGGCGCAGGCGTGAGCAACCTACTGGACTTGATCGAGAAAGAAATGCGCGTGGCCATGGTGCTCACCGGCGCCAAGTCCATTGGCGAGATCAGCGCCGACTCGCTGGTACGCGAACTCGGTCGCTGACCGGTCGACACAACCCGGCGGGCCGACCGCGGCCCGCAACGATAGACGGGACACCGCATGAGCCTGCCGATTCCTTTCCTCAACACCGTCGAACGCCTGATCCCTTGCGAGCGTCGCTTCGACGACCCGCTTTCTACGCTGGCCTTCGGTACCGATGCCAGCTTCTACCGGCTGATCCCCAAGCTGGTGATCCGCGTCGAGAGCGAGACGGAAGTCGTCGCCCTGCTCAAGGCCGCCCATGCAGAACTGGTCCCGGTGACCTTCCGCGCTGCAGGTACCAGCCTCTCTGGTCAGGCGATCACCGATTCGGTACTGCTGGTTCTGGGTGATAACTGGAACGGCCGCGACATCCGCCAGCACGGCGCACAGATCCGTCTGCAACCCGGCGTGATCGGCGCCCAGGCCAATGCCTGGCTGGCCCCCTTCGGCCGCAAGATCGGCCCCGACCCGGCGTCTATCAACGCCTGCAAGATCGGCGGCATCGTCGCCAACAACGCCAGCGGCATGTGCTGTGGCACCGCCCAGAACAGCTACCACACCCTTGCCGGTCTGCGCCTGGTACTGGCCGACGGCACTCTGTTGGATACCGAAGACGCTGCCAGCGTTACCGCCTTCCGCCAGAGCCAGGGCCCGCTGCTGGCCGAACTGGCCGAACTGGGCCGCAGGACCCGCGCCAATACCGAGCTGGCCGCGAAGATCCGCCACAAGTACCGGCTGAAGAACACCACCGGCCTGTCGCTCAACGCGCTGGTCGATTTCGACGAGCCTCTGGACATCCTCAGCCACCTGCTGGTGGGCTCCGAAGGCACCCTCGGCTTCATCAGTGCGGTGACCTACGACACCGTGCCCGACCACCCGCACAAGGCCAGCGCGCTGATCGTCTTCCCGGACGTGGAAAGTTGCTGCAAGGCTGTGACCCTGCTGAAGAACCAGCCAGTGTCAGCGGTGGAACTGCTGGACCGTCGCAGCCTGCGCTCGGTGGAGAACAAGCCTGGCATGCCCGAATGGGTGCAGGGCCTGTCGAGCGACGCCTGCGCCCTGCTGATCGAGTCCCGCGCCGCCAGCCAGAGCCTGCTGCACGAACAGCTGGCCCGGATCATGGCGTCCATCGCCCACTTCCCACTGGAACAGAAGGTCGATTTCAGCGAAGACCCGACGGTCTACAACCTGCTGTGGAAAATCCGCAAGGACACCTTCCCCGCCGTCGGCGCCGTGCGCCAGACCGGCACCACCGTGATCATCGAAGACGTCACCTTCCCCATCGAACAACTGGCTGAAGGGGTCAATCGCCTCATCCAGTTGTTCGACAAGCACGGCTACGATGAGGCGATCATTTTCGGCCATGCCCTGGAAGGCAACCTGCACTTCGTCTTCACCCAGGGCTTTGACAGCCCCGAACAGGTCGCCCGCTACGAAGCGTTCATGCATGACGTGGCACAGCTGGTGGCGGTGGAGTTCGGCGGCTCGCTCAAGGCCGAACACGGCACCGGCCGCAACATGGCGCCCTTCGTCGAACTGGAGTGGGGTAGCGATGCCTACCAGCTGATGTGGCAGATCAAGCGCCTGCTGGACCCACGCGGCATCCTCAACCCGGACGTGATCCTCAGCAACGACCGCGACATCCACCTGAAAAACCTCAAACCGCTGCCAGCCGCGGACGAGATCGTCGACAAGTGCATCGAGTGTGGATTCTGCGAGCCGGTCTGCCCGTCCAAAGGACTGACCTTGAGTCCGCGCCAACGCATCGTGATCTGGCGAGACATCCAGGCCAAGCAACGCGCCGGCGTCGATACCGAAGAGCTGGAACAGGCCTATCAGTACCAGGGCATAGACACCTGCGCCGCCACGGGCCTCTGCGCCCAGCGCTGCCCAGTGGGCATTAACACGGGCGACCTTGTGCGCAAGCTGCGCGCGAAAAGCGCCCACCATGCAGATAGTGCCAACTGGCTGGCCGACCACTTCGCCACTGCCCTCAAGGGCGCACGTCTGACGCTGCGGATCGCCAATGGCGCACGCAAGGTACTCGGAGCGCCGTTGCTGGAGAAGACATCCGGTGCCCTGCGCCAACTCTCAGGCAACCGCCTGCCACAATGGACGCCCGCTCTGCCCCAGGCTGCAGCGCGCATCCACTTCACTCCGCCGAGCGCCGATGCGCGACCTCGCGTCGTTTACCTCGCGGCTTGCGTCTCTCGCGCCATGGGCCCATCCGCGGGTGACCGCGAGCAGGTGCCGCTTATCGACAAGACCCGCATGCTGCTGGAGAAGGCGGGCTACCAGGTGGTGTTCCCGGAGAACCTGGACAGCCTCTGCTGTGGTCAGCCCTTCGCCTCCAAGGGGTACGCCGAACAAGCGGAAAACAAGCGCCGCGAACTGGTGGACGCGCTCCTGACTGCCAGCCGTGGTGGCCTGGACCCCGTCTACTGCGACACCAGCCCTTGCACCCTGCGCCTGGTGCAGGACGGCCTGGACTCGCGACTGCAGTTGTTCGATCCGGTGCGTTTCATCCGTAGCTACCTGATGGACCGGCTGGAGTTCACGCCCCAGGACAAACCAGTGGCCGTCCACGTCACCTGCAGCACCCAGCACCTGGGGGAAGCTCAAGGGTTGATCGACATCGTCAAGCGTTGCACCAGGGAAGTGATTGTGCCGGAAGGCATTCACTGCTGCGGTTTCGCAGGCGACAAAGGCTTCACCACGCCAGAACTGAACGCGCACTCGCTGCGCTCGCTGAAAGACGCGGTGCAAATCTGCGAGGAAGGCATCTCGACCAGTCGCACCTGCGAAGTCGGCCTGACCCAGCATGGCGGTATCGACTACCACGGACTGGTCTACCTGGTGGACCGCGTGACACGTGCTCGCGCAGCGCTCTAAGGCGAAAACCGGACTTCCATCTGTAGGGTGGGCATTAGCCCACCACGGCGCCACATCGACTGAACCCCACTCGCTTCAGGGCAGTCCACCTCATAAGCTGGAGCTTTCCTATACTCCAGCGGTCAACCCGAAAAGGAGGTCCGACATGCGCCGTATTGCCCTTCTGCTTGCCACCGCCCTGCTCAGTGCCCCGGTTCTCGCTTCACACTGCCCAGCGGACATGGCGAAGATCGACCAGATCCTGAAGACCGATCCACCCGCGGACCCCGCCGTACTCGAGCAAGTGAAAAAACTTCGCGTCGAGGGCGAGGAACTACATAAGTCCGGCGATCACGCCGAGTCCGAGAAGGTGCTGGCTCAAGCGCTGAATCTGCTGCAGTCCAGCGAATAGAAAGCAACTCAGGATCCAGCGCGAGCTGGATCCTGAGCGTCAGGCCTCCTGACCAAGCAGCGAGAGTGCCATTCGGCGTACCTGCTTCAGGTCCACAGGTTTACTCAGGCAAGCGTCAGCACCACGACGACGTGCTTCGGCCAGGATCTTTTCATCCACCGCCGCACTCACTACCAGCACCGGCATCATTGCCAGTCGGGGGCTGGAGCGCACGAAGTCGAGCACATCCAGACCATCGCCATCGGGCAGATCCAGGTCCAGCAGCAACAGGGACGGGGTGATATCCGCCAGAAGTCCCAGCGCCTTGCCGACCGACCCCGCTCCACGCACGTCGGCCATGTCCCGCAGGCCCTCCTGCAGCACCTTGAGGCAAGCCGGGTGATCTTCCACGCAGAGCACTTTCGGCAATACCTGCGGTTCTTCCACCTCAAGTTTGGCCAGCGCCGGCGGCTCGTAGTCATCCGACCCAACGATGCTTGGCAGGTCGATCCAGAAGCGGCTACCGATATCGGGCGCGCTGCTGAAGCCCATCTCGCCGCCCATCAACTCCGCCAGCTCGCGGCACAGCACCAGACCGATGCCTGTGCCCGGAATGGTGGAGTTCTCCCGGCCCAGTCGCTGGAAGGGCTGGAACAGCATGGCCTGCTGCTCCTGACTGAGGCCCGGACCACTGTCGGCCACCCAGAGGCGCACGGCGGCCGGGCGTATCTCGTAACCCATGCTCACCATCCCTTCCGGGCTGTTGTACTTAACCGCGTTAGACAGCAGGTTCAGCATCACCTGGCGCAGACGCCGGGCATCGGCCATCACATGCAGCGTCGGCGAAGGTGGAGGCGCCAGCTGCAACTGTAGGTGACGAGCCTGTAGCTCGGGCTGGATCAGCTCAGCACAGCTGGCCAGCAGTGGGCCTATATCCACGGGCTTGAGCTGCAGCTTCTGGCGCCGATTCTCGATGCTCGACAGATCGAGGATGTCGTCCACCAGCGAGGTGAGGTGACGGCTGGCGTTGACGATCTCCTGGGCGTAGTCGCCCTCCACCTTACGGTCCTCCTGCCCCTCCGCTTCCAGAGCGATGAGCTGGGCGAAACCATTGATGGCATTGAGCGGCGTACGCAGCTCGTGGCTCATGCTGGAGAGGAAGCGGCTCTTGGCCTGGCTGGCCGCCTGGGCTTCGCGGCTGGCAATGCGCAGCTCTTCCTCCACCTGCTTGAGCCGGGTGATGTCCACATGAGTGCCTGCCACCCGCAGGGCACGGCCGTCGGAGTCCCGCTCCAGTACCTTGCCGCGGCTAAGCAGCCAGGAGTAACGGCCCTCGACATCGGCAAAGCGGTATTCGGCGTCGAAGTTGTCCTGGTCGCTGACCGAGAACAACATGCGCAGGCGGCGCACCCGCTCCACGTCATCCGGGTGCACGCGCTCATTGAATTCGGCAAAGGTGATGCTGTCGCTGCGCAACCCGAAGCGTTTGACGAAGCGCCCGCTCATTTTGATGGAGAGGGTGATGGCGTCTACTTCCCAGAGGCTTTCCGTGGTGCTCTCCAGCACCAGGTCCAGGTTGCGCCTGGCCTCCAACCGTTCCTCCTCGCTCGCCTGCAGTTGGGCGCCGCTGAGCTGAACCGCCTCAGCCAGGGCCTGCAGCTCGGCTATGCGACTGCTCGGCGCGGGCGGGCGGAAATCGCCCTGCCCGATACGCTTCATCATGCCCATGATGGCGGCCATGGGCGTCGCGAGTTCGCCGCTGAGGCGCCGCGAGCGCGACCACATCCAGGCGAAGAACAGTGCATAGAAGAAACACAGGCCGGCGATCAGCAAGTAACCGATCTGCTGGTAACGCTCGGCGAGGCGATTGGTTTCCTTGAATATGTTGGCCTCGTCCACCACCATCATCAGCCGCCAGCCGGTCTGCGGAATCTCGGCCCAGGCCACCAACTGCTTGCGCCCCCCCAGCTCCACTTCCTGCACATTGCCCTTGCCGACAGCCATAGCCTCCAGCAGCGGCTGCATCTCGCGGTGGCGAGCCAGGTTGAAGTCTTCGGGCTTGAGCACCTCGCGACGCACCGCCTCGTCGTAGGAGAAACGGGTCAGCTCACGCAAGCCGAAGTCACGCTCGCCCGCCTCAGGCAGCGCCATGATGCTGTGGTCGCGGCTTACCAGCATCGCGTAGCCCTGCCAGGGCACCTTGAGGCTACCGATCTCGCCGAGCATCTGCCCCACGGTAATATCCAGGCCCACAACCCCTTCGAGGAAGTCGCCACGGTAGACAGGCGTAATGGCCGACATCATCCAGCCAAGGCCGGCCGGATCCAGGTAAACGTCAGTCCATACCGTCTTGCGCTGCGGGTTGTGCTTGGCATCAGCGAGGTAATAGAAGTTGTAGTTGGGTATCACCATGTCATGGGGATACTGCTCAGGCGTCATGAAGAAGGGATAGATGCGGTTGTAACTGTCCCAGCTGTTGAAGTAGACAGCCGCCACCAGCGGGTTCGACTCTCGTATGGAGCGCATCAGCGGGTCGACCTGGGACAGGCGCAGGGCCTTCTCGTGGTCCTGGCGCTCCACCGGTGTGCTGCTGGCATAGAAGGACGCGGCACGGCCGTCGTCGGTGCGCGTGTAGTAGACACCGTCGGAGCTCAGCACATGGCGCTGACGCTCCAGGTCATCAGGCTTGAAACTGCGATCCTGCAACGCCCGGCCTACCGCGTCGCGGAATAGCCGCGTGGGCACCTCGATGCCCTGCAGGCGCATATCGATCACCTTGCCTTCGCGCACCACCGCGCTGCTAAGGTCTTCCAGAGCGCTCTGCTGCAGGTAGTCCACCTGGGCATCGCGTATCGCACTGTTAGTCAACAGATAAGCCGTGATCAACACCGATTCGACCAGAATCAGCGGGATCAGGGCACTCTGTACGAAGGCACGCCAGATCCACTGGCGCAAAGGGGTTCGGGCAGAACGCGGCATGGCGACGTCTCGGCTCAAAGGTCTTCCTGACAATAGCCTGCAATCATATAGCAAGCACCCATGACATTAGGTCAAAAGCGTGGTCGACGCTTTGGCCCCTTTGCCGTAGACTACGCTCCGTTGTACACCCTGCAGTATTTGGGGCCGATTAGGATTCGACGCCGGTAACAAAACTCTAGGGGCATGCCGAGCTGGTAGCAGACCTCGTAAATTAGCTGCTGCAAACTATTAGTTGCCAACGACGACAACTACGGGGCGGCCCTCGCGGCCTAACCCTTCTGGCGGCTTCGGCTGCCAGCAGTCATTAGGGGATGCCTGTAAACCCGAAACGACTGTCAGATAGAACAGGATCGCCGCCAAGTTCGCTGTAGACGTAACGGCTAAAACTCATACAGCTCGCTCTGAGCACCCTGCCAGTCGGGCCGCAAAGAGCTAACTCAGTAGACTTGGCTAAGCATGTAGTCCCGAAAGCGGAGAGCTGGCGGACGGGGGTTCAAATCCCCCCGGCTCCACCAAAAACCGAAGATAAGCCCCTGATTTTTCTAGCGAATTTCGGGGGCTTTTTCTTTTCAGCCTCGGTGTACCGAAAACGTGTCGAAGACCAATGCCCCTTCGACTTAAAGCAAAGGCTTACTAAAGCGTCTTACTTCAGCTTCCCATGCAAATAAACCGCACCTGCAGTTAGCGCAGCGGCACCAAGTCCTGTAGCGATCATCGCACCGATCCTCATGTTCCCTCGCTGAGTAGTTGTGGAACGCTCCCCACGATCGTGTCCCGGGAGGCGGTGTAACTCATCATGGCACTGGCCACTGAGTTTGCCGTTTAGTTGATCACTGCCGACAGCTTGGCCTGCGGATTATCACTGACCGCTTCGAAGGCCTCCAACTGCATGTAGCGCCGTTGTAGGCACCACTCGTCGTTCTGCTCCATCAGCATCGCCCCGACCAGCCGTGTGATCGCCGGATCGTTGGGGAAGATGCCCACGACCTCGGTGCGTCGCTTGATCTCGGCGTTGAGCCGCTCTAGTGGGTTGGTGCTATGCAACTGCTGCCGGTGAGCCTTGGGAAAGGCCATGTGCGCTAGCACTTCGTCCTCGCAGCCATCCATAAGCGCGGCGATCTTGGGGTATTTCTCACGCAATTGGTCAGCTACCAGTCGCCACTGCTGGTGGCATTCGGTACGGCCGTCCTGGGCGAAGACCGTGCGCAGCAGTGCGGCCACCATCGTGCGCTGCCCTTTGCTCACATGTGCAGACTCAAAAGGCCACATAGCGCGTAGGACTTATAGAGGGGCGGTTCCGAGCGGTCCAAACCGGGGTGCACCCTGCAGATGGTCAGGCGAGCTGCATAGCGAAGTGGCGGCGATGCATCAGGACAACTTCATCGCGCGCACCGAGCGTGAATATGTCGTCCGCTTCGCCGACCACTGTGTCTGGAACGATCTCGATGATGCTGCGCTGGGCGACCTGCGTGCGCACGTTGCCGGCCTGCCCAGCGAGCGAGGAGCCGAACACATCACCGCCAAGCTGTTCGACCTGCGCTGTCTCAATCTGCAGCTGGCAGTGCTGCGCTGGCGACTTCGTCACCTACCGCGAGCTGGCCAACCAACTGGATGTCATGGAGAGCATTCCAGCCATCCGTGCCGAGCCAGCGCTGATACAGGATCGAACGCCGCACATTCATCCCTGTATACAGCATGCTCACCGACCAGATCGGCGAATCGACCGAGGTAGTGCTAAACGACTTCAGCACCGGCATCAACTTGGCCCAGTACCGCAAGCAGGTCGAGGCTTACATACGCGCCAACGAAAACCATGTGGCCGTCGCCAAGCTCAAGCACAACAAGCCGCTGACACCGCAAACTTTCTCAGGCGCAAAGACAAACCCCCGAACCGTTTTCACGATTCGGGGGTTTGGGATAGAAGCTTGACGATGACCTACTCTCACATGGAGAAGCTCCACACTACCATCGGCGATGCGTCG
>NZ_SCOK01000087.1:0-13856 GCF_005502555.1 Pseudomonas sp. D(2018)
CTGCGGGACTGGGCTGGGCAGGCGCTGGGGGCGGCGCTGCAGGCCCGCCTGCAGCGGGAGCTGCAACGCTGGCAGGAGGCCCGGACCCAACTGCGGCGGCTGGAGCGCGAACACGCGCAGCGCTTCGGCACCCGCCAGGCCGAACAGGTGGCGCGACTGAGCCAGTTGCGCGGCATCGGCACCGTCGGCGCCCGGCAACTGGTACTCGAGCTGTTCTGGCGGCAGTTTCGCAACCGCCGTCAGCTGGGGGCCTGCGTTGGCCTGGTGCCCTCGCCCTACGACAGCGGCACGCTGCGGGTCGACCAGGGCATCAGCAAGCAGGGTAATCCCCGGGTCCGCGCGCTGCTGGTCGAACAGGCCTGGCTATGGCTGCACTACCAGCCGAACAGCGCCCTCAGCCACTGGTTCGCCAAGAAGGCCGGCGGTGACTGCCGCCGCAGTCGACGGGTGGCGATCGTGGCCCTGGCGCGACGCCTGGTGATCGCCTTGTGGCGCTACCTGGAGCGCGGTGAGCTGCCGGCGGGTGCGACACTGAAAGCCGTGCCCTGACACCACCACTCAGCCCGCGAGCCGCGACGAAAGAGTGACGCAGTCAACACGCCCGTAATTCGCCCGGGTCATCAGCGCGATGACCGATCTTGTAGAAAGGGTGTGGTGCAAAGGGGTATGCCTGAGCGCAACGCGCAAGCAGGATCGTGTTGGTCCTCGTGACCAGCGGATAGAAGGTGGTGAGACGCCAGGTCTCACGAGCAGCATGCCCCGCTGCCTTGATGCGTACCCCGAGTCATGAATCGGAGGAACAGGCCTTGACACCGAGATCTTCATAGAAGGGGCGAATTCATTCGCCAGGCAGACCGAAGATCTGCCCTGAAGTGCACCGCGACAATGAAAAGGCCCCTGACGCATCGCGTCAGGGGCCTTTTTCGTTCAGGCGTTTGCCTTACAGCTTGCGCGTCGGCTGGCCACGCACCGGCTTGTCACCGGCAACGTAGTAGCTGGCGGTGCTACGTGGCAGCGGTTTGCGGCCACGGATCCGGTCGGCGATCTTCTCGGCGATCATGATGGTGGTCGCGTTGAGGTTGCCGGTGATGATCTCCGGCATGATCGAGGCGTCCACCACCCGCAGGCCTTCCATGCCGTGCACGCGGCCCTGGCCGTCGACTACCGCCATGTCATCGCTGCCCATCTTGCAGGAGCAGGAAGGGTGGAAGGCCGTTTCGGCGTGGGTGCGGATGAACTCGTCCAGCTCGGCGTCGCTCTGCTGGTTCGCGCCCGGGCTCAGCTCGCGGCCGCGGTACGGGTCCAGCGCAGGTTGCCCCATGATCTCGCGGGTGATGCGGATACCGTCGCGGAACTCCTGCCAGTCCTGTTCATGGGACATGTAGTTGAACAGGATGCTCGGATGCTGGCGCGGGTCCTTGGACTTCAGGTGGATACGGCCACGGCTCGGCGAGCGCATCGAACCCATGTGAGCCTGGAAGCCGTGTTCCTTCACGGCGTTGCTGCCGTTGTAGTTGATCGCCACCGGCAGGAAGTGGAACTGGATGTTCGGCCACTCGAACTCGGACCGGGTGCGGATGAAGCCGCCGGCTTCAAACTGGTTGCTCGCGCCGAGGCCGGTGCCGAGGAACAGCCATTCGGCACCGATGGCAGGCTGGTTCCACCATTGCAGGGCGGGGAACAGCGACACGGGCTCCTTGCAGGCGTACTGCAGGTACAGCTCCAGGTGGTCCTGGAGGTTGGCGCCTACGCCCGGCAGGTCATGCACCACCGGCACATCGAGGTCGCGCAGCAGGGCCGCCGGGCCGACGCCGGAGCGCTGCAGCAGTTGCGGCGAGGCGATGGCACCGCTGCAAACCAGTACTTCGCGGCGAGCATGCACGGTGATCCGGTTGTCGCTGTTGCCTTTCAGGTAGGCGACGCCGATGGCGCGCTTGCCACTGAACAGGATGCGGTCGGACAGGGCGTGGGTGACGATGGTCAGGTTGGGGCGATTGCGCGCCTGGTCCAGGTAACCGCGACCGGTGGCGGCACGACGGCCTTTCGGGGTCACGGTGCGGTCCATGGGACCGAAGCCTTCCTGCTGGTAGCCGTTGAGGTCGTCGGTACGTGGGTAACCGGCCTGCACGCCGGCCTCGACCATGGCATGGAACAACGGGTTGTTGCCGGTCTTGGGCGTGGTCACGCTCACCGGGCCGTCACCACCGTGGAAGTCGTTGGGGCCGATGTCGCGGGTTTCCGCCTTGCGGAAGTAAGGCAGGCAGTCCAGGTAGCTCCAGTCTTCCAGGCCCGGGGCCTTGGCCCAGCTGTCGAAGTCCAGGGCGTTGCCGCGGATGTAGCACATGCCGTTGATCAGCGAGGAGCCGCCGATGCCCTTGCCGCGGCCGCACTCCATGCGGCGGTTGTTCATGTAGGGCTCCGGATCGGTCTCATAGGCCCAGTTGTAGCGGCGGCCTTGCAACGGGTAGGCAAGGGCGGCAGGCATCTGGGTACGGAAATCCAGGCGATAGTCCGGACCGCCGGCTTCCAGCAGCAGGACGCTGACATCCGGATCTTCGGTCAGGCGGGTGGCCAGCACGTTACCGGCGGAACCGGCGCCGACGATGATGTAATCGAATTCTTGGGACATGTGACTTACCTGCTAGATAACCCGGATGACTCCGGGGCGCGGCAAACTTCGTTCCCGGATTGCATCCGGGCTACCGGGGTGGTGTTGCGTCGTGGTCCGGAGGAAATCCGGGAGCGCCCGTGCGCTTCCGGTTTCCTCTCGAGGCCACGTCGGTCAGAACACCGAGTAGTAGTCGCCCATCTCGACCTGCACCGATTTGATGCGGGTGTAGTGGGCCAGGGTGGTCAGGCCGTTTTCGCGGCCGACGCCGGACTGCTTGTAGCCGCCCACCGGCATTTCGGCGGGGGATTCGCCCCAGGTGTTGATCCAGCAGATGCCGGCTTCCAGCTTGTGGATCACGCGGTGGGCGCGGGCCAGGTCGCGGGTGACGACGCCGGCGGCCAGGCCGTAGTCGGTGTCGTTGGCGCGGCGGATGACTTCTTCTTCGGTGTCGTAGACCAGGATGCTCATCACCGGGCCGAAGATTTCCTCGCGGACGATGGTCATGTCGTCGGTGCAGTCGCTGAACACGGTTGCGGCCACATAGGCGCCTTTGGCGAACTCACCCTCGGTGACGCGCTCGCCGCCGATCAGCAGGCGCGCGCCTTCCTTGCGGCCGGCCTCGATGTAGCCGAGCACGCTTTCCATGTGGGCGAAGCTGGTCAGCGGGCCGAAGTTGGTGTTGGCGTCTTCCGGGTTGCCCAGGCGAATGCGTTTGACGCGTTCGATCACCTTGGCTTCGAAGCGGGCTTGCAGGGCGCGCGGCACGAACACGCGGGTGCCGTTGGTGCAGACCTGGCCGGAGCTGAAGAAGTTGGCCATCACGGCGATGTCGGCCGCGCGGTCGAGGTCGGCATCCTCGAAAATGATCAGCGGCGACTTGCCGCCCAGTTCCATGGTCACTTCCTTCAGCGAAGAGCTGGAGGCGCTGGCCATGACCTTCTTGCCGGTGGAAGTGCCGCCGGTGAAGGAGATCTTCTCGATCTGCGGGTGCTCGGTCAGCCACTGGCCGACTTCGCGGCCGCTGCCGGTGAGCACGTTGAACACGCCGTCCGGTACGCCGGCCGCGGTGTAGATCTCGGCCAGTTTCAGGGCGGTCAGCGGGGTGACTTCGCTGGGCTTGAAGATCATGGCGTTGCCGGCGGCCAGGGCCGGGGCGGATTTCCACATGGCGATCTGTACCGGGTAGTTCCAGGCGCCGATGCCGGCGACCACGCCCAGGGGCTCGCGACGGGTGTAGACGAAGCTGGTTTCGCGCAGCGGGATCTGCTCGCCTTCGATGGCGGGGATCAGGCCGGCGTAGTACTCGATCACGTCGGCGCCGGTGACGATGTCCACGGCGCGGGTTTCGGCCAGCGGCTTGCCGGTGTCCAGGGTTTCCAGTTCGGCCAGCTCGTCGTTGCGCTCACGCAGGATGTCGACGGCGCGGCGCAGGATGCGCGAACGCTGCATGGCGGTCATCGCGGCCCAGACCTTCTGGCCTTCGATGGCACTGGCGACGGCACGCTCGACGTCTTCCTTGCCGGCGCGCTGGACGTTGGCCAGGACTTCACCATTGGCCGGGTTCACGGTCTCGAAGGTGGCGCCGCTGGTGGAGTCGACGTAGCGGCCGCCAATGTAGAGCTTCTGTTCTTCGAATCGGGCCATGGTGGTTGTCCTCTCTAGGTCTTGTGTTCGCAAGGCTGCAGGGCGGCTCAAGCCGCTTGCTTGGCCAGTTGTTGATCAAGGAATTCGTAGGCGAGCCGGCGGGCTTGCGCGGTATCGAAGGCTTCGCCGGACAGGGCGCCGCGCAGCCACAGGCCATCGATCAGGGCGGCCAGGCCGCGGGCGGCAGTGCGGGCGCTTGGTACGTCGAGTTCGCGGCGGAACTGACAGCAGAGGTTCGAGTAGAGGCGCAGGTCGTTGATGCGCTGCAAACGGCGCAGGGACGGCTGGTGCATGCTGCTGGCCCAGAACGCCAGCCAGGTCTTCATGGCCGGGCCGTTGACCTGGGAGTCGTCGAAGTTGCCGTCGATGATGGAGCGTATGTAGCCACGCGCACTGTCGTCGCGCATGGTCTCGCGGCGCTTGCGCACCGCGTCCTGCAGGTCGCTCATGAGGAAGCGCATGGTGGCTTCCAGCAGTCCGTTCTTGTCCTGGAAGTAGTGGCTGATGATGCCGTTGGAAACCCCGGCCAGCTTCGCGATGTAGGAAATGCTGGCATCGCCCATGCCGACCTGGTCCACCGCCTCGAGTGTGGCGTGGATCAGTTGGGTGCGCCGCAGGGGCTGCATTCCGACTTTTGGCATGGGGTTTCCTCCTCTTCCGGAACCATTCCGGGCGGGTTGAAATCCAGCCTACTTTATTTTTATTGAACGTTCAAACAACAAAGAATAAGCTGCGCACCATGGAACGGGATGCGGCAGTTCGCCGCACCCGATTTCAGGCCTTCGGCCGGCGGATGCCACCCGTCGCCGGCCGCTGGCGCGGGTCTGTCGTTGCGTCCATGAGGCGCCTGCTTTCACTGCCCTGGAATTTCCAAATGAGTAAAGCTCCTACAACAACAAACCATGGGAAGGTGCGCCTGAACCCGGTCGTGTTCTTCGGATCCACCGCGCTCATCATGCTTCTCACGGTTGCCTTGATTGCGTTCCCCGAGAGCGCCGGCAGCGTGCTCGGCAAGGCCCAGGCCTGGCTGTCGCGCAGCTTCGGCTGGTACTACATGCTGGCCATCGGCGCGTATCTGTTCTTCGTCCTCTATGTCGCCTTCTCCCGATACGGCCACTTGCGCCTGGGGCCCGATGACAGCCGTCCTGACTTCAGCTACGGCGCCTGGGCCGGCATGCTGTTCTCCTCGGGCATCGGCATCTCGCTGCTGTATTTCGCGGCGTCCGAGCCCATCGATCACCTCTACAATCCGCCGGAAGGCGAGCCCGGCAGCCAGTCCGCCGCGCGCCAGGCACTGCAGCTCACTTTCCTCCATTGGGGCGTGCATGGCTGGGCCATCTACGCGCTGGTGGGCCTGGCCGTGGGCTATTTCGCCTACCGTCACAACAAGCCGCTGGCGCTGCGTTCGGCGCTCTATCCGCTGTTCGGCGAGCGCCTGATGAAGGGCTCCGTGGGTAATGCGGTGGACTGCTTCGGCATCTTCGTGACCCTGCTGGGCCTGGTGACCAACCTTGGTATCGGGTCGCTGCAGGTCTCTTCCGGTCTGGAATACCTGTTCGGCCTGCCCCACAGCCAGGGCGCCTTGCTGGCGGTGATCCTGGTGATGAGCGCGGTGGCCACTCTGGCCGCGGTGTCCGGGATCGAGAAGGGCATTCGCCGCCTGTCCAACCTCAACATCATCCTGTTCAGTGGCCTGCTGGTGTTCGTGCTGCTGGCTGGCGAGACGCTGCACCTGCTCAATGGCTTCGTGCAGAACCTGGGTGATTACCTCAATGGCCTGGTGTTGAAGACCTTCGACCTCTATGTCTACACCGGCCAGTCCGGCAAGAGCGAAGAGTGGATGGGCCTGTGGACCCTGTTCTACTGGGCCTGGTGGATCTCCTGGGCACCCTTCGTGGGCATGTTCGTAGCCCGTATTTCCCGTGGTCGCACCGTGCGCGAACTGGTCAGCGGCGTGCTGCTGATCCCGCTGGGCTTCACCCTGGCCTGGCTGTCGGTGTTCGGTAACAGTGCCATCGATCTGGTGATGAACCAGAACGCGGCGGACCTCGGCAAGGCGGCGCTAGAGCAGCCGGCGATGTCCATCTACCTGCTGCTGGAGCATTACCCCTGGGCCAAGGCCGTGATCGGTCTGTCGATCTGCGTCGGGTTCGTGCTCTTCCTCACGCCGGCCGACTCCGGTTCGGTGATGCTGGCCAACCTGTCCCGCGAGGAAGGCGACCTGGACGAAGATGCGCCCAACTGGCTGCGTATCTTCTGGTCGGTGGTCGTGACACTGGCCACCATCGGCCTGCTGTTCGCCGGCAACTTCACCGCCATGCAGACGGTGGTGGTGCTGGCCGGCTTGCCGTTCTCGGTGGTGCTGCTGCTCTACATGTTCGCCCTGCTCAAGCAAATGAAGGCGGATGTGGCAGCACAGGAGCAAGTGCCGAAGCACCCGAAAGTCGTCCAGTTGCAAGGCGAGGCGGCCTGACAGCCCATCAGCCTGAAATGAAAAAGCCCGGTCGCGTGACCGGGCTTTTTCGTTCCTGGGTAGGTGGTGTCCTTGTAGGGGCGAATGAATTCGCCCCTACAGTGAAGCCTTGGCCAGCTGCTGATCCAGGTAGTCGTAGGCGATGTGCAGCGCCTGCTCGACGTTGAAGCCATCACCCGACAGGGCACCGCGCAGCCACAGGCCGTCAATCAGCGCCGCCAGGCCGCGGGCCGCGGAGCGGGCCTGGTCCAGGGGCAGGGTACGACGCAGTTCGCAGCAGAGATTGGAGTACAGCCGGTGGTCGTTGATGCGCTGCAGGCGACGCAGGGACGGCTGGTGCATGCTGGCGGCCCAGAAGGCCAGCCAGGTCTTCATGGCCGGGCCGCTGACCTGGCTGTCGTCGAAGTTGCCGGCGACGATGGCCCGCAGGTGCGCGCGTGGAGTGTCTTCGCGCAGGGCGGCACGGCGCTGGCGCACGCCGCTGCTGAGGGCACTCATCAGGTGGCGCATGGTGGCTTCCAGCAGGCCGTTCTTGTCCTGGAAGTAGTGGCTGATGATGCCGTTGGATACGCCTGCGATTCGGGCGATGTAGGCAATGCTGGCATCGCCCAGGCCAACCTGGTCGACGGCTTCGAGGGTCGCCTGGATCAACTGCGAGCGGCGGATCGGCTGCATTCCGACCTTGGGCATCAGGTAATTCCACCAGTTTGTGCGGGATTCGGGAGCGCGCAGTCTAGGGGGAATTTGATTGATCGATCAATCGACGCAGTTTGTCGAATAGCTGCAGGGGCAGGCGCCGCGAAAACAAAACCCCCACGGACCCGAAGGCCGGTGGGGGCTGGGTAACGCGCGAGGGGCTTACTTCAGCCAGCCTTCCACGCGCTCCGGGTTCTTGGCGATCCAGTCCTTGGCGGCCGCTTCCGGCTTGGCACCTTCGCGGATGGCCAGCATCACCGCACCCACTTCCTCGCCGCTCCAGGAGAACTTCTTCAGGAAGGCGGTGGCGTCGGCAGCCTTGGCTTCCAGGCCAGGGTTGACCACGGTGTCGACGTGCTCGTCATCGCCATAGACCTTTTTCGGGTCTTCCAGGAAGCGCAGCTTCCACTTGGCGAACATCCAGTGCGGAATCCAGCCGGTGACCACGATCGGCTTCTGGGCTTTCTCGGCGCGGGTCAGGGCGGTGGCCATGGCCGGACCGGAGCTGGGCATCAGCTTGATGTCCAGGTTGTACTGCTTGATGGCGTCTTCGGTGCGGCGCATTACGCCGGCGCCCGCGTCGATACCGGTGATCTTGCCGTCGAAATCAGCCTTGTAGGTGTTCAGGTCTTCGATGGACTTGGCTTGGACGTAGTCAGGGACGATCAGGCCGATTTTGGCGCCTTTGTAGTTGGAGCCCAGCACCACGACCTTGTCCTTCAGTTTCTCGTAGTACTCGCCGTGGGTGGCGGGCAGCCAGGCGGAGAGGGTGGCGTCCAGATCACCGCGGGCCACGCCCTGCCACATGATGGCGGGCTCAACAGGCTTCAGTTCGACGCCATAGCCGAGTTTTTCCTTGAGGATTTCGCCCGCGACGTAGCTGGCGGCGACACTGTCGTCCCAACCGTTCACGAAGCCGATTTTCAGGGTTGGTTTGTCAGCGGCGTTGGCCATGCCCATGCCGAGGGCAAGGGTGGCGACGCCGAGGGTTTTCAGACAAAGGGACTTCAACTTGCGCATACGTATTGCTCCATCAGGTGGGATTGGCAGCCAACTACGTGGTCGATGACCCGTTCTGAGGCGGGTTTCGCGACAGTGCCCCGCGCGGCCCGTTGCTGGGCCGCGATTGGCGAATTGCAAGGAAACGGGCTCGCGGGGAGCCCGGGGAATTACAGGCCGATGTGTTTCTTCACGGCAGCGGCGCCGTCCTGGCCGTCATAGGTGGTAACGCCAGCCAGCCACTTGTCCAGCGCGGCCGGGTTGGCCTTGAGCCAGCCAGTGGCGACTTTCACCGGGTCTTCCTTCTCCAGGATCTTCTCCATCAGCTGGCTTTCGATCTCGACGCTGAACTGCAGGTTGTTCAGCAGTTTGCCGACGTTGGCGCAGCGCTGTTCGTAGTCCGGCGGTACCACGGTGTAGACCTTGGCGGCGCCGTAGTCCGGGCCGAACACGTCATCGCCACCGGCCAGGTAGGTGATGTCGAACTGGGTATTCATCGGGTGCGGGGCCCAGCCCAGGAACACCACCGGTTCCTTCTTCTTCACGGCGCGTTGCACCTGGACCAGCATGCCGGCTTCGGAAGATTCGACCATGCGGAACTCACCCAACTCGAACTGGTTACCCTTGATCATCTTGTCGATCAGCAGGTTGCCGTCGTTGCCTGGCTCGATGCCGTAGATCTTGCCGCCCAGCTGGTCCTTGAACTTGGCGATGTCCTGGAAGCTCTTCAGGCCGGCATCAGCCGCGTAGGTCGGCACCGCCAGGGTGTACTTGGCGCCTTCCAGGTTCGGCGTCGGCAGTACCTTCACGCCGTTGTCCTTGGTGAAGGGCTCGATCACGGCATCCATCGAGGGCGCCCAGTAGCCGAGGAAAACGTCGATCTGCTTGTTCTTCACGCCGGTGAAGGCGATGGGCACCGAGGCCATGATCTTGCGCGGGGTGTAACCCAGTCCCTCGGTCAGCACCATGGCCACGCCCGTGGTGGCGGCGATGTCGGCCCAGCCGATTTCGGCAAAACGGACCTGCTTGCAGCTCTCCGGCTCCTGAGCCCAGGCACCCTGGGACAGTGCGCAGGCCAGCAGGCCCAGTGCAGCGACTTTTTTCATTCTTTTCATTAGCGACTCCCTGACATTGAAAGATGAAGCGTGCGTTATTGCGCTTGCTGCCGTTGCAACTTGGCGCTCAGCCAGCCGAAGGGCTTGCCACGAGTCGCGGTTTGACGAGTCCCGAAACTTTCGGTGATGCGGTCGAGAATGATCGCCAGCAGTACCACGGCCATGCCGCTTTCGAAGCCCAGGCCAATGTCCAGACGCTGGATACTGGCGAGCACGTCGTTACCCAGACCGCCGGCGCCGACCATCGACGCGATGATCACCATGGACAGCGCCATCATGATCGTCTGGTTGACCCCAGCCATGATCGACGGCATGGCATTCGGCAGCTGCACTTTGTATAGCAGTTGCCAACTGGTGCAGCCGAAGGATTGACCGGCTTCGACGATTTCCTTGTTCACCTGGCGGATGCCGAGCGCGGTCAGGCGCACGGCCGGCGGCATGGCGAAGATCACCGTGGCGATGATGCCGGGTACGCGGCCGAGGCCGAACAGCATGGCCGCCGGAATTAGGTAGACGAACGCCGGCATGGTCTGCATGAAGTCGAGAATCGGGCGGATGACAACCGCGACGCGCTCGCTCCTGGCCGCCCAGATGCCCAGCGGGATGCCGAGTAGCAGGCTGATCAGGGTTGAGGAGAAGGTCAGGCCGAGGGTGACGACGGTCTGCTCCCAGAAGCCGGTCATCACGATCAGGATCAGCGAGACCGCGGTGAAGCCGGCGAACTTGGCGCCGATGCGCCAGAAGCCGAGGGCGACGAAGATCGCAATCAGCACCCAGGCCGGCGGCCACATCAGGAGGCGTTCGATCAGCTCGGAGAAGCCGCTGACCACATTGCCGACGCTTTCGAAGGCGCCGCTGTAGTTTTCGAGCAGGTGCTGAACGACGTCATTCACCCAACTGCCAAGATCCAGTTTTTCGCTCATCGTCATTCTCCCCGCAGGCGGCTCAGCAGGCGGCCTTTGCTGATCGCGCCGCAGTAGCGGCCACTTTGGTCGACCACCGGGATCGGCCCTTCATTGATCACCAGGCGCTGGATGACGCTGTCGAGCGGCAGGTCTTCCGGCACCGGATCGATGTGCTTGAGCAGGTTCTGTTCAAGGTCCAGAGTGCGACCGCCTTCAACCAGCAGGGCGATCTTCTCGAGACTGATGGAGCCGCGGAAGTTGTTCTTCTCGTCGACGATGAAGGCGTAGTGCTTGTCCATGGACTGCAGCTTCTGGCACACGGTCTGGGCGTCGGGCGCCTTGCCGTTGTGCACGAACAGCGGAACGCTGTCGGACTTGAGCTGGCCGGCGGTGAGGTAGCGGCTGGTATCGACCGTGTTGAAGAAGTTGCGCACGTAGTCGTTGGCGGGGTTCTCGATGATTTCCTGGGGCGTGCCCACCTGGATCAGCTTGCCGCCTTCCATGATGCCGATGCGCGAACCGATGCGCATGGCCTCTTCGATATCGTGGGATACGAAGATGATGGTGCGGCTGTGCTTCTTCTGCAGGTCCAGCAGCACGTCCTGCATTTCTCGGCGCTTGAGCGGGTCGAGCGCGGAGAAGGCCTCGTCCATGATGATCATGGAAGGGTCGACCGCCAAGGCGCGGGCCAGACCGACGCGCTGTTGCATCCCGCCGGACAGCTCATGGGGATACTTGTGGGCGAAGCTGGCCAGGCCAACCTGCTCCAGCACCTCCATCGCGCGCTTCTCGCGCTCCTTTTTGCTCTTGCCCGCTACCTCCAGGCCGAAGGCGGCGTTGTCCAGCACGCAGCGCGAAGGCATCAGGGCGAAGGACTGGAAGACCATGCTCATGTCGCGGCGGCGCAGGTCGATCAATTGCGACTTGGGCAGCTTGGCGACATTCTGGCCGTCGATGAACACATCGCCGGCAGTGGGTTCGATCAGGCGGTTGATCAGACGGATCAGGGTCGACTTGCCCGAACCCGACAGGCCCATCAGCACGAAGATCTCGCCTTCGTTGACGCTGAAAGACACGTCGCTGACACCGATTACGGCGCCGCGCTCAGCCAGGATCTTCTCCTTGCTCCAACCTTGCTTGAGTAAATCGATTGCTTCTTGTGGTTGTTGCCCGAAAACCTTGTAGAGGTTTTGAACCACGATCTTTCCAGACTGCATGGGATATTTCCCCTTCAGTAGACATCCAGGTCAGTTACATGGAGCCAGAACCGGCGCTCAACGACGCTCAGCCTGGTGATGCCGACTGCCTTGCCTGTGTGGATAACAATGTTTCGAGAACCTGACAGCCCTCTGGCAGTGTTACGAAACCCATTCCCTGGGCGGGTTCAGCACCTCGGTCCGAGGTGCGCGTACTTCCGAAATTTCTTATTAGGCCGACCTCTGTTCGGGGGAGGCCGCCGCTTGTGTTCTTCGGTCCGGAGCGGAGTGCTCGCGGTCTGTCGATCCACGGGAACCGACAGCGACGAAATCGGGTGACTCAACGATAAAGCCTTGAGGCCTTGGCAATTGTCGGTTTACGACGTTCATATGTTGCGCGACGACATGGCCTATGGATATCGCTGAATGCGCCGCTTCACGGTGCTTTGGCCTGGACGAGGGCAACCGGGAGCGGGCCGCCGTCTCGCGCGGTGACGCCCTGCAGCCAGGCGGCCAGGGTGTCGGGATTGGCTTTCAGCCAGGCCTTGGCTTCACGCCTGCGGTTGGTGCTCTGGTTGAGTATGGCCTCCATCAGGTGGTTCTCCATGGCCAGACTGAATTTCAGGTTCTTCAGCAGCTGCCCGAGGTTCGGGCATTCCTGGGTGAGCCCCTTGCGCACGTTGGTGTAGACCGTGGCGCCGCCAAAATCCGGGCCGAACCAGTCGTCGCCGCCGGCGAGGTAATGCATCTTCAACTGGTTGTTCATCGGGTGCGGTTCCCAGCCGAGGAATACCGCCCACTGGTTGAGGTGCTCAGCGCGCTTGACCTGGGACAGCATGCCGTTTTCGCTCGACTCCACCAGTTTGAAGTCGCCAAGGTTGAACGCGTTCCCCTTGATCATCTTGTCGATCAGCTTGTTGCCGTCATTGCCGGGTTCGATGCCGTAGATCTTCGCGCCCAACTGCTGCTTGAACTTCGCCAGGTCGGCGAAGCTCTGCACGCCGCCGTCCCAGGCCGCCTGGTTCACCGCCAGGGTGTACTTGGCGCCAGTGAGGTTGGCGCCGAGGTTCTCCACCGTGCCTTTTTCCAGGTAGGGACGGACGTCGTTTTCCATGCTTGGCATCCAGTTGCCAAGGAACACGTCGATCTTGCCGTCGCCCAGGGCCTTGTAAGTGTCGGGTACCGACAGCCGCTTGACCTTGGTGATGTAGCCGAGCTCGCTCAGCACATGGCGGGTGACGGCGGTGGTGACGGTGATGTCGCTCCAGCCGACGTCGGCGAAATGCACGGTGGAGCAGTGTTCCGGGTCGGCGGCAAGGCTCGCCTGGGTGTTGAAGAGGGAAGCGGCCAGCAGCGTCGCCGCCAGCAGGGAAGTGGTGGGTCGAGTCATGGAAGGGGTCCGTCCACAGCAGGATTTATTGTCGTTCTCCGGACTCGCGTGGCTGTCGGACTGCTGCAGGCCCCCGCCCCCGGGCGCCCGGATGATGCGTGCCAGACACGTCGCCTGACTACCGATCCGGTCGCACTCAGAACTTATCTGTCGCGGCTGATGCAGGGCAATGGTGGGTTGGCGCCTTCATCGTGACGCATCCAGTGTAGGGGCGAATGAATTCGCCAGGTCTGCATTAGCTGTTGCTAGAGATTGACCATCTGGCCAAGAGCCTTGTAGGAGCTGGCTTGCCAGCGAAGCGGGGCCATTCGTTGGCACGTCAGCTCCTACGGGCGATGCAGGTGCTTGCAACACGTAATGCAGACATAGCCAATGAATTCGCCCCTGCAAGGTATTCGACCTGCGTCTTGGGCCACGGCGTATTTGGATACGAGCAAGTCGGTGTGGGAAGTCGCCACTTCGGTGAAATGCCGATCATGGCGCCAAGAGTGATCCCTACCGGAGTTGTCCCCCGTGGCTATCAGCGTGTTCGACCTGTTCAAGATCGGTATCGGCCCTTCCAGCTCGCACACCGTGGGCCCGATGCGGGCGGCGGCGCTGTTCGCCACGGCGCTGCGCGAGCGCGGCCTGCTGGAGCAGGTACGGCGGGTCGAGGTGCGCCTGTATGGCTCGCTGTCGGCCACCGGCGTCGGCCACGGCACCGACCGCGCCACCCTGGTGGGGCTGATGGGCGAGTGGCCGGACCGCGTCGACCCGAAGCAGATCGCCCCGCGCATCGAGGCGCTGCAGGCGTCCCGCGAACTGCTGCTGGACGGCAGCCACCCGGT
>NZ_SCOK01000088.1:0-13457 GCF_005502555.1 Pseudomonas sp. D(2018)
GCAGGTTTGTCGACTGCTAGGCTTATCCACAATTGCCGAGGTGAAAATCGGCAAGCCGCCCTGGGTCATTTTTCAATCGGCAGGGTGGGTCAATTTTCAATCAGCGCCGACACTGACGATACATCGCCCCTGTTGCAAGGTCGTGTTACCGGCTTGCAGTCGGGCGATGAAGTTCATATTTACGAAGGTCAACACTACCTTGGTAAAGCCCATGTCAACGGCGGTGCATGGACATATCAGCTATCTGGCTTGGGCAGTGATACTTATAACTACCGCGCCGTGATTGTTGACCGCGCAGGTAACCTCGGCGAAGCCTCGGACACCTTCAGCATCGTCGTTGACCTGGCGGCTCCGGTGGGCACCCCCAGCATTACGCAGGCCTATGACGATGTCGGTCTTGACCAGGGCTGGCTGAAGAGCGGCGCCAGAACCGACGACACTCAGCCTCAATTGAAAGGTCAGGCGGAACCTGATGGCATCGTACACATCTACCTGAACGGCATTAAGATTGGTGCAACTACGGCCAATGCCACAGGAGCCTGGACGTTCGACCTGCAGCAGGCTAACCACACGCTGGATGTTGGAAAGAATATCTTCACAGCCAGAAACGTGAGCATCACCGGAACCGAGAGCGTTGACTCCCTGCCCTTCACCCTGACGGTCGAAGGCACGTCCAGCGGTGCCGGCGCCATTGCCTATGGCGGTCTGGGCTACGAAGTTGCAAACGCAGGCGACTTCAACGGCGATGGCATCGATGACTTCATCGTTACCGCTCCGGCCACCCAGTATGGCAATGAGCAGAAGTACAAGTCAGCCGCATACATTGTGTATGGCACCGAGAACGGCCTGCCTGAGTTCAAGGCGGGCATCGATAAGATGACCGCGGATCAAGGCATCAAAATCGATGGCTCCAAACTTACCCTCGGCGACTACAAGAACACCGGTATTCACGCGCGTGGTGCCGGTGACTTCAACGGCGACGGTTATGACGACATCATCATCGGTTCGCACTTTGAAGATGGCGCCCATATTATCTATGGTCGTGGCGACGGCCCCGCCTCGATTCAACTACAAACCAAATACGATCCCAAAGTCTCCACCGAAGCCACACGTATTGGCTGGGGCTCCGGCTGGACTGCCGCAGACATCGCCTGGTCCGATGTCAACGCTGATGGCTACGCCGATGCCATTATCAGCGACTCGGATCAAAACAAGGTTTACGTCATCTATGGTGACAAGGATGCACAGGCCATCTTCGGTGGCCGAAACATCGACATGGTAGGCGACAAGCTGAACTTCTACGGTTCCACGGAACTTCCGTCGGGCTCGTACAGCGTCATCAATGAAAACAAACTGGATGGCCATACCAGTTTTGGCGATCACCTGAACTCTGTAGGCGATGTCAACGGTGACGGCCTTGACGATTTCGTCGTGACGTATCCGATAGCCAGCAGCGCAGATGGCAAAACATATGCCGGTAGCGCATTCCTGTTGTTTGGTCAGCAAGGCGGTTTCGACAAGACCTGGACAATTGACAACTACGCACAACGTGGCATTCGCCTGAATGGTTCTGAATATGGTGAGCTGCTTGGTGATGTCATCCTGGACTATACCGCCGAAGGTCATGGCGGACACCGTTATGGCACCATGAATACCGTGTCCACATTGGGTGATATCAACGGCGACGGTGTAGCTGACTTCATCATCGGCTCTCCGGACTGGGGTGACGCCGCCGTGGATGGCAACGCGCCTGGTCGCGCCTACGTTGTCTTTGGCAAAAAGGGCGACGTGCAGAACTGGTCCGACATTAACCTGGGCGAATTGAATGGGCGCGATGGCTTCATTCTGCAAGCCAAGGGCATGGGTAATGCACAGCTCGGCAATGGTGTCATGGGTGGATTCGACTTCAACGGCGATGGCGTCGATGACTTCCTGGTGGGCGCACCGAACGCAACCGTAGACGGCAAAGGAAACGCTGGCGCCTCTTACCTGGTGTTTGGCCAGAAAGACGGTGTCTTCAACTCCACTGTCGACCTCGATCAATTGGTAGCAGAAGGTAAAGCCGTCAAGTGGAGCGGTAACAACGGCGATCGCATGGGGACAAACCATGCCATGGGCGACTGGAACGGCGACGGCATTGCCGATATCGCTATTCCGTCCTGGATGGCAGACCCCAATGGCAAGGTCAACTCCGGTAGCTACACGATTCAATATGGCGAAACCGCGCAACTGACTCACAAGTTCACCAGCGGCAATGACGCAATCGTCGGTCGTGAAAACGCCGTAGACCGTATTGCTGGCGGAATGGGTAACGACACCATCACTGGCGTTGGTGTGAATGACGTCGTGTATGGCGGCAGCGGCAATGACACAATTGCCCTTGATTCCCGAGCGCTGAAGCGCGTTGACAGTAACGGCAAAATCACTGTCGATAGCTCAACCCTCTTTACACGCATTGACGGTGGTCTGGGTATCGACACCCTGATCCTGACCGGCAGCGACAAAGTGCTGAACATCGGTGTCCTGGGTGAACGACTGCGCGGCATTGAGAAGTTTGATCTTGGCAGCGCTAATAACGTTCTGCAGATCACTCAAGGTGATGTCGTGCGTTTGGGTAAAATCGGCCTGGTCACCGACAGCGGCAAAGTCCAGCTGCAGGTAGACGGTAGCGGCCAAACTTCGGTTGAGCTGCTGAAGCAGAACAGCACGCAGAAATGGGTACACAGCGGTGTCCATGGCGGTGGAAATGGCAAGGTTTATGATGTGTATACCGATGCCGCCAACACCCTGGAAATCTTTGTACCGCAGCATTCGGCCACGTTGTCGAATGCTGTCAGCACTGATGCGTTCAACATGGAACCGACCACAGAAGAAGCCCACAACAACCTGTGGATGCTGTTTGATGATGAGTCCAGCTCGGGCATCTTGCTGAGCAATGAGTCGCTGACCTCGGTACGAGGTGGCAGCGGTGATGATGTGATTGGCTTGGCCACTACGACCTTCACGTCCATCAACGGCGGCGACGGTATTGATACCTTGCTCATCGATGCAAAACAGATGTCCCTGGACATGGACACACTGATCGATCGCATCAGCAGCATCGAGAAAATTGACTTGGGCCAGGGAAATGGCAATACCCTGAAACTGAGTGCCAGCGCACTGGATGAACTGGGGCAATCCAGCAATCTGAATGCCAATGGCAAGGCTCAGGTAGTAATCAACGGTGACGATACCAACAGTCTGCAACTGCTGGTTGGCCCGAACGAGTCTTGGGTCGAGACCGGGACTGTTGAACAGGGCGGTGTAATCTATGACATGTATGTCACGGGTCTCACCGAGCTGCTCGTTGAACAGAACATCAACGTGAGCCTGGTCTAACGACCGACCGTTTCCTCTCTCGTCTGAGAAGGGAAGCGGCGAACGATGTAGACATTCACCCCCCTCCTTCATGGGTTACTCATTTGAGTAACCCTTTTTTTTAGATTCTTCGCGGATTCAGAGGGAAGAGTGAGTTGTGCAGACCACTCCACCGGGAGGTGGAGCGACAGCCACCTACCTTTCCATGCTGGACATACCGGGAAGCCAGGAGGCTTCCCGGTGCCCGCCTCAACGTCCCCCCATCCGCTGGAGCGCCTCGCACAGGTGCCGAACCTCTCCGGCCACCTGCCCGCCCGCACCGGCCGTCGCCAGCTCGACCAACCTGCCGATCAGTGATTCGACATCCTTCGGTGCGCGCAGGACCGCATACTCCAGGGTCTCGCAGAACGATTCGATAGAAGCCGCCGCCCCCAGGCAGCCAAGCTGCCGTACCTGCTCGTCCAGCTCAGCCGCCTGCTGAGCAAGCTGCTCCAGCTGGAACACACCAAAAGCACCTCTGAGCGAATGCAGCTCCCGAAGCACCGCCTCGGCATCACGCTTGTACAACGCTTGTCGGATCGCACCATGGGATTCGGCACAAGCCTTCTCGAAGGCGATCTGCACATCGGGTGGAAGGGCCAACCCGCCCAGCCAGCCAGGCTTCACCGGCGCCATGAGAGGCCGATCCGCTAGCGGGATCGGCACGCTCATTCCGTTGTCCGTCTCCCCGTTCGTACCGCAGGTTTCCCGCAGAGCCCTTGCCAGCGCCTCAAGTGACAGGGGCTTGGTCAGGACTTGCGCCACGCCCGCCTCCTGGCAACGCTCCCGCTCTCGCAGGGTGACGTGAGCGGTGGCGGCCACCACCGGCATTCGCGGCCACCGTTCACGCGCCAGCCTGGCCAGGGCGTAACCGTCCAGGCCCGGCATGGACAGATCGGTGAGCAGGAGGTCGAAGCGCTCCCGTTCCAGCTGTGCCAGGGCCTGCTCGCCGTCTTCCACCATCAACGGGTCGCAGCCGAGCAATTGCAGCTGCTCCTCGAACAGGCGTCGGTTCACCGGATTGTCTTCCGCCACCAGAACCCGCAATTGCTTGGGAAGCTCCCATTGCGGCGCTACGCGAGTCGGCAACGGCTGGCCATGCAACGCATGCTGTAGGGCGCAAGCCAGGCCCTTCAATCCGTGGACCGAAGCACTCAGTACCCGCCCTGCCGCCGTCGGCTCGCGAGGTCCCTCTGCACTGCAGTCGATAACCCAAGCAGCCTGCTCCACGAGGCGGTTCTCATCCTCCGCGCACCAGGTCATGCGTTCCCCCCAAAGCACCAGTGCATCGGCCGTGGCCAAGCTCCCTTCGTCCAGCTGTGCCGGGTGCTGGTAGCCCTTCAGCTGAAGACCCCAGGTGAGCAATACCCGCTCCAGGTAAGCGCGCTGTTCAGGCATCGCGGCCAGCAGCAGGACTCGCTCACCGTCGAATACCGGGCACTCGCCTGGCGCGAGCCCCGGCTCCAATGGCAAGGAGAAGCGGAACAGACTGCCCTGCCCCGCTTCGCTGCGCACCGACATTTCTCCCCCCATGGCCTGAGTCAGCCGCTGGCACAGGGTCAAGCCCAACCCGGTGCCACCATAGCGCCGGTTGATGGACTCGTCGGCCTGGCTGAACGGACGGAAAATCTGTTGCAGCTGAATTTCGGACATGCCGATGCCCGAGTCTTCGACTTCCAGCACGACTCGCGATGCCGCGGTGTCCACGCGGATCCGCAGCGTCACCTGGCCTTGGTCAGTGAACTTGATGGCATTGGACAAGAGATTGTTCAGCACCTGCCCCAAGCGAGTCGGATCGCCCAGCATCGGCTGGGTGGCGGTATCGCCCAGTTCGCCGTGAAGCATCAGGCCCTTGACCCTGGCCGTCGGCGTGAAGATGGCAAGGCTGCGCGAGGCCACGTCGAGCACATCGAACTCGATGCGCTCCAGACGCAGTTCGCCCGCCTCGATCTTCGAGAAATCCAGCACGTCACTGACGATCGCCAGCAGGCTGTCCGAAGAGCGGCGAATAGTGTCGAGGCGGTCCCGCTGGAAGTCGAGCGCAGAATGGGCCAGCAATTCCAGGTTGCCGAGGATGGCATTGAGCGGTGTACGAATCTCGTGGCTCATCGCCGCCAGGAACGATGACTTCGCCGCGTTGGCCCTGTCAGCTGCGATCTTGGCCTCGAGCAAGGACTGCTCCAGGCGCTTCTTGTCGGTGATGTCGATGAACGCGGCCACGAGTGCATCCCGATCCTGGTAGCGGACGGGCGCCATGCTGACTGAAAGGTTCAGTACCTCGCCGTCGAGCGCAACGAAGGTCAGGTCTTCGTGCAGCGATTCGGGTTGGGCACCTGGCAACACCGTGGCGACGTACTGACGGTATCGACGCGCGAGTTGGTCCGGAAGATAGCACTCCTGCTCGCTTACACGATCCTGCATCACCTGCATCGCCGGGCTGCGCAGCAAGACCTCGCCGCTCTCCACAACGAGCAGGGCGAGCCCGACCGGTGCGGTCTGAATCAGGGTGCGGCTGAGCTGTTCGCTCTCGAACACCCGCTGAGACTGGCGTACCGCGGGCGCCAGTACACGACGCTTGATGAGGAGCAGGAATACCCAGGTGATCAGGATCAGGGTGGCGGCCGTCAGGATCGGCACCAGGAGCTGCAGGCCCAGGCCGTCGGCGAGTTCACGCCAGCCCAGGGTGTACACGAGCGTCCAGCCGCTCTGCCCCAGCGCCCATCCGTAGAGAACCTGCCCCCCCTGGTAGTCACGCCGGTAAGCGCGCCCCAGTCCATTGTCCAGGGCCTTCCGGGCGAGCTCCAGCCGTTCGGTTTCCGGTGAGCCAGATGAACTGACCATCAACTGACCGGCGCCATCGAAAATCATGTAGTCGGCACTGACACCGGACTCGGACAGCTGTCTCTTCACGCTGTCCACCGGGAGTTCATACACCACGTTGCCGAACGCCTTACCGGTCGCATCACGAACGGGCGTGGCTGTCCGAAGGACATATTTCCCGGTCAACGGGCTTTCGTAGGGCGGAAGCCAATGGAGCTCCGCCTCCGAGCGCCGTGCCGTTGCCTCAGGCGCATCCTTGACGTGATCCAGCCCAACGGTGAGCCGTTCAAGAAGGGGGCCTCGCTGGGAAACGAGTCCGCGCTGCCAGGCATCTCCCGGCCACGGCACCTCCGATACCAGGAGGTAACGCTTGTCGTTGCTGTAGAGATAGATGCTGTGCTCAGCCGTGCTTCGCTCCCGGGTGATAGATACCAGGGGCGACAGGCGAGCGGCCAACTGCAGGTAGGGCCAGGCATCCTCCGGCGCGTTTTCCGTGGACGCCCCCATCACCAGGAGTGGGTGGGCATCCGCTGTCGCCTGCACACGAAGTGCATGGTCGCCGAGCTGGAATTCCCTCAACAATCGCGTGTCCACAGAATCAGCGGCCCTGAGGGCCAGCTCGATGCTCTGCACGTTGTTGCGCATATTCGCCGTGATGCGCGTCTTGAAGTCCCCCAGTTGACGGGCATCGAGCGAAACCTCGTCCTGCAACTTGTCCAGGTGACCACGTGTGACGGCCCATATTTCCAGCAAGCAGGTGAGCAGAACAGCCAGGGTGATCAACAGACCACCGCCCCCGACTATCAGGTACTGGTGGCGACGTAGTCGCTGGAGCACGTCATCCTGAGAAAGGGTTGCCATGGTGGGATCCAGCCCGAGAAATCAAATGATTGCGATTGAATCAATCACGCTCCCCAAACACCATAGCTGGAATGATCACTTCTCCCTTGCTCGCCCTCCTCTCTAGGGGCAAGGAACATCTTCCTGGCTCTGCGTCAGTTCATCCTCCAGCGCTCCCAGAGTGGCCTCTAGGCAGGCCGCCGCGGCAGACTCACCGGCCTTGAGCCGCACCTCGATTTCTGCAAGCCGACGGGAAGCCTCGGGGTATCGATACACCCCCAGCGCGCCCTTCAGCGCGTGCAGTTCATGCAGAAGCGAAGCCTGGTCCCCCTCAACCAGCGCTTGACGAAGCCGCGCAAAGGCCTTGATGCAGAATCGCCTGAAGGTGTGCAGCATATCGGACGGTAGATCCCTTCCCCCCAGCAACCCGCCGTCACTCGAGGACGCAGGTGCCGTTGCCCCCTCCACCATCCCACACACCTCACGCAGCGCCCTCTCCAACACGGCCAGGGAAAGCGGCTTGGTCACCACCCTCGCGATGCCGACTGCCCGGCAGCGCTCCTGCTCCAGCGGTGTGACGTGAGCGGTAGCCGCCACTATCGGCAACAGCGGCCAGCGTTCGCGGGCCTGCCTGGCGAGCGCGTAGCCATCCAGTACGGGCATGGACAGGTCGGTCAGCAGGACGTCGAACGACGCTCGCTCCAGGCAGGCCAACGCCTGCGCGCCATCCTCGACCATCGATACGCGGCACCCCAACAGCTGCAATTGCTCCTCGAAGAGACGGCGGTTCACCGGGTTGTCTTCGGCCACCAGCACGCTCAGCTCGCCGGGCAACGTCGGACGCGACGCCCCGCTCTCCTGCAGGCGCTCGCCCTGCAGGATGAAACGCAAGGCACGGGCCAGCCCCCGGGGACCGCAGGTGGAAGCACTCAGTAGTCGGCCAAATGCCAAGGGCTCGACCGGCCCATCGGCACTGCAATCGATGATCCAGTCTGCAGTCTCCACCAGGCGGTTCTCGTCATCGACGTGCCAGGTCTCACGACTCCCCCAAATAACCAGAATGGGTTTTCTGGCGAAGATCTCGTCCCCGATCTGCGCAGGATGCTGAAAAGTTTCCACCTTTAACCCCCAACCACGCAGCAACCCCGCCAGATACGCTCGGCAAGCAGGGGCCTCGGCCAGCACCAGGACGGATTGGCCGTTGAAATCCGGGCAATCGACCATAGCGGTGGGGTTGCCCAGCGGGATGGAAAAGCGGAAAGCACTTCCCTTACCCAGAACGCTATGCACTGACAGCTCCCCTCCCAAGGCCTCGACCAGGCGCTGGCACAAGGTCAGGCCCAAGCCCGTACCGCCATAACGCCGGTTGATGGTGGCATCGGTCTGGCTGAATGCACGAAACGCCTGCTGGACCTGGGCTTCGGACATGCCGATCCCGGTATCCTCGACCTCGATATGCAACTGACCGGAAGCGTCCACCGCCATGCGCAATGTCACCTGTCCCCGCTCGGTGAACTTGATGGCATTCGACAGTAGATTGTTGAGCACCTGCCCAAGGCGTGTCGGATCGCCCAGCATCGGCTGAGTGGCGGTATCACCCAGTTCGCCAAACAGCGTGAGGCCCTTTGATTTGGCTATCGGCGTGAAGATGGCCAAGGCGCCAGAAGCCACTTCCAGGGCATCGAATTCGATGTGCTCCAGACTGAGTTCACCGGCCTCGATCTTGGAGAAATCGAGCACGTCGCTGACGATGGCCATCAGGCTGTCCGAGGAGCGGCGGATGGTTTCCAGACGATCGCGCTGGGAGTCCTCGGCGGAAAGGGCCAGCAACTCCAGATTGCCGAGGATCGCATTCAGCGGTGTGCGGATTTCATGGCTCATCGCCGCAAGGAACGACGACTTCGCCGCGTTGGCCTTGTCGGCGGCATCCCGGGCCTCCAGCAAGTGCTGCTCCAAGCGCTTCTTCTCGGTTATGTCGGTGAAGGCCACCACCAGGGCGTCGCGCGCCCTGTAGCGCACCGGCGCCATGCTCACCGCCAGGCTCACCGTCAGACCATCATGGGTGTCGAAGCTCAGGTCCAGTTGCACCAGCGGCGCCTTGCACCGCTGGAAGTGACCGAGAAGCACTGCTGGAAGGCTCTGTCCGCCAAGGCGGACCCGCGCCTGCAACTGCGTCATCGCCGCGCTCTGCAGCAATGGCTCAGCATTTTTGGCATCCAGCAGCCCCAATCCGACCGGCGCAGTTTCGATCAGCGTGCGGCTGAGCTGTTCGCTCTCGAAGACTTGCAGGGAGCGGTTGATCAGGGGGCGGATGATTCGCAGCTTGAAGTAGAGCAGGCAGCTCCAGATAAGCACCACGATTCCCAGAGCCATCAAGGCCTCCAGCCCCACCGGCCATCCCATCACAGTGATGAAGTCTCGCCAGGAATACCGGAACACCAGCAACCAGCCAGTGTCGCCTAGGGTGTCCGCGATAGACAGCACACCACCCTCGAAGTGCTCCACGCGCCCGTGCTCGGCTTGCAGCAGTAACGCCTTGCGGCTCGCCTCATCGAGATCATCAACCCGGGAATACTCGGACTCGGTGGCGCTGATGATCTCAGCGCGTTCCGTCAGGATCGTGTAGGCACCACGCGCCACGCCTGGCATGAATGACTCCGACAGCCGAGGCAGGGAATACTCCATCACCAAGGCCGCAAACGGCGCGCCTCGATCCAGTATAGGGCCGGCAATCCGTAGCACCCTTTGCCCGGTGTATGGGTTGGTGTGGGGCGGCAGCCAGTAAAGCGGTTTTTGTCCGGCGAACACTTCCTTCGATACAGGCCAGAAAATGCGCTGGTCCACATCCCGCGTCAGCAGGTGCATGAAGCGATCCCGCTCAACGGCGATACGCTCTCGCACCTCTTGATCGGGGGCGGGGATGATCCCCGCGATATTGTGCCGCAAGCTGTAGAAGTAGCTGGACGACACATCGCCCTTCACCAGCCGGTCCACGGAGGTCGCCCGCCCCACCTGCAGGGCGAGGCTGAAAAATCGTCCCAGGTCCTCTTCGGCGACCCACTCGTTGCCGGTGCCAAATACCCATTGGGGGCGAAGTTCGGGAGAGGATTCCAGCAACAACTGTCGGCCCTGAGTGCGGTAGTGGTGGGCATGGGACTTATCGAAAGGCACGCCATCTCGCCAGATGATCTCGGCCCCCAGGAGAGCGGTCCGAAAGGAGTCCTCACGCGCATCGATCTCCTTGAGCAGTACCGCCTGCTCGGCATTGAAGGCCTGGCGCAGGGATTCAAGATGTCCGAGCAAGGCCGTTCGCGCCTCGATGATGAACATCAGCAAGACCATCGACGTCGTGAGCGTACCGCCGCCAAATACCAGCAAGCGTTGATAGCGGCGGAAACGACTGAGGGTCTGAAGTTGGGGAGTGGGCACAGGGCGCTTACGGACCGCCCAGCGGCCCGCCTCATGAGAAAGCTTCGATTATGCGTCGGGGAGTTCGGCGGAAAAGTCGCCCAGGAGCGATAGCAAACTTGTCCGACTGGATGGCGGCAAAAACTCGGACTAGAACGACTCTTGCACAGTGAAGTCGACAGTTTTCGATCTCGACTGAATTGTGCGACCACAAGGTATGCACGCCGATCACACAACGCCGCCCCATTCACGACCTGAATCGTCAAGGCTGGGCCAGCGACACATGCCACCATGCGCACTCGATCCGGTTTCCCATGCACCACCGAAACCTGTCCCGCCAAGGCCCATGGGGCAGTATGCGAGGGTGTCAGCCAAGTCCTTCTTGCAAAGACCGATTCTCCGGAGTTCGGCCTTCAGCTAGATTGACTGCACGAGTCTTTACCGACGGTAGGCGTTCCCTCATGAAAATCCGACTCTTGCTCGCGGATGACCATCCCGCACTGCTTTCCGGCCTGAAGCACGAACTCAGTGCCATCCCGACCCTTGAAATCCTCGGCACAGCCGCCGACTCAGGCGCGCTGGTCGAAATACTGCAGAGCCATACCTGCGACGTCCTGGTTACCGACTACGTGATGCCCGGCGGACAGTATGGAGACGGCATGGGACTGTTGTCGTACCTGAGGCGAACTTATCCGCAGCTGAAGATCGTGGTCTTTACCACCATGGAAAACCCGGCCTTGACTCAGGAAATGGCCAAACTCGGGGTCAATGCCCTGCTAGGCAAGACCCAACACACCAACCAACTGATTTCGGCGATCCATGCCGTCTACGCGGGTTCAAACTATTTCCCTTCCGATGACGTCGCCCTCGGACGATCCGGGATTACCCAGAACCCCGCTTCGAACCTGGCGCTAACCAAGCGCGAGTTCGAAGTCGTGCGTCTCTATGTCTCCGGTCTCTCGATCAACGAGATCGCCGAGCAACTGCACCGCACCAAGCAGACCATCAGCTCGCAGAAGGCCAGCGCCATGCGCAAGCTGGGCATCAGCCGCGACGCCGAACTTTTCCGGTTCGCTTTCGAATCCGGCATGGCCTCATCTCCCGCCCTTACGCAACAGTGACCCAGTCCGGCCTGGCGTGAACACGCTTCCCGACTCAGGCCGGCCACGACGCCAACGACTCCGCAGCCCTACCAGCGTCTCTTTTCGAGACACCGATCGCCCCTGCACGCCACTTTAGTACCCGACTACCAACCGCGGCACCCAATTCAGACTCCGTCAGAAAGATTGAATATTTCTGCGCCGGTTAAATATGCAGCCAAGGAAGGGTGTACCTGGAATGTCTCCGGCGGCACCACGCCTTGCTGCTCGAAATCACCGAACTCATCAGTCGAATCACTTCGAGCCTGTCATCCATGCGCAGAGCATCAGCTTCCCGGAATCCGTGAAGTCTTGAAGCGAATGCGCACTGTCAAAAGCTCAAAGTAAATTGGGAAAAACGCTATATGGCAACGCAGACAATTCAGCTCTTGCTAGTGGACGGCAAGGAAGTCCGGCAGGAGTTGCCTTTGGTCAAAGGCATTAAGGGCAATGCCCCAAAAATCAAGGCCACACCCGATGGCAAGTTCATCCTGGCGGACAAGGAAACAGGTCTTGCACCGGAGAACATCACCGTTCGCCGAGTAGGTAAGAACCTGCATGTTTTCCTGGAAGGCGAGCCGTTTGACCAGCCCACGGTCATCATCGAGGACTTCTTCGAGTATAACTGCGAGCTCGTCGGCATGGCCGAGGGCGGCGAGTACTATGCGTACGTATCTTCCAATGGTGACGACGACTTCGCAGGGGCCCTCGCCCTGCAGGACGGTGAGTCTTCGGCGCTGGTCCTGGGCGGCGACATGGTCGCAGGCGACGTGGATCGCACGGCGTTCGGCCTCCTGCCCTGGATCGTCGGCGGCGCCCTCGGCGCCGGCGCCGGCGTGGGCGCTGTCAACAGCAACAAGAGCAGCGGCAGCAAACCCGCGCCTGCCCCCACAAATCCGGCACCAGAGCCCAGCACTCCCGCCCCGGTCCTGAAGTATGTGCTCGACAACGAAGGCACCATCCAGGGCGTGATCCCATCCGGCAGCAAGACCGACGACACCACCCCCACCTTCGCTGGTACCGGGCAAGTTCCCGGCAACGTCATCAGCATCTACGACAACGGCAAGAAGATCGGCGAAACCAAAGTCGCCCAGGATGGCTCCTGGTCGTTCACGCCCAGCGAACCGCTGGCCGAAGGTGAGCACAGCATCACCTTCGTCGAGCGTGGCGCCGACGGCCGCGACAGCGAGGCTTCGAAACCGTTCGAATTCATCGTCGACACCACTGCACCCGAAGCATCGCCCATCGGCGGTGTCCTCGATGACGTGGGCGTCAAAACCGGTCAACTGAATCCCGGCGAAAGCACCGACGACCAACGTCCCACCCTCTCCGGCAAGACCGAAGGGAACGCCGTGGTCGAGATCTACGACAATGGCAAGAAGATCGGCGAAACCCGCACCGATGCGGAAGGCAACTGGTCCTTCACGCCAAAGGATCCGCTGGAAGAAGGCGAGCACAGCCTCACTACCCGCGTGATCGATGAAGCCGGCAACGTTTCCGAACCCTCTGATTCCTGGGACCTGGTGATCGATATCACCCCGCCTGCGCTTCCAGAAAACCCCATCGCCGAGATCATCGACAACCAAGGCGACACCCATGGCCCGATCGAACAGGGCGGCGTCACCGACGACACCACCCCGACCATCAAGGGCAACGGCAATCCGGGCGACACCATCATCATCATCGACAACGGCACCAAGATCGGTGAAGTCGAAGTCGGCGAAGATGGTACCTGGGAGTTCACCCCGGAAACCGAACTGGGCGATGGCGACCACGGCATCAGCGTGATCATCCAGGACCCGGCCGGCAACCAGTCCGAGCCCTCCGATGAGTGGGTCATCACCGTCGATACCC
>NZ_SCOK01000089.1:0-13015 GCF_005502555.1 Pseudomonas sp. D(2018)
CCTTCAAACTCAACCTCGCTTCCTCCCCCGCCACCAGCTCCACGCTGTCCTCGCCACAGGCCGCGCCCTGCACGGAGAGAAAGCCAAGCCCTTCCGACCAGCTGACTTCCGCCAAGGGCCGGCTGCCCGGATGCCAGACCACGGTGCCAGGATTGCGCCCACCCTCGACGCACAACCGCCGCTGCCAGCCGGCGTCCTGAATCCGCACCCGACCACCGCGCCGGAACACCGTGTGGCAGCCGTCGATCACCCGTAGCTCACCTTCCTGCCGGCACGCCTCGCGGCTCAGCAGGTCGCGACCTTCGGCGCCGTCCAGCCCCAGTAACCCGACCCGCGCCACATCGCTGACTCGCCAATAGGCGTGCAACGCGTGGCTGAGTACGCAGGGCTCGCTGTCACGGTGACGGGTGACCAATTGCACGCTCATGCGCTCGCCCAACTCAGTCACCAGCTCCACCTGCCAGTCATGCAGGTCGAGGCGCCAGTTCAGGCGCACGCCGTCGGTGTCGGCCTCCTTGTGGATAAGTCGCCAATCCGACAGCCTCGCCCAACCGTGGTGCGGCCAACCACCTTCCATGGGGTGACGACCGAACCACGGCCAGCAGACCGGCACACCACCACGAATGGCACCGATGCGCGGCCAACGCGCCGCACACCAGAGCAACGGACGTTCGCCGGACGGCTGGAAGTGCAGCAACTGGCCGCCCTGGCGGCTGAACACCGCCGAACAGCGCGGATGTTCCACCAGCAGCAGCTCGCGCCCCTGATGCTCGGTCCAGCGAAAGGGTTGCCCATTCGCCGGACGTAACAGGCCGGCAAGGGGATGGTCAGCACCCTCCCCCGCCTTCACCAGGCACGGCCCGCGACGGCGGATTTCACCGGCGGTCATCGTCGTTCCCGGTCATTTCCACCAGTACTCCAGTTGCACACCGAAGTTGGAGCCGTGCAGGGCATCGCCGAAGGCGCCGGTATCCGACAGCGCCGAGCCTGCTGCCAGTTCGCTGGCCGCGCGCTGGGCGGCTTCGTTCCAACTGGCGTAGGTGTAGTAGAGGCGGATTTCCGGACGCTCCCAGAAACCGGGACCGGCCGGCGACCAGGTGGGCGCGATGGTGAACTTGGTCAGCTTGCGGGTGCCGCCCGGGGCTTCAACCTGGTCGCGGCCCAGTTCGGTGACCAGCTTGAACTGCTCGGTAATCGCATAGCTCGGACGCACGCCGACGGACAACCAGTTCTGGTCGTCGCCATCGGGGCGCTTGTCCTTCTGGTAGATCACCTCGAACTGGCCACCGAAGCGCGGGGTCACCTGCCAGTCGAAGAACTCCACCACGCGCCAGCTCTGGTTGGCGTTGTCCAGGGTCGGGTCGCCGGTGTAGCCCAGCGCAGTGCCCGGACCACGCCCGTATTGCAGGGCGAAGGTGTTCACCCCGCCGAGGAATTCCTTCTGCTTGTGCTGCGCCGCCACCGACCAGCCGCTGTGGGCGTCCGTGCTGTCGGGCTTATCGATGTAGCTGACACCCAGCTCCACTTCGCCACCGGGGTTGGTCTGGAAACCCGCGACGTTGAAGTCATGACGGTTGATGTAAGGGTCCTGGTCGTAGTTGTCCTTGCGCGAGAACACATAGCTGTATCTGAGGTCACCGATGGCCACTTCATCGAAGCCGAAGCCGGTAGCGCTCTGGTTCCAGTAGTAGAAGTCGGAGATGTGGATGTCGTTCCGCTTGTAGAAACGACGCCCCGCCCAGAAGGAGCCGCCGCCCAGTGCCGGCATGTTGCTCCACTCGGCGTACATCTGGTTCATCCGCGCGAAGCCGTGATCACCGGTGAACTCGGGCGTATGGCCGTATTCGTTGTAGAGCTGCGCCATGCCTTCGACGCTGACCACCGAACCGTCATCGAGCTTGAGCAGGTCCTGGCGCAGGTCCAGTTCGATGTACTGCTCGCATTCGTTCCCCAGACGGTACTTCGATTGCGCCCCCGGTAACTGGAAGCAGGATTGTGTGCTGCCCTCGCTGGAACCGCCGGCGCCGCTGCGCATGTAGCCGGTGAACTCCACCGCCTGCGCCACACCGGAAACCGCGAAAAGCGCGCAGGGCAGTACCCACAAACCTTTGATCGTCGTGCTCATGTCCACTCCAGATTTTTATTGTTGTACGTCGATGGATCGTCTTTCCAGGTAGCCCAGGCGCAATCCGGGAAGGCCGTGCCAGCCAATCCCCGGATTTCATCCGGGCTACAGCTCAACGCCCCTTGAGCTGCGCCACCTTGGCTTGCCGCTCAGGGCTGCGGGCCTTTCCCGGTGCACACAGCCGCTCGCCGCTTTGCGCGTCGAACAGCAGCACCTTGTCGGGCGCGAACTGCAGGTCGAGGGTGTCGCCTACGCGAACCGGCGCATCGGGGGCCAGACGGCAGCAGACCTTGGTCTGGTTGATCTCGACGAAGGCCAGGAGATCCGGGCCGGTGGGCTCCAGGACCTGCACCTCGGCACGAATGACCGGCAGGTCGCTGGCGCCGACCAGGACCTGCTCAGGGCGGATGCCGAGGGTCAGTTCGCGCCCTTCCAGATCGCCATCGGCGCCGCCCAGGGGTAGCTCGCAGTGGCCGTCGGCGCTGTCCAGCAGGCCCACCAGGCGGCCGTCGCGACGCTGCAGGCGCAGGGGGATGAAGTTCATCGGCGGCGAACCCATGAAGCCGGCGACGAAGAGGTTGGCCGGGTCGTTGTAGATCTGCTGCGGGGTGCCGAACTGCTGGATGATGCCGTCCTTCATCACCGCCACCTTGTCACCCAGGGTCATGGCTTCGATCTGGTCGTGGGTGACGTAAACGGTGGTGGTCTTCAGCCGCTGGTGCATCAGCTTGATCTCGGTGCGCATCTCCACCCGCAGCTTGGCGTCGAGGTTCGACAGCGGCTCGTCGAACAGGTAGATCTTCGGCCGCCGCGCCAGCGCCCGGCCCATCGCCACGCGCTGTTGCTGGCCACCGGAGAGCTGGCCCGGCTTGCGCTGCAGCAGGTGCTCGATCTGCAGCAGCTTGGCCACGCGCGCTACCTCGGCGTCGATATCGGCCGCCGGCATCTTGCGGATCTTCAGGCCGAAGGCGATGTTCTCGCGCACATTCATGGTCGGGTACAGGGCGTAGGACTGGAACACCATGGCGATGTCCCGATCCTTGGGGCTCATGCCGCTGATGTCCTGGCCATCGACCATGATCGCGCCACCGCTGATGCTCTCCAGCCCGGCGATGCAGTTCATCAGGGTGGATTTGCCGCAGCCCGAGGGGCCGACGAGGATCAGGAACTCGCCGGAGTCGATGGACAGCTCGATGTTCTTCAGGGTGTCCGCCAGGCCGCTGCCGTAGGACTTGTTGACGTTGCGCAGTTCGAGGGTTGCCATGGGTGCGACTCCTAGCCTTTTACAGCGCCGGCAGTGAGCCCGCGCAGGAAGTATTTGCCGGCCAGCACGTAGACCAGCAGGGTGGGCAGGCCGGCGATCATCGCGGCGGCCATGTCGACGTTGTATTCCTTGGCTCCGGTGCTGGTGTTCACCAGGTTGTTCAGGGCCACGGTGATGGGCTGGGTGTCGCCGCTGGCGAACACCACGCCGAAGAGGAAGTCGTTCCAGATCTGGGTGAACTGCCAGATCAGGCAGACCATGATGGTCGGCACCGACATGGGCAGCAGGATGCGCCCGAAGATGGTGAAGAACCCCGCCCCGTCCAGCCGCGCCGCGCTCACCAGGGCGTTCGGGATGCTCACGTAGAAGTTGCGGAAGAACAGCGTGGTGAAGGCCAGACCGTAGACCACATGCACCAGCACCAGGCCACCGGTGGTGTTGGCCAGGCCGAACTGGCCGAGGGTGAAAGACGCCGGCAGCAGCACCACCTGGAACGGCAGGAAGCAACCGAACAGCAGCAGCCCGAAGAACAGCTGCGATCCGCGGAAGCGCCACATGGACAGCACGTAGCCATTCAGCGCGCCGAGCAGGGTCGAGATGATCACCGCCGGAACGGTGATCTTCACCGAGTTCCAGAAGTAACCGCCAACGCTGGCCCAGGCCTTGGCCCAGCCCACCAGGGTGAACACGTCGGGCAGCGACAGCAGGTTGCCGGTGCGGATGTCGTCCGGCGTCTTGAAGCTGGTCAGCAGCATCACCACCAGCGGCACCAGGTACACGGCGCAGGCAACGAACAGCGTGGCGTGGATGGCCAGGCGGCTGAAACTGAAGGCGGGGTTTCCGGCCAGGCTAGTCATGGCGCTTGTTCCTCAGTTCGGAGTACAGGTAGGGCACCAGGATCGCCAGCACCGCGCCGAGCATGAGCATCGCGCTGGCGGCGCCGAGGCCCATCTGGCCGCGGGTGAAGGTGTGGGCGTACATGAACATCGCCGGCAGGTCGGAGGCGTAGCCGGGGCCGCCGGCGGTCATCGCCGCCACCAGGTCGAAGCTCTTGATGGCGATGTGGGCGAGGATCATCAGCGCGCTGAAGAACACCGGACGCAGGCTCGGCAGGACGATGCGCAGGTAGATGGTCGGCAGGCTCGCCCCATCCACCTGGGCCGCGCGGATGATCGACTGGTCCACCCCACGCAGGCCGGCGAGGAACAGCGCCATGACGAAGCCCGAGGACTGCCACACGGCGGCGATCACCAGGCAGTAGACGACCCGGTCCGGGTCCACCAACCAGTCCAGGCGGAAGCCTTCCCAGCCCCAGTCGCGCAGCAGCTTGTCCAGGCCGAGGCCGGGGTTGAGCAACCACTTCCAGGCGGTGCCGGTAACGATCATCGACAGCGCCATGGGGTAGAGGTAGACGGTGCGGATGAAGCCTTCGCGGCGGATGCGCTGGTCCAGCAGTACCGCCAGGAACACGCCGATCACCAGGCTGATGCCGATGAACATCCCGCCGTAGACCAGCAGGTTCTGGCTGGCCACCCACCAGCGGTCGTTGTCCAGCAGGCGCTCGTACTGCTGCAGTCCGACGAACTTGTAGCTGGGCATGAAGCGCGAGTTGGTGAAGGACAGCAGGAAGGTCCAGAGGATGTAGCCGTAGAAGCCGACCAGCACGATCAGCACACTGGGCGCCAGTACCAGCCTGGGCAGCCAGCGTTGCAGCGCGTCCAGCGGTGAGGCCTTGGCGAAGACTGCGGTTGAAGACATGGATAACTCCTCGCAAGGAAAGAGCTGTGGCACGGACCTCGTAGGAGCCAGCTTGCTGGCGAACAGAGGCAGCCGACCGGCATCGAGGTTGCCGACCAACTCCGCATCGCCAGCAAGCTGGCTCCTACAGGTAATTCAGGCGCGACAGATCCCGAGGCACATGCCTGGGCATGTGCCGGAAATCAGACCTGGAATCCGGCGGGGCAAGGCCCGCCCGGGTGCGCGCTTACTGCACCGCTTCGATCGCAGCGGCCAGTTGCTGCGCGGCCTTCTTCGGGTCGGCGGCGGGGTCGTTGAAGAAGTTGGTCACCACGTCGAATACCGCGCCCTGCACGTAGCTGGAGGCGGCCATGCCGTGGGCCAGGCTGGGCTGCAGGCCGTCGCCGGCCGCCGCTTCCTTGAAGTCCTTCATGGACTGCTGGGCGCAGGCGTCGAAGCTCGACATGTCCTGATCGAGGCGAACAGGGATGGAGCCCTTGTTCTGGTTGAAGAACTGCTGGAACTGCGGCTCGAGCACCGTGCGCGCCAGGTCGTTCTGCGCCTGGATGTTCGCTTCATCCTTGAGCTTGAACATGGCCAGGGAGTCGATGTTGTAGGCGAAGCTGCCCTGGGTGCCAGGGAATGGCAGGCACTGGTAATCCTTGCCCGCCACCTTACCGGCGGCGCTCCACTCGCTCTTGGCCCAGTCGCCCATGACCTGCATGCCGGCCTTGCCGTTGATGACCAGGCCAGTGGCGCTGTTCCAGTCGCGGCCGGCGGCGTCGGGGTCGACGTAGCCGCGCAGCTTCTTCAGGGCGGCGAAGACTTCCACCATCTTGTCGCTGGTGAGGGTCGCCTTGTCCTGCAGGACGAAGGCCTTGTGGTAGCCCTGCGGGCCGAGAATGCTGAACACCAGATCCTCGAACACCGTGCCGTCCTGCCAGGGCTGGCCACCGTGGGCGAGCGGGATGAAGCCGGCAGCCTTGAGCTTGTCGGCGACCGCGAAGAATTCGTCGAGCGTCGTGGGCGGCGTCGCGCCGGCCTTCTGGAAGACCTCTGGGTTTATCCACAGCCAGTTGACCCGGTGCACGTTGACCGGCACGGCCACGTAATGGCCGTCGTATTTCATGATGTCGGCGACCTGCTTGGGCAGCAGGGAATCCCACTTGCCCTCGCTGGAGACCTCGTCCAGCTCAGCCAGCAGACCCAGCTCGCCCCACTCCTGGATATCCGGCCCCTTGATCTGCGCGGCAGACGGCGGATTGCCGGAGACAGCGCGGGTTTTCAGCACGGTCATGGCGGCCTCGCCACCACCACCGGCAACGGCGAAATCCTTCCAGGTGTGGCCTTTCTCTTCGACGAGTTTCTGCAGGGTATCGGCGGCACGCTTCTCGCCACCGGACGTCCACCAATGCAGGACTTCCACTTCGCCGGCGAGGGCGGACAGGGGGAACAGGGAGGCGAGGGAAACGACAGCGGCCAGGCGGGAGATGGCATTCATGGACAGGGATACCTTCTTGTTTTTATGACTGTGCAAGTCGGTGCTTGCGCTTGCCTGCAGTCTAACCACGGCCTTCAAGCCCGCGGGTAACAAAGGGATAGTGGATGGTCACGGGGTGGTTACAAACGATGATGCGCGCGAAGGCACCCTCTCCCGAAGGGAGAGGGAAAGAATCAGGCCTGCCTGGGCAACCACAGCGTCACCCGCAAGCCGCCTTCACGCAGATTGCGCAGGCTCAGCTCTCCGCCATGGCTGTGCGCCAGATTCCGCGCGATGCCCAGCCCCAGCCCGTAGCCCTGCGTGTGGCCGGCCAGGCGGAAGTGCGGCTCGAACACCTGTTCCAGCTTCTGCTCCGGCACGCCGGGGCCTTCGTCGTCGACATGCAGCACGAAGGCGTCGTCGCTGTCTTCGATCTGCAGGTGCGCGCGCTCGCCGTATTTCAAAGCGTTGTCCACCAGGTTGCCGATGCAGCGACGCAGGGCCAGGGGCTTGCCGGGATAGGAGGCACTTGCCTCCCCTTCCAGCGTCACCTGGCCGGAGCCGAGGTAGGGTTCGATCAGCCCATGCAACAGGTGGTTGAGATCCACCGGCTCGATGTTCTCGTGGATGTCGGTGTCCTTCACGCACTGCAGCGCGCCCTTCACCAGCAATTCCAGTTCATCCAGGTCACGGCTGAACTTGGCCTGCAGCGTCTCGTCCTCCAGCAGCTCAACCCGCAGGCGCAGTCGGGTGATGGGGGTGCGCAGGTCGTGGGAGATGGCACTGAACAACTGGCTGCGTTCGCTGAGGTAGCGGCTGATGCGTTCGCGCATGCTGTTGAAGGCGCGGCTCACGTCGGCCACTTCGCTGCCACCGGCTTCCTGCAGGGGCTCCACTTCCGCCCCCAGGGACATTTCCCGTGCAGCCCTGGCCAGACGCTTCAGCGGGCGGCTCTGCCAGTGCACCAGCAGGCCGATGAACAGCAGCAGGAACGAGCTTGTGAGGATGATGAACCAGAGCTGCTGGGTGGGCAGGCCCTGGTCTTCCAGCGTGGCGTAGGGCTCGGGCATCAAGGATGCGAGGTACAGCCATTCGCTGGGCCCGATCTGGATCTGGGTGACCAGAATGGGCGGATTCACCGGCTCCAGGGTCAGCGCGTAGTGAGCCCAGGAGCGCGGCAGTTCGTCGAGCTTCAGGCCGCTGTTGAAGATGCGCAGATCGTCCGGATTGACGAAGTGCAGGGACAGGTCCACCTGCTTGCCCAGCCGTTCGCGCAGCACCGCTTCCACCTCGTCGAGCACCGCGCGCTTGCGCGGGGTTTCCGGCAGCACGCGCATCTCCAGCGGCTTGTCGTTGAGGGACACGAAGAAACGCGTGCCGCCCATGGAGCGCAACTGATCCAGCACCATGGGGCGGTAGCCGATGGGCAGCGAGCGGATGTAGCTGACGCTGGCGACCATGGATTGCGCCAGGCTGCGGGCGCTGGTGAGCAGGCCTTCCATCTGGCTGGCGCGCAGCTGCGAGACCCAGATGACGCTGGACAACGCCTGCGCCAGCAGCACCACCAGCAGGGTGAGAAACAGCATGCGCCCGAGCAGCGAGCGCGGCATCAGCCTAAGCATGGTGGTGCGGCGTCACCTGCGCCGCCAACAGGTAGCCCGCGCCGCGCACGGTGCGGATCAGCCGTGGCGCCTTGCCGGTGTCGCGCAGGCGTTGGCGCAGGCGGCTGACTGCCATGTCGACGATGCGCTCCAGGGGCATCACCTCGCGGCCACGGGTGGCGTTGGCGATGGTGTCGCGATCGAGGATCTGCTGCGGGTGGTCGAGAAAGAGCTTCAGCAGGGCGAAGTCGGCGCCGGAAAGGATCACCTCCTCGCCGTCCAGGTGAAACAGGCGATGGCTGATCATGTCCAGGCGCCATTCATCGAAGGCCAGCACCTCGACCACCGCACGCTCCTGACCGAAACCGACGCGACGCAACAGGGCCTTGATCCGCGCCAGCAGCTCGCGGGGGCTGAAGGGCTTGCCGAGGTAGTCGTCGGCGCCCAGCTCCAGGCCGATCACGCGGTCGGCTTCGTCGGAGCTGGCGGTGAGCATGATGATCGGCACCTGCGCGAGGCGCTGATGGGCGCGCACCCAACGACACAGGCTGAAGCCGTCTTCGTCGGGCAGCATCACGTCGAGTATCACCAGGTCAGCCGCCTCTTCACCCATGGCACGACGGAAGCCGTCGCCATCGGCCACGCTGCGCACCTGGAAGCCGGCGCGGCTCAGGTAGGTTTCTAGCAGTTCGCGAATCTCCTGGTCGTCATCAACCAGGAGAATGGATTTTCCGGATTGGCTCACAGTGGCCGTCCTTTGTTGTTCTGATCAAACACTGGTGATACGAGGTGCCGGTAGGATCGGTCGGGCGGCGTTCCGCGAGCCTGTGAAACCCATCGCTGGGGTTGATGGGTTTCGCTGCGCTCTACGCCATCCTACGGAGTGGCGACGGTTGCAGGGCGACGCCGGCGCCTTCCAGGCCGGGGTATTCAGCTGTCACCAGCCACACGGGGATGCCTTCGAAGTAACCGCTCATGCAGCCCTTGCTGGCGAAGGCGCGGGCGAAGCCGCTCTTCTGGAAAAAGGCTGCAAAGCGCGGCACCACGCCGCCGACTATATACACACCACCACGGCCGCCAAGGGTCAGCACGTTGTTACCGGCCACTCGCCCAAGCCAGCCACAGAACAGGTCCAGCACGTCCTCGGCCAGCGGGTCACCCGCCAACGCCGCCGCACTCACTTCCGCAGGCGAAGCCAGGCGCGGCGCATGACCGTCCACGGCACAGACGGCGCGATAGAGCTGCAGCAGGCCGTTGCCGCTGAGCACGTTCTCGGCGCTGACATGGCCGAGCTGGCCGTGCAGTTGCTGCCAGAGGGTTGCCTCGCGCAGGTTGCCCACCGGCAGGTCGACATGTCCGCCCTCCCCCGGCAACGCCTTCCAGCGCCCTTCGCCTAGCGGCAATAGGGTGCCGACGCCAAGGCCGGTGCCCGGACCGATCACCACCGCCGGACTGTCCGGGTCGGCGACGCCGGGACAGACCTGCAGCTTTTCGTGCTCGCGCAGGCGGGTCATGCCCAGGGCCATTGCGGAGAAGTCGTTGATCAGCAGCAACTCCTCCACCTGCAAGGTGCGGCAGAAGGCCGAGCGGCTCAGGCGCCAGTGATTGTTGGTGAAGCGGAAGTGCTCGCCACTCACGGGCCCGGCCACCGCCAGGCAGACGGCACCCAGGCTACCCAGCGCCAGGCCGAGGCCGGCAAGGTAATGACTGATGGCCTGTTCCGGCCCGGCGAAGTCGGCGGTGGCCAGCACCCGCACAGACTCCAGTTCCTCGTCGCGCCAGAGCGCGAAACGCGCATTGGTACCGCCAATGTCTCCGACCAGCGCCAGCTTCACTTCAGGCTCTCCAGGTTGCGGGTGAAGGCGCTGGCGCCCTGCTCGGCGCTGCTGAAGGACTCGCGCATGAAGGCAAAGAGTTCGCGCCCCGTTCCGACATTGGCTTCGAGGTCCCAGGGTGCCAGCTCGCGGGCGGCGAATTCGGCGGCATCTACCAGAACTTCCAGAGTGCCGGTGGTGCCGTCCACGCGCATCAGGTCGCCGTCGCGCACCCGCGCCAGCGGCCCGCCGTCGAAGGCTTCCGGGCAGACGTGGATGGCGGCGGGAATCTTGCCCGAGGCGCCGGACATGCGCCCGTCAGTGACCAGGGCCACCTTGAAGCCACGGTCCTGCAGCACACCGAGGAAGGGGGTCATCTTGTGCAGCTCGGGCATGCCGTTGCTGCGCGGGCCCTGGAAGCGCATCACCGCCACCAGGTCGCGGTCCAGCTCACCGGCCTTGAAGGCATCGGCCAGCGCCTGCTGGTCGTGGAAGACCCGCGCCGGGGCCTCGACCACCTGGTGCTCCGGTGCCACGGCGGACACCTTCATCACGCCACGGCCGAGATTGCCCACCATCACGCGCAGACCCCCTTCCGGCGAGAAGGGCGTAGAAACCGGGCGCAGGATGGATGCGTCCAGACTCTTGCCCGAACCTTCGCGCCACACCAGCGTGCCGTCTTCCAGGAACGGCTCCCGGGTGTACTGGCGCAGGCCACGCCCCATGACGGTGTTGACGTCTTCATGGAGCAGGCCGGCATCGAGCAGCTCGCGCACCAGGAAGGCCACGCCGCCAGCGGCGTGGAAGTGATTGATGTCGGCCTTGCCGTTGGGATAGACGTGGGCCAGCGTCGGCACCACCTCGGAGAGGTCCGCCATGTCCTGCCAGGTGAGCTGGATGCCCGCCGCCTGGGCGATGGCTGGCATGTGCAGGGTGTGGTTGGTGGAGCCACCGGTGGCGTGCAGGGCGATGATCGAGTTGATCAGCACGCGCTCGTCGACGATTTCGCCAATGGGCACGAACTGCCCGCCCTGCTTCGTCAGGCGCGTGACCTGGCGCGCCGCCTCCACGGTCAGCGCCTCGCGCAGCGGGGTATTCGGGTTGACGAAAGACGCACCCGGCAGGTGCAGGCCCATCACTTCCATGAGCATCTGATTGGTGTTGGCGGTGCCGTAGAAGGTGCAGGTGCCGGGGCTGTGATAGGCCTTCATCTCCGACTCCAGCAGCTCGTCGCGGCTGGCCTTGCCCTCGGCGTAGCGCTGGCGCACTTCGGCCTTTTCCTTGTTCGACAAGCCCGACGGCATGGGCCCGGCCGGCACGAAGATCGACGGCAGGTGGCCGAAGCGCAGCGCGCCCATCATCAGACCGGGGACGATCTTGTCGCAGATGCCGAGGAACAGTGCCGCATCGAACATGTTGTGCGACAGCGCCACCGCGGTGGACATGGCGATCACTTCGCGGCTGGCGATGCCCAGTTCCATGCCCGGCTCACCCTGGGTGACGCCGTCGCACATGGCCGGCACACCGCCGGCCACCTGACCCACCGAACCGATGTCGCGCAGGGCCTGGCGGATTTTTTCCGGGTAGTCCTCATAAGGCTGGTGGGCCGAGAGCATGTCGTTGTAGGCGGTGACGATGGCCACGTTGGCCGAATCCATCAGGCGCAGGCGCTGCTTGTCGCCACCACCGCAACCGGCCACGCCATGGGCGAAGTTGGCGCACTGCAGCTTGCCGCGCTGCGGCCCATCGCTGGCCGCCTTGTGAATCATCGCCAGGTAGCGCTCGCGGGTTGCGCGGCTGCGCTCCACCAGGCGTTCGGTTACCTCAAGTACGCGGGGATGCATGGATTCGACTCCAGGTAGCGGGTGGATTTGTTTTTATACAAACCACAATACTGCCAATTCGATTAGAAATTCACTAGGCAATGCAAAATATTTTGTTATTACAACAACAAAATCAAAGAGACCCGCTCTCATTCATATAGACCACCGACTCGGGCGGGGCCCGCAGCATAACCCCCGCCCCGCTCCGCCACCTATTCCACTCATGGCGCATTCCAGAGGCTTATGTCTTTTCTGATTTGGCGGTAGAACAAAATGCTCTAAAAATTAACTTGCACGCAAAATAACTCAGCAGTAAATTCTGCCTCACCGAATTACTTAGCACGCCAAACATTAACGAACCAACTACATCGGAGAATCGCCATGAAAGCCCTGATCACCTTCACCGCCATCCTCGCGTTTTCCTCCGCCAGCTTCGCCGATACCGGGAGCAGCGAGCAGAAAAGCAGCGGCAACGGTAGCGGCGCCCAATACCCGGAATGGCTGATCAACCACGACGGCTGATCCAGATAACCCAGACCACCCACGCACACCACGCAATCCAAACCTGACTGAAAAGGAAACCATCATGAGCATCGAAAACGTTCTCTACCGCGCCTACGCAGAAGCCACCGGCGGCCGTGAAGGCCGCGCCATCTCCTCCGACGGCGTGCTCGACGTCAGCCTGACTACCCCGCGCGAGCTGGGCGGCGCCGGCGGCGAAGGCACCAACCCCGAGCAACTGTTCGCAGCCGGCTACTCGGCCTGCTTCCTCGGCGCACTGAAGTTCGTCGCCGCCCGCGACAAGCACAAGCTGCCGGCCGATACCTCCATCGAAGGCATCGTGGGCATCGGCGCCATTCCCACCGGTTTCGGCATCGAAGTGGAACTGCGCATCGACATCCCCGGCCTGGACCGTGAGGAAGCCCGCGCCATCGTGGACAAGGCCCACATCGTGTGCCCCTACTCCAACGCCACTCGCGGCAATATCGACGTGACCCTGACCCTGGTCTGAGTGGCCTGTGTCTTGTAGGGGTGAATTCATTGGCTATGTCTGCGTAAAGTGTTGCTAGAACGTCCTGAGCCCAGCTGCTTGCCGAGTTCTGCGGATGTTTCTGGTTTCGTCCCCCCGGACGAGTCCCTTTCTCAAGCGCCGAAAGGAACCAAAGGGCTT